>NZ_JBWEYV010000011.1:0-117417 GCF_056329745.1 Epilithonimonas sp. | reverse complement strand
TGCTAAAGTCTTTAAAACATAAAAAATGGTCGGAATTTTCTTCCGACCATGACTAGGTTAATCTCCTGCTTTTTCTTTTCTTCGGGGAATAGTTGAGGTTGCAATGATAGGTTGAGGTTTTGAGCCAATGTTTTGATATTGACAATAGCTTCTGCTTTATTTTGAGCAATCAGCATATTGCAACCTTGGCTGTAAATATCTGTAATTTTTCCCGGTAGGGCAAAGACATCTCTGTTGTAACCATTGGCACAGTTGACTGTGGTTACAGAACCACCGCCATATGCCGTTTCCACTACAATAAGATTAGGCGATAAACCTGCTATAATACGATTCCTTTGTAAAAAGTATTCTTTGTTGCCACCATCAAAACTGGCATACTCGGTCATTAGCACGCCGTTGTTTTCCAATATCTTATCCGCTAACCTCTTATTAGCGGCGGGGTAGATGCTGTCTAGGCTCTGTGCAAGTACAGCGATTGTAGGGATGTTGTTTTTAAGAGATTCCTCATGGGCGCAAGTATCTGCTCCCAATGCAAGTCCACTCACGGTGCAAATGGGATTACCTGCTAGCTCGGTTAATAAGTCCTGAATAAATGATTTTCCGTAGGACGTCAATTTTCTGGTGCCAACAATGCTGATTGTATTTTGGATTATGTCAAGATTGCCTTTGTAAAAGAGGAGAACGGGTGCATCGTCACAGTTTTTCAATAATTGAGGGTAGCTATTTTCTCCAATAGAAACTATGCTGATGCCGTGTCTCTCGCAATGAGCAAGTTCTTTTTCTGCGGAGTTGATAAACTCAAGGTTACCAATGTCCTTTATCCTAATTTTCCCGATGCCATCAATGGACATTAGAGTTTTCTGAGAGGCTTGCCATACGTCTTTTGCAGAGCCCAAACTATTGATAAGCTTTCTAAGGTTGGCATTGCCAAGATTTTTGCATTGCCGTAATGCTATGATATACAAATATTCTTCGTAGGACATGATCACTTGGGTTATTACGAAGATAGAAACTATTTTTCATTTTTCCGAATTTCGTCCAGGTAATCCCAAATGCTTTCTTGCTTAAGCTGAGGCAGTTCCTCAAAATCATTAGGGTGGTTTGCAATATAATCTTGCCACAGCTTGTCATCTTTTTCGCTATAGTAGTTGGGGTATTCCCAGATGTATTTAATTTTTTTCTCACCTTGTTTTCGGAAAATCAAAGCCAGCATCAGCCCAGTGATGCTGCCAGAAAGGTGGGACTGCCAGCTGATCCTGCTAGGTTCCTGTAGCTGATAAAAAAATTCTTCGGGAAAAATCCCCCAAATAAGGCTCCCATAGTAGAGTGCTACTACTAATGAAATTGTCATCAACTTTATATCCCAACGTAAAACTCCGCTGAAAAATATAAAGAATGCTAACATGTAAACCAAACCGCTTGCTCCTATGATGCAGCTATAATTCCAATTTCCAGTATGGATGTCTATAGGGGGTAGAAGCCAAACCAAAAGTCCGGAGGCGATCCAACCAATGGTAAAAATCCGCCATGCAATTTTGGGATAAAATTCAAATAACAAAAAGAGGAGAATGGCAATAGGTAACGAATTACTGACAATATGATCTACACTGCCATGCAATAAGGGCGCAAAAAGTACACCTTTCAATCCTTGCGGCATTAGCGGTATAATCGCGCCATCGCAACCACTGAAGAAGCCCATGGCCTGCAAGGCGAAGAAACTCCACATCAGCACAAGCATGGCGATCGGCGCAATAAGGGCTTGGATTCTAATCGATTTCAGTAGCATTATTTTGTTTTCACAATAATGCAGCCAACTTTTTGTGGCGGCAATTTTGTCCGCAAATTCTTTAAGAAAGCGATAATTTGGCGTTAAAGACAGATTTGTAAAATTTTGATTTACTATTTTTGCATCAAATTAGGAATTAATGAAAAAGATATCAGCCCTATTTTTGTTGTGTATATGCTGTATTTTACAAGCTCAGATCACAGACTATCATAAATTGATAGACTCTATAAACCAAAAAAAATGGGACTCCGCAGGAATTGATATGGACAGTTTGGCTAACCCCAGAATCGTTAAAATTAAATCAATCCGCAGAGATACTGTAAAGTTGAATAATAATATTGTGGTAGCGCCCAATGCAGGAGACTCCAGCCCACTGACGCCGTCCTCTATTCTTACACTCCCTACACTTAAGCGTTGGTTTATATTTGGACAGAATAGCCTGGTTTTTAATCAGTCCTCATTTGCTAATTGGTACGCAGGTGGGAACAATAATATTGGGGTAATTGGAAAAATCAACTACAATATTGTTTACAAAAAAGACAGGCACTATCTTGATAATAATATCCAGATGGGTTATGGGTTTGTATCTTCTACGGGGCAATCTACGCGTAAGACAGATGATTATATTAATATACTAACCAATTATGGTTATGAGCTGGCAAAGGATTATTACCTCTCTACAGGGTTCCAATTTCTGTCTCAGTTTACACCTGGTTTTAATTATTCCAATACGCCGGATCCGAGCTATAACGATCGGATTTCGAAATTTATGGCGCCTGCTTATCTTAATATCGGTTTAGGCTTATCTTATAACCCCAACGAAAATTTTCAGGTAATAATGAGGCCAATTAATGGTAAGTTTACGTTTGTGCTGGATAAAAAACTACAGCTCGCAGGAAATTACGGTTTGGATAGGGATGGACAAAGCATGAGATCTGAACTGGGTGCCATGTTGAATGTATTATACAAGATCAAGCTTTTTAAAGATGCCTCCTTTGTCAATCAGATTAATTTTTTCAGCAATTATCTGGAACATTCGGAGCGCGTGGATATTAATTATGCTGCTAGCCTTAATCTTAAATTTAATAAATACATTACGACAGTGGTAAGCCTGGAAATGATGTATGACCACGACCAGATTCAAAAATTGCAACGAAAGCAGACGCTTGGCATCGGTATTATGTACAATCTGGGGTACAAGATGGAGAGAGACAGTAATACAGGCGTTATAAAGCCTTTTATCAACCGATAATAATTTATTAAATATAAAACGATGAAAAAAATTCTATTCTTAAGCAGTACTTTGTTCGCTTTGGTAATGCAGGCTCAGGAACAACCTGTGCAGGATTCTACAAAAGCTTGGTCTATTGTTGGGCAAAATACGCTGATGCTTAACCAATCCGCTTTTTCTAATTGGGTAGCCGGTGGCGCCAACAATATCGGATGGCAGGCTGGTGTCAACTATAACCTCACCTATGAGAAAGGTAAAGATCTTTGGGAAAATATTATTATTCTAGGCTATGGGATGAATAATACCCAAGGTGTGGGCAACAGGAAGACGCAGGATGTTATTAATCTTTCCACCAATTATGGTAGAAGGCTAGCCGAGACCAACTGGTACGTTTCCGGTGGCGCAGGTCTCATCTCCCAGTTTGCACCAGGCTACAGCGACGGAAATAATCCAGATGCTGCCAAAATCTCCAACTTTATGTCGCCGGGTTACCTTAATTTGGGTGTCGGTTTTACATACAAGCCATCCGATAATTTCACTATGACACTAAGACCTGCCAATGCCAGATTTACATTTGTTTTGGATAAAGATCTGCAGTATGCCGGCAATTACGGATTAAAAAATGATGGCGATGCGATGTTGTTCCAGTTCGGTTTTTTGGGAACGGCACAATACAAATTGAAATTGATGGAGAACATCTCTTTAAAAAACAACGCATCGGTTTTTTCAAATTATCTGGATCACCCGGAGCGTCTTGTATTATCTTATAGTGGTATCCTGAATTTGAAAGTCAACAAGTATATCTCTACCAATGTGACATTGGATCTTTTATATGATCATAACCAAATTAAGAAAACCCAGCTCAAACAAACCTTGGGAATTGGATTTGCCTATAACATTGATAATGGCAAAAAAAGATCTGATAACAAACGAAATCAGGAATGGAAATAACAAAAAAAGTGGAACATCGCGTTCCACTTTTTTTATTTTAACCAGCCCATTTCTCCAAAATGTTTTTTGAACTTTTGGATCTTGGGACCAACTACTGCGCTGCAGTAGGGCTGTGTAGGATTGGCATTGTAGTAGCCTTGATGATAAGCTTCTGCAGGCCAGAATTTTTCAAAAGGAACAATTTCGGTTACATATTTGCCATTCCAGTCTTTTCTGGCTTCCGATTCTTTCATAGATTCTTCGGCCTCTTGTTTTTGTTTTTCAGAATGGTAGAAAATAGATGACCTATATTGTGTTCCTACATCATTCCCTTGCCTGTTCAGAGTAGTAGGGTTATGCAGAAACCAAAAAACTTCCAGCAGCTGTTTATAAGTGATGATCTTTGGGTCAAAGGTTATTTCCACCACTTCGGCATGACCTGTGGTTCCGGTGCAAACCTCTTCATAAGTAGGGTTATCCTTATGCCCTCCGGAATATCCAGAGGTAACAGAAGCGACACCTTTTAGCATGTGAAAACAGCTTTCCACACACCAAAAGCAACCGCCTGCCAATGTGGCGTGTTCCAAATTATTTTTATCCATTGTTTGATTGTTTAAAGGTTTTGATTTCTTTTCCTGCCCATTACAATTGATCAGGAAAAAACTTAGAATGATTAATAGATAACGTGTTGTCATTATTCAAAAGAAAAATATTTTTGATCTTCCGGATTGGTGATAGCAAATATTATTCCTATCCAAGAAACAAAATAGAAGGATTAATATATCCATTGTTTGTTGTTCTTTTATATTGTAGCCCTTGACAGCTATGTCTTTTCATCCAATTTATTTATAATTAATTTTAAATTATTTCTAAAAATTTAGAACTGCTTTCTCTTTATTTAATCTGGAAACTGTCGTGGTGTTATCATATTTAACAATCAATGCGAAGACATCATCCAGCGCAAGTTATCTATCCAACTTTGGGTGGTGTTGAGCGTATCGGTTTGTGTATTTGCTGTCCAGATGATTATACCGCTAAGAGCTTGTCCGGCATTAGATAATTCTCCCAGCCACTCTGCATCAGTCAGTAAGCCACTTGCTGTCCGTCCGGCTTTGTAGGGTGACACATATGCATAAATAGGTAGTGATGCGTTTATTGCCCGGTCATTATTAACAACAGCTTGTAGATTTACACGCCATGAGGCATGGTTTGGCCAGCGTTGATACAAGGTTGGAGCAAAGAAATCAAATCCACTTTGTTGATACAATTGTGCTTTGATGTCACGGAATTTGTCGTTGAAGTCGTAGTCGTACATGCCAAGCTTAGCATTGGGATACGCTTCTCGCGCCCATGCGATTAATTGCTTAATCAAGGTAACTTCATTTTTTGCCTGCTCTTCTGAAGTGGCAGAGTCTATTACAATCTTTTCAAAATCAAATGCAATATATTCGCTTGAGCGGAATTGTGACACGTAGCTCGTAAGTACCTTCTTAAATGCCTCTTTATCTGGCACGTTATAGCAATTGTTTGCATCACAAGTTAAATTCCAGACGTCATAGACTGTTGTAAAAGGAACTAATCCTATTTGATCGAAATAACCTGTGTTTTTGTATCTTGTCCCGTTGAAAACCTTAAAACCTTTACTGATCGGGAAAGTGGCAACCTGCCCTTTGGTTAGCGTATTATCCGTATCGGGTGAGCGTGACTGGCTGTCTACGCTGGAACAGCCTGCTGCTGTAACTGCAATTGATAACACTAGTCCGTTTGTAATGAACTTATGCTTCGGTACTGGTACTCTAATAGCAAGAGTACGTAAATAATTTTTGCCCATTACAATTGATCAGGAAAAAACTTAGAATGATTAATAAATCTCTGGTCATTGCACAAAAAATCCTTTGATTTTCTAAGACTAATAGCAAAAATTATTCCCATTAGTAGAAAGGGCAAAGGATTTCTAATATCAATTATTTATTGTTGTTTTCCCATACTAGGGCGCTTGCCCCAAGTATAGCTGCATCGGCTTCATCCAATTCGCTGAAAACTAATTTTACTTTTCCGCGGAAAATAGGAAGCAGATTTCTCTCCATATGTAGTTTGGTAGGTTTTAGCAGGAAGTCACCGGCTTTGATAACGCCTCCAAAAAGCAAAATAGCTTCTGGTGAAGAGAACATCACAAAGTTGGCTAGAGCCTCGCCTAATTTTTGTCCTGTGTAGCGAAAAACCTCGATGGCTGTTGGGTCTTCTTTCAATGCACATTCATAGACTGTTTTGGAGTTGATTTCGTCTTCAGGATATTCATTCAGCATAGAATCCGGAAACTCTGCCCGGAACTTTTTTGCAGTAATGGCAATACCAGTTGCAGAAGCATAAGCCTCTAGACTACCTTCGGATCCTGTACTCCAGTGTTTTCTTCCACCAGGTTTTACAATGGTATGACCCAATTCTCCGGCAAATCCGTCATGGCCATAAATCAAGTTTCCGCCAGCAATAATGCCACTGCCAACGCCTGTCCCCAAAGTGATCATGATGAAATCCCGCATCCCTCTGGCTGCACCAAACATCATCTCACCAAAGGCTGCCGCATTGGCATCATTGGTCATTTTGCAGGGTACACCAAACTTTTTACTCATAAGTTCCGCAAACGGTACAACACCTTTCCAGCGCAGGTTGGGAGCCTGCTCTATAGTCCCTCTGTAATAGTTGGCGTTGGGAGCACCAACCCCTATACCATCTAGGGTTTTATGAGGGGAATATGTTTTGATTAATGGTTCTATATTCTGGTAAAGAGAGTCTATAAAATCCTCAACTTTCTCATACTCATCGGTTTTAATACTCCCTTTGGCAAGGATCTCTCCACGATGGTTAACGAGTCCAAACTTGGTATTGGTCCCGCCTATATCTATTCCCAGGGCAACTTGCCTGGACAAATCTAGTAATGACATGTGGTTTTAAAAATTTCAAAGGCTAAATTTAAAAAAAAATTGAATGTAATATGTATTAAATATTAATCTTAGCTTAATTTTTTATTTCTTCTTCCCCACCAAATCATAAAACCTGTAATAGGCATAGACGCTATTATAAGACTGGTTAAAAAAGCGATGATCTTGGTAGGCAATCCCAATATAGCACCTACATGAATGTCATAATTGGCCGCGACAGCTTTTTCTCCTAGGTTTTTGTCTTTTGGATCATGCGTATGTAATAAATCCCCCGAATTCTCGTCAAAAATTAGGCTGCTGCTTTTGTGATAAGAGTAGGAAAGATGTTTGACATACACTTCATAATGAGGATGCTCGTGATCATCAATGTGGGGATGACCCAAATCCAATGAAAAAGAATATGCATCGGGGTAAAGTTCTATGACTTTGTTTGAAATTTTATCCAAAGTGTGTTCTGTCCTCATTTCTAGAGGTGCCTTAGTAACAATTTTGGAGAAATCGGGATAGGTTGTTTCGCCTCCCGAAAACACCACATATATCATTGCCTGCACTACAAAAAAAGCATAAAACAGTCCTGTAATCGTTAGTATCAATGCAAAAATCGATGAGTAAAAACCAAGGATGTTGTGAAGGTCATAATTCTTCCTTTTCCATTTGGTAGTGTCTTTCCATTGAAATTTGAAACGTTGCTTTCTTGCTGCTTTATTTTTTGGCCACCATAGGATAATTCCAGTTATTAGCATGATCAAAAAGATAATCACCGGAATGCCAACAACGTAAGTCCCCCAATCCTGTTTGAGGAGGAAACTCCAGTGAATGGATTTTACGATGGCAAAAAAACCGTTTTTCTCATCATAAACCTGAAGCACTTTCCCGTTGTAAGGGTTAACGTAAGCCAATTTGTAAATAGGAAATTCATCAAAATAATTCCATTGATCTGGCTGATGCTCGTACCACCAGAACTGATAAGACATTTTTTTATCTATCGGGACGTTTACCCAATGGATCGGGTATTTCTCCTTGGTTTGTCGATTCACCAATTTTTCCAATTGACGGATGGGGATGACCTTTTTTGAGACAATATTAGCCTCATTGTGATAGATGTATTCTTTGCGGGTGACATTTTCTATCTCATCTTTGAAAACATAGAGTGCCCCGGTAATCGAAATAATAAAAATCAGGAACCCAATGGACAGGCCAAACCACAGATGTAGTTTGGCTGACCATTTTTTGAAAAACCCGGGTTTCTTTTTATGGTGGTGTTTCTTTATCATACAGATTATAAAACCAAGTTACAGAAGTTTATTAAAATTTGTAAACAATGGTTCCTAAGAAATTAGCAAGCTTTTGAGGGTTTGCGGTAGAGTAGCCGGTCCAGTAATGTTGATTGGTAAAGTTATCAACTTTTACTCCTATCCTGAATCTTTTGGCGTCGTAAAACGCATTGGCATTCAAAACGAAATATTTAGGTAAAACAAAATCACCTGTCACATTGTTGTCACTAGCGTAGTTACCGCCAAAACCAAAGCCAAGACCTTTAACCATGCCATCAATAAATTGGTAAGCCAAGTTAAAATTGGCATTCCAGAAAGAACCTGCGGTTGTAGGTCTTAAACCGGTGGATTGATCAATTGTATCGTTGTATGCTAAGCCTCCAACTAGTGAAAATCCTTTCACTAAATATGCGTTAACTTCAAGTTCAAATCCTTTGCTGAGCGTAGATCCAGCTTGCTTCTGAACCGCAGAAAAAGCTGGAGTATATTCTCCTGTATATAATAATTGATTTCTTACCTTGATATTATAGTACGAAATTGTTGCGTTGAATCTGTTTTGAAACAGACTGGTTTTGAAACCTCCTTCAAACTGGTTTCCTCTTTGGGGATCTGACAGTGTTGTGTTACCTCCAATATCAGACACATAATAACCGTTGGATTTGAAAGAATTTTGATAATTACCAAAGACAGAAAATTTATCTTTTACAATTTCGTAGGAGATACCTGCTTTAGGAGAAAATGCGGACTGATTGTAAGCCTTTTCCACATTTGGTCCGGACGTACCACCTAGATAATCGTTATTTTCATACCGGATTCCGGCCATAATATGGAGATTGTCTATTGGGGTAAACAAGTTGGATACATACCCGGAATACGTATTTAAATCCCGTATATAGTCCCATTTGGAAACATTGGTAGGTACTGCGTACAAGGAAGCGAGTGCGTTGCCATTCATTCCCGAATAATCTGCACCCGATGCCGCTACCGTATCAAAACTAAAATTCAAATACTTGTAACGCATTCTTTCCGTAGTTCTCATGTAATCAAACCCCACAACTGTTCGGTTTTTCATCCCATTGGAGAAATCGTAATTGAAGTTGAAGTTTTGTTGGATTTGAAACCATGATTTTTTACTTCCTTCGGTAGATTGGTCAGCTCTGGTAACATTGTAAGATGTAGACGTAGGGTTATACGCCACAGAAAAATAGGGATTGTAACCGTCTGAATAAGAATCTGAATTGTTGATATAAGTATTGGAAGTGATGTTATCGTTAAGCTTCCATCTTGCATTTCCAAAAATATTAGAAGTTCTTGCTCTCATGTAGAGATCTTTTCCGGTGAAAGATTCTTTGTAATCCAAGCCTGCAACTCTTTCCAAATCCTTCATATTATCAATGCCATTAAGGGTTTTTGGCGAAAGATAAAAGAAATAAGGATTAGCGGTTACTCGATTGTTGAACAGTTCATAATCCAGATTCAATTGCAGTTTATCAGAAACATTGTAGGTTAAACTCGGTGCAAATGTGGTGTATTGATTTTTAGCATCGGTCTTGGTAAAGTTTCCTTCGTTGGTATAAGCTGTATTGATCCGGAAAAGCAAGTCTTTTGTTATTGGAGCATTCACATCTGCAGTTGCTCTGTAAGTGTTGTAACTACCAGCGGAGGCGGAAACCGCACCAAAGAAATTTTGCTGAGGTTTTTTGGTAACCCTGTTAATAAGTCCGCCATAAGAGGCAACGTTGCTCCCATACAAAGTTCCCACAGGACCTTTCAAAAACTCCAGCCTCTCTATGTTTATTGCATCTATAGTAGATGTAACAGGCGCAACCACTCCGTTTCTAGTAGAGGCTTGCGAAGGAAAACCTCTCAGGACGAAGTAAGATCCTCCATCTCCGGCTCTTCCTGTTGGGTTCCACATTTTTTGTAAGCCGGTAACGTTTCTATACGCATCGTCAACAGTAAAAATGTTTTCATTTTCCAGAATCCCCTTGTCAATTGAAGAGTAAACTTGTGGATTCTCAATAAATTTGACTGGCATTTTGTTAGAAGATTCGGTGTCCAGCTTTTTTACCATTTTATCAATGATAACTTCTTCTATAGTCTTTGAGTTGGTTGAGTCTTTCTTTTGAGCATAGGCAACTGTTGAAATGAGTGCCAAAGCTGATATGATCGTTTTCTTCATTTTTAAGGGAAATATTTCTGCAAATATATTATTTTTAATTGTTCTAAATTAACTATAATTGTGATTTTTATCAGATTATTAAGAATGGTTATAAATAAAAAATCCTGTTGAGTAATCAACAGGATTGTATAATGATATAGGGTAAATCTATGCAGGGATTTCGCCTTTGTACAAGAATGATACAATTTCTTTATTCACCTTGTCAACCATTTCGCTGAACAAGTAAAAAGATTCTTGTTTGTAAATAACCAAAGGATCTTTTTGCTCATAAACAGCACCTTGCGAAGATCTACGCAGGTCATCCATTTCTCTAAGATGCGTTTTCCAATTTTCATCGATGATGGCAAGAGAAATATTCTTTTCAAAATCGGTAATCAGGCTTTCGCACTTGGTATCATGAGCTTCCTTAAGATCGGTTACAATAGTCATTGTCTTGGTTCCGTCTGTAAAAGGAACCTGAATCATCTTGAACATAGAACCCTGGTTAAGGTAAACATTCTCGATAATTGGGAACGCTTTTTCTTTTAACAATTCCAGCCTTTGGTCATAATCTTCTTTTGCTTTTTTAAAAACCAAATCTGTCAACGCCGCCACCTGAGTGCTTGCAAATACAGATTCGCTTACCGGCGCTTCCATCGTAAAGTATTTGATGATATCAAATTCAAAATCTTTATAATTACCGGAAGCTTTGGCTTGGGTTACAATCGCAGCAGCCGTATCGTAGATCATGTTGACGATGTCGTATTTCAAGTGGTCACCAAATAATGCATTCTTTCTTCTTTTATAGATTACATCACGTTGTTTGTTCATCACATCATCGTACTCCAGCAATCTTTTTCTGACCCCGAAGTTGTTTTCCTCCACTTTTTTCTGAGCTCTCTCAATAGACCTGGATATCATAGAATGCTGAATAACCTCACCTTCTTTATGACCCATTCTGTCCATCATTTTAGCGATTCTTTCGGAACCGAAAAGACGCATCAAGTTATCTTCAAGAGATACATAGAATTGGGAACTTCCCGGGTCTCCCTGACGGCCGGCTCTACCTCTCAGCTGTCTGTCTACACGTCTGGAGTCGTGTCTTTCTGTACCAATAATGGCCAAACCGCCGGCATCTTTTACTTCGCCTTTCAGTTTGATATCGGTACCTCTACCTGCCATGTTCGTAGCAATGGTTACAACGCCTGGTCCACCGGCTCCGGCAACAATCTCTGCTTCTTTTTTGTGAAGTTTCGCGTTCAGTACCTGGTGTTGGATTTTTCTTAACTGTAATGCTTTCGAAAGTAATTGGGAAATCTCTACCGAGGTAGTACCCACCAAGACAGGTCGTCCTGCAGAAGTTAATCTCTCGATTTCCTCGATAACGGCATTGTATTTTTCACGATTGGTTTTGTAAACCAAATCCTGTCTGTCATCTCTCTGGATAGGCCTGTTAGTAGGGATTACCACTACATCCAGTTTGTAAATTTGCCAGAATTCTCCAGCTTCGGTTTCCGCAGTACCGGTCATCCCGGCCAGTTTGTTATACATACGGAAATAGTTCTGTAAGGTAATTGTCGCAAAGGTTTGAGTCGCTGCTTCAATTTTTACATTTTCTTTGGCTTCTATCGCTTGGTGTAAGCCGTCAGAATAACGGCGACCTTCCATAATACGGCCAGTTTGCTCATCTACAATTTTTACTTCGCCGTCAATTACCACATATTCATCATCTTTTTCAAACAATGTATATGCTTTTAACAACTGATTCATCGTGTGTACCCGTTCGGATTTCACCGCGAAGTCTCTGTATAAGTCTTCTTTTGCTGCAAACTCATCTTCTTTGGAAAGATTTTTCTTTTCGAGTTCGGCAATTTCTGTAGCGATGTCAGGAAGCACGAAGAATTGTTGGTCCTCGTTACCCGCAGACATATATTCTACACCTTTGTCCGTCAAATCGATTTGATTGTTTTTCTCATCGATGACAAAATAAAGGTCTTTATCTACTTTTGGCATATCACGGTTGTTGTCTGCCATATATTGGCCTTCAACTTTTTGTAATAATGCTCTATTTCCGCTTTCTGAAAGGAACTTGATCAATTGCCTATTTTTAGGAAGACCCCTGTAAGCCTGAAGCAGTTTGAAACCACCTTCTTTGGTATTGCCATTGGCAATAAGTTTTTTGGCTTCGTTAAAGATGGCTGTAACAGTTCTTTTCTGAACTTCTACAATCCTGTCAACAGATGGTTTCAGCACATCAAATTCCTGTCTGTCACCTTGTGGTACGGGCCCGGAGATAATTAATGGCGTTCTTGCATCATCAATCAATACAGAGTCAACCTCATCCACAATGGCAAAGTTCAGTTCACCTTGCACAAGTTCTGATGGATTGGTTACCATGTTGTCTCTCAGGTAGTCGAAACCAAATTCGTTATTGGTTCCGTAAGTAATGCTGGATTGGTAAGCTTTTCTTCTGGAATCGGAGTTAGGCTGGTGAAGATCGATACAGTCAATCGTCAAACCGTGGAATTCGTACAATGGCCCCATCCAAGCCGAGTCCCTTTTGGCAAGGTAGTCGTTAACAGTTACCACGTGTACGCCACGTCCCGGAAGTGCATTAAGATAAATAGGAAGTGTCCCTACCAATGTTTTACCTTCACCGGTTGCCATCTCGGCAATTTTCCCGGAGTGCAATACGGCACCACCAATGAACTGCGTGTCATAATGTACCATGTCCCAAACAACGGGCGTTCCGGCAGCATCCCAAGCGTTTTTCCAGATTGCGGTATCGCCTTCCAAAACTACAAAGTCTTTGGTAGCGGCCAATTCACGGTCTCTGTCGGTTGCAGTTACGCGGATTTCTCCATTTTGGGCTAAACGGCGCGATGTTTCCTTCACCAAAGCAAAAGCCTCAGGCAGGATTTCGTTAAGGACTTTTTCTTCTACCTCGTAAGATTCTTTTTTAAGACCTTCGATTTTGTTGAAGAGAGCCTCTTTTTCATCTACATTACTAGAGTTTTTTATCTGCTCGTTAACCTGTTCTATTTGGGTTGTAAATTTGGCAGCTGCAGTTTTTATTTTTTCTTTAAACTCTGCAGTTTTATCTCTCAATCCGTCATCTGTCAAAGATTGGATATTAGGTTCTGCTGCTTTTATCTTTGCGACAACTTTTTTTACTTCTTTTAAATCTTTTGCATTTTTGTCTCCCAAAAAACTTTTAAGAACGGTGTTTAAAAAACTCATTTATTCAGCTTTTGGCAATTAACAGTGGCTAATTGCATTAATAATTATTTTAAAAGCCGATAGCAAGAAGCCATCAGCCAATTGCTATCTTAATATTCGTCTTCGTTCCAAAGGAAATCTTCGTCCGTTGGATAGTCTGACCATACTTCTTCTATAGAATCATAGATCTCACCTTCATCCTCAATGGCCTGAAGATTTTCCACAACCTCCATAGGAGCGCCTGTTCTGATGGCGTAATCGATCAACTCTGCCTTGGTCATCGGCCAAGGTGCATCACTTAAATAGGAAGCTAATTCTAATGTCCAATACATAATTAAATTTTTTGCAAAAGTAAAAAATTAGGTGATATTTTATATATTTTTCTACTGATTTTCAATAATATTTAAAAATAATCTGATGATTTATTTTAGATGCTATTATCCCATCACAGTATTAATCCCGATTTGCCAAAAACCATTCCACAAATTTTTTTATGCCATTTTGGAAGTTGGTGGCAGGATTATAGCCCAGCAGCGTCTTGGCTTTTTGGATGTCTGCATTGGTTTTCAGCACATCGCCGGGCTGCATTGGCAGTGTTTTTTTGATAGCGGTCTTTCCGAGTGTTTTTTCAATCGTAGAAACCATTTCATTCAATGTAACCACTTCACTTTCACCCAGATTGATGATTTCGTAAACATGATCGTGTGTTTGCAGGTATTGAGCAGATTGTAATATGCCGTCTACAATATCATCGATGTAGGTATAGTCACGGGCTGTGGAACCATCGCCGTAGAAAGGGATTTCCTGTCCATCTGCGATAAGTTTTGCGAATTTGTGAATCGCAAGATCCGGCCGCTGCCTAGGCCCATAAACGGTAAAAAACCGAAGCTGGATCATATCGATATGATAAAGATGGTGGTACACATGGCCTAATATTTCGCCCGATTTTTTGGTAGCAGCATAAGGCGAAATAGGATTGTCAACATTATCGGTTTCGGCAAAAGGTGTTTTGTCATTATTCCCGTAAACGCTTGATGAAGAGGCGCAAATGAATTTTTTTATACCAAATTCTTTACACAGCTCCCAAAGGTTCATCGTTCCACGGATATTGACGGCTTCATAATCCAAGGGACGCTCTATAGAAGGCCGTACACCGGCTAATGCCGCCAGATGGATGACCATATCGATAGGGTTATTTTGAAAAATGGTTTCCAAACCGGTTTTATCCTTAATATCTTGGTTGTGTAATTGGTAATTATCTGATTTTGTTTTGATTATAAGATTTTTGATGTCTGTTTCTTTGCTATCAAAACTAAACTCGGAATGCACTGTTGCGGCAAGTGTATTTTTAACTTTGATCTTGTAATCGTAAAAATCATCAAAGTTATCGATGTTGATGACAGAATGTCCATTTTTTAAAAGTTGTTCTGTCAGGTGAGAGCCAATAAACCCGCTTCCTCCGGTAACAAGATAATTCATAATTTGTATTGTATCGCGAAGATAAGCATTAAAGAAAAAAGTCTTTTATTTTCTATGGTTTTTTTGGTTTCAATAGTTCTATTGTCTACTTTTATTGACCAATAAAAAATCTATCTCATGCAGTTTGCAGGTCAAATTCTCAAAATGACAACTCAAAATGGGCAGCCCATCCAATATTATCTCAATCTTAAAAATGATCTGATTAATATGAATCAGCTTTTTGGAAAAAAGCTTCATATCCGGCATGTCGGCTACGAGTGTGTGAATTGTGGGAGCGATGAAAAGATTTACCGCATGGGTTTTTGTAAAAAATGTTTTTTTGAAAGTCCGTACGCCAGTAATACCATCATTCGCCCGGAGCTTTCTACGGCGCATCTTGGGATTGCCGAGCGAGACTTGGAGGTAGAAAAGGAAATTCAGTTGGTACCGCATATTGTTTACCTTGCTTACACGGGAGATGTCAAAGTAGGTGTTACACGGGTACATCAGATCCCTACGCGATGGATAGATCAGGGAGCTACTTTTGCGCTGCCCATTGCCGTAACAGACAACCGATACGAAGCCGGGATGATTGAGGTAGAACTGAAAAACCACATGCCAGACAAAACCAATCCCAAAAAAATGCTGCAGGATGACTACGAAGATACGCTGGATCTGATTGATTTCCGTAATAAAGTTGCTGAGTATTTCCCTAATGAATTCAAGAAATTTGCTGTCAGCGATGAGAATGTGGTGAAGTTGGATTATCCTTATGAGAAACCTGAAAAAATTAATGTGTTTACACTAGACAAAAAACCCGAATTCAGTGGAGTACTGAATGGGATCAAAGGCCAGTATCTGTCATTTGAAGGGGGCGATTTTATCAACGTCCGCGGGCATGAAGGTTATGTAATAGAATTGACGGTGTAAATTTGGAACGGTTTTTAGTCCTCTGTTCATAATTATAATACGGATGAAAAAATCGTTAAAAATACCACTGATTGTTGCTGTTTCTCTACTGGGATTGTTTCTGATTATCAATATTGGCTTTAGCCTTTGGCTGAAATACCAACTTCCTGGTTATCTTAAAAATAAAACGCCATACGAGATCAGTTACAGGACGCTTAATGTATCAATTTTAAGTGGTGGAATTACGGCAGATGATGTTATTATAAAAACCAAAGAGCCCAACGACTACAATGTTTTAGAACTGGATGGTACACTGCAACATTTGGAAATCAGCAGGCTCGGACTGGTTCAGCTGCTCAAAAATAAAAAGGTTGATGCTAGGGTTGTTGAGCTTAAAAAACCTAATCTAAGGATAAGGCTGGCACGCCCAAACAAGGATAAAGCGGAGAATGATCCAATGCCATTCATCGTCAGTAACATCAGAATAGAGAATGGTAGTATCAACATTCAGAAGGCAGATAATTTCCAAGTGTTTTTTGCTAAAAATCTGGATCTTGATGTCAAAAATCTTGTACTCAA
The DNA here is from genome assembly GCF_056329745.1 of Epilithonimonas sp. Taxonomy (NCBI): domain Bacteria; kingdom Pseudomonadati; phylum Bacteroidota; class Flavobacteriia; order Flavobacteriales; family Weeksellaceae; genus Epilithonimonas; species Epilithonimonas sp. The sequence continues at coordinate 100,931 of NZ_JBWEYV010000011.1, read as the reverse complement.
TCAAAATGCTGAAGACCTTCCTTTTTCGTTGGATGGTTTAACTATTAATGCCAAAGAACTGTACGCCGGCATCAGTCCGGTATATGCTTTTTCTGCGGCTCAAATAAATACTAATGGCGAAAAACTGCAAATTAAAGGTTTTGAACTGAAACCTGTCATCAATTTCAAATCATGGGAAAATCAATTCAAAAATCAAAAAAGCCTGTTTCAGGTCAAGGGTCAACTGATGACTTTTTCCAATTTGGCTTTTGGTAAAAATAAAATCAATCTTAAAAACCTTCAGATAACTTCTCCGGATATTGTCGTCAGGAATAGAGATCAGGTGGTTAAAAAAAATCCAACCAAAAAGAACAATCTTAACCTGAATCTTGAGAATTTTGACCTTGTTAATGGAGGTATTTCTGTTTTCAAAGCTAATGGGGAAAAATCTATTTCGGTGGCAGAACTCAACGCCAATGTCAGTCATTTTTTAATGAACCAAGAAACTTCCAAAAACAAATTTCCATTTACTTATCAGGATTATAAGATAAGCGGGAAACAGTTTTTTTATGATGCTGGGCCGTATTATCATTTGACTTTATCGGCGTTTGACCTTACGCCAGCCAATGTTGATTTGCAATATTTTGCCATGAAACCAAAAGTAACACGCAACGAGTTTGTGAAAATGATCCCGATGGAAAATGACCTATTTAATCTATCGGCTAATCGTGTGCAGTTATCGGGCTTGCAATGGAAATTTAAAAGGGATCAGCCAGATGTTATGATTAAGAATGCAAAGTTTTCCCGTGTGGATGCCAATATTTTCCGAAGCAAAATCCCAAAGGATAATCCCAAAGAAAAACCATTGTACTCCAAATTGTTGAGGTCAATTAAATTTCCTCTGGTGGTGGAAAACCTCAATCTAGTCCAGTCAAAACTGGTATATGAGGAAGATAAGCCGGATACCAACGGTCCTGGTAAAGTGATATTTACAGATTTCAATATGAATGTTAAAAACCTGAATTCTAACAAGGAAAAAGGTGCACCAACAAAGGTTCCGATTGCTATTAATTGCAGGTTTATGGATGCATCGCCAATGAAGGTGAACTGGGATTTTGATACGGCCAACATGCGGGATGATTTCACAATTAGGGGTTTTATCGGGAAACTTCCTGCTGAGGACATTACGCCATTTATAAAACCTTATATGAACATTACGGCTACGGGAACAATAACCAGTTTGGCTTTTGATTTCAAAGGGAATAATGACAGGATGATGGGCAAATTCCGAATCAAACATCAGGATCTTAAAGTCAACCTGTTGGATAAAGATACAAAAAAGAAGAAAAACATTTTGTCGGCCGTTGCCAACCTACTCGTAAAAAAAGATTCTGAAAAATTCCCCGAATCTGTGGATGTAGATGTGGAGCGCAACAAGCAACGATCCTTCTTCAATTATTATTGGAAAGGTATAGAAGATGGTCTTAAAAAGACCTTGCTTGTTATCAAAGTTAGTTGATAAAAGAGGAATTAGAAATCAAATTCCTCTTTTTCTTCTGTTGGGATGGCTTTTAGGAATTCATCAAATTCCGGTCCGTCATAATTACTGGCTGCGCCATAGGAATCGATAATCATGGCCTTGTTGCCGTAAAAATCTTCTACCAAGTAAAGTGCCATATTATCATCTGGATCACTAGCTCCTTCGAACCGATAAACGCGAATTATTTTAAGATCTTGGGCATTATAGGATTTTCCAGTTCCAGAAACAACAAATTTTTTATGACTGTTCATCCTGATTTCGTCCGTAATTCCTTTTTCTCTCAGTTTTTCCATGACCTGAGATAGGGTAAGCATTGGTTTGGGTGTCATAATAATATTTTTGATTGATGTTACTTATCCAACAAATCATGCACCAAACACAAAAGACCTTGCAAAGAATGCAAAGTCTTAAAAAAATAAAAGTTATGAAAAATTAAATCATCCCTCTCTTCTTCACAGATTAGGAAAATTATTTGTTAACCTTGTAACGCTTGTCTGGTGTCCCATCTTTTTTCAGCGTTTTTGCGGCTTTGTATCGTTTATCTGGCGTCCCATCTTTTTTGAGTTTAACCTCAGCCTTGGCTGCTGTTTTCTCCATTTTGGCCTCTGCTTTTTTAGCTTGTTTTTCTGTTTTTTTAGCTTGTTTTTGAGCAACTACAGGTGCTGCAGTTTGAGCAGATGCAAGGCCAAGGCCCAAAGTAAGCATCAATGCTGTTAATAAATTTTTCATATCAGTCTGATTTGTAATGTTTGATGAAGCAAATTTATTCTAAAATTTGAAAAAACTAAAATTTAAATTGATTTTAACCAGAAATTATAACAACTTAAAAAGGGCTTAAAAATTAAACCGGTACGCCAAGCTGAAATTAAGGAGTGTAGCTTTTGAATAATAATTGGCAATTGCAGAGTTTTGATTACCAATTTTTGCATTGTAAAAATTAAGCCTTGTCCCAAAAACTACTTGCTGAAAACCTTCTGTGTCTATTGTATAAACACCCTTTGCCCCAAAATGAACACCGCCATTACCTTCATCAAAACTTCCTGACCCTGCAAGATAAGGGCTTTTCATCCTATAGGTACTGTAGCCGGCAAGTGCTTCTATAAAGAATTGATCGCTGATCTCATTTTTCCTGAAAATATACCAATCAAAGTTATTCATAGATGGAGCACCGAGATAACCAAACAAACCGGGATCCTTAATGTTGGCCAAAAAATAAGTGTACTCTACACCCAGTCCAAAATTTTTATAAAGGTTGGCATTGACACCCAGTCCAAATCCATAGAAATAACCCAAGGATTCTTTTAGAAAATTATGACCCAAGGCAGTCATGATTTTGAAATGTGGATCCACGGAAAATCGGACATTCTCTGTCCAATCCTGCTTTCTTTTTTGGGAGAATGCCAACATCGAAATTGATAAGAGAAAAGCCGTACAGTGTTTTCTCATTATTTCAGTTCAATATTATTAAAAATAACATAGGTGATACCATCGGGGATTTCTATTGCCAAAGAATCAGCGGAGATTTGGCAGCCTTTCGTGTCGGTAGAGAAAGATTTGATTTTATAATTCTTGAGTTGCAGCTGATAAGTGCCTTTGTCATACGGGCCAGCCAGAACAAAGTTGCCGTTGTCCTTTGGGTAAGTCTCCGCAATAATTTTTTTGTCTTTTATAAGATGGATGGGATCCTGGAGAAATTTGGCGTCGGAATAAGTGATTTTACCTTCGGCATAGGTACGGAAAATCTGCGTGTCGTCATCTTTGCACTGCATTGTCATCAGAGATAACAATGTTAGCAGAAGACCTTTTTTTAAAACAGATTTCAACTTAAATAATTTTATGATGCAAAATTAGCATTTTTAGAATAAGAACAAAAAATCCCGTCTCTATTAAAGAAACGGGATTTGTGTTAAAATTTTGTGTATTACCTGGTACAGTTTGCAGTCCAAGTTTTGCCGTCTTTAAGATAAGCAATTTTGAGTGTATTGTTATCAATTCTAATGTAAGCGGTGTCATTAGCTCCCACACTTACAAGAATGTTATCACCTTTTTTCTCAAACTCAACACCATTAATATTAGGGATGTTGTCGGAGAACGCAAAGTTATATTTTGTACCGCTTGCGATTTTGGTTACAAAAACACTACCGTTATCAACATTTTTTGTTGTAGATCCGTCATAATAGCTAATCTTGCCTTTGTAAGTTCCGGCAAAGAAATCGTTGTCTACAGGGTCATCATCTTTCGAGCACGAAGTGATTGACAATAGCGCAAAAGCAAATAGGAATGCGCCTAAAATTTTGAATACATTTTTCATAATAATTTTATTTTTTACTCAATGGCAAGTTTCAAACACTGTGCCAACAAAAATGCTGCAGGTCTTAACTAAGCTTTTAGGTTAGCGGGATGGACTTTTTAATTAATTGTAAAAAATGATGTAAATTTGCAATGCAATACGGTTCCGAAAATATTCTCGGGATCGCTTTTGCGTTTGTATTGATAACCAAAAATCACCTTGTTTACTTGGTGTATATTTTACAGGATGGAATTAAAAAAAATCAGTCAAAATCTTCTGCCGGATTTTTTACAAAAAGAATTTGGACATGAGATTTTTTCACAAATAACCAATCATCATAATATTGCTGTGAGAGGCAGCGCCGGATCTGCGGTTTCAATTTTTGCGGCAGAATTATTCCTTACCCGAAAAAAAACGGTGCTTTACCTGCTTGACGGCAAGGAGGAGGCTCTCTATGCCAATGCAGAGATGGAGGATCTTTTGGGCAAAGACAATGTTCTTTATTTTCCCGCTACTCACCTGGAGCCGTACGAGGTAGAAAAGACTCAAAACGCCAACTTGGTCTTGCGCACCGAAGCAATTAACAAAATCAACGCGGGAAAATCTCCGAAGATGATTGTTGCATTTGTAGGGGCATTGGCGGAAAAAGTTCTGAAAAAAGAAGACTTTACAGCCATTTCCCACCATATCAAAGTGGGCGATCAGCTGGACTTTGATTTTGTGGACGAACTCCTGAATCATTACCAGTTCAACCAGACAGATTTTGTGTCCGAGCCGGGAGAATTCTCTGTGCGTGGCGGGATTGTGGATGTTTTTTCTTTTTCTAATGAGAAGCCTTACAGGATTACGTTTTTTGGGAACGAAGTAGAGAGTATCAAAACGTTTGATATAGAAACACAGCTCTCGGTTGACAAAATTGAGGACTTTCAGCTAGTGTCCAATATGAATTTTTCTGTTGCAGGCAGCAAGGTTCCGCTGTTTGACATTCTTGCGGCGGACAGTTTTGTGGTTTCACAAAATCTCGATCTAGGATTCAGTAAAATTAATACGTTTTACGAAAAATCCTTGGAAAAATTTGAAACCCTTAGCAAGGATATCAAGCACAGGACACCGCAGGAGCTATTTGTTTCGGAAGATGAATTTTCAGAAGGTATTGGAAAATTCAAAACCATTGACTTCAGCCCGCAATCTCTAAAGCTAAGCAACCCTAAAACCGTGGAACTCAACCAAACGCAACAACCGAGTTTCCACAAAAATTTCCAGTTGCTGATAGAAGATCTCGAAGGCAAGCAAAATCAGGGCTTCGATACTTGGATTTCTTTTTCTACAGAAAAGCAAAAAGAACGGCTGCAATCAATCTTTGAAGAGCTGGAACATGAGTTGCCTTTTAAGAGTTTCAAGTCCGAGTTGCACGGCGGCTTTGTAGATCTGGACAATAAAATATTGGTTTATACAGACCACCAGATCTTCGATCGTTACCAGCGTTACCAGGCCAAAAATACCTTTGCCAAATCTGAGCAACTGACGCTGAAAGACTTGATGTCTTTGAAAGTTGGAGATTACATTGCCCATATCGATCACGGTATCGGGAAATTTATGGGCTTGGTAAAGGTTAATAATGATGGCAAAATTCAGGAATGTTTCAAATTGTCGTACAAGAATGGCGACCTGTTGTATGTAAGCATCCATTCCCTTCATAAAATATCTAAATATAATGGCCCCGACGGTAAAGAAATTGTGCTAAGCAAACTCGGCTCCCCGGCGTGGAAATCTTTGAAACAGAAGACTAAAGCCAAAGTCAAACAGATTGCTTTTGACCTTATAAAACTATATGCTCAAAGAAAAACGGCCAAAGGATTCCAGTATTCCCCAGATTCTTATCTGCAAAATGAGTTGGAGGCCAGTTTTCTTTATGAGGATACACCCGACCAGGAAAAGGCCACTGTGGATGTGAAAAAAGATATGGAAGCCGAAGGTGTGATGGATCGTTTGATATGTGGCGATGTAGGTTTTGGTAAAACCGAGGTAGCTATTCGGGCTGCTTTCAAGGCGGCAACGGATGGCAAGCAGGTAGCGATTCTGGTGCCTACAACTATTTTGGCATTCCAGCATTACCGCAGTTTCAAAGAAAGGCTGAAGGATTTCCCGGTCAATATTTCTTACTTAAACAGGTTCCGGACTGCAAAACAAAAATCCGAAACTTTGGCAGGCCTCAAAGACGGCAAAATCGATATTGTAATTGGGACACACCAGTTGGTGTCGGATAAAGTAAAGTTTAAGGATCTTGGACTATTAATCATTGATGAAGAACACAAATTTGGGGTTTCTGTAAAAGATAAGCTCAAAACAATGAAGACCAACGTGGATACGCTGACGCTGACGGCAACGCCTATCCCAAGGACGTTACAGTTTTCATTGATGGCGGCGCGCGACCTTTCGGTGATCAAAACACCACCGCCCAACAGGCAACCAGTGGATACCAGCATTATCGGCTTTAGTGAAGAAATCATAAGAGATGCCGTTTCTTATGAATTGCAAAGGGACGGGCAGGTTTATTTCATCAATAACAGGGTTGAAAACCTGAAAGACATTGCCGGGTTAATCCAGAGATTGGTTCCTGATGCCAAAGTGATAACAGGTCACGGCCAGATGGATGGCAAGCAACTGGAGCAGAATGTCCTGGATTTTATGGATGGCAAGTACGACGTCTTGGTATCTACAACTATCGTGGAAAGTGGTGTGGATGTGCCAAATGCTAACACGATTTTTATCAATGATGCCCAACGTTTTGGGATGGCCGACCTTCACCAGATGCGCGGAAGAGTGGGGCGAAGCAACCGCAAGGCCTTCTGCTACCTCATTACGCCGCCTTTTGATATGATGACATCAGATGCGCGCAAACGTTTGGAAGCAATCGAACAATTTTCGGATTTGGGAAGTGGTTTCCAAATTGCGATGAAGGATTTGGAGATCCGCGGAGCCGGCGATCTCTTGGGTGGCGAACAAAGTGGATTTATCAACGAAATGGGATTTGAGACTTATCAAAAACTGATGCAGGAAGCATTGGAAGAGCTGAAAGATGATCAAGATTTTGAAAATCTTTTTGAGAATGAGGAAGAACGTCAAAAACTCTTTAACTCTGTAAAAGATGTGAATATAGATACCGATCTGGAGCTGATGTTGCCGGATTCTTACGTATCCAGTACCGAGGAAAGGCTGATGCTCTACCAGAAATTGGCTGATATTAATACCCCGAAAGACCTTCATCAGTTTGAGAATGAGTTGACAGATCGTTTTGGTAAATTGCCGGAAGAGGCTGTAAATCTGTTGAAGTCCGTTGAGCTTAAGTGGCTGGCTGCAGATATTGGTTTTGATAAGCTGGTGGTTAAGAACCATGTTTTTCTGGGTTACTTTCCTGCCAATCCACAGGATAAATTTTACCAGAGTGAGAAGTTCAAAAAAATCATTTCATATCTTACACAAAATCCATCAGAAGCTACACTGAAAGAAAAAAATAACCAGCTGATGATGCGGAAAAATCATGTCAAAAATGTGGATGAGGTGAATTTGGTTTTATCAAAAATTTTGAAGTAAGATCTTTTTTTTAAGAATTAGTTCTAATGATTCATCCATTCTCATAAAAGTCCAAAAATAGGAGACGAATGTTTGTATATTAATTTTATAAAAATTTGATATACAGTGACTAATGGTAATTTTTAATTGGTTTTATTTACAGAAATCATTACAGATTACATACTATTTCTGTGAATAGTAAACGGTTTCTTTGCAACATCAATTTTAAAATTTTATTATTATGTTGCAAAATGTATTTTTTGGAAAAAGATGGCAATCATTAGTTAGTTTATTGATGTTTTTGCTGGCCGTTATGGCTAATGCCCAATGTTCTTTAACGGGCTGGAAAAAAGTGGAACAAGGGGAAAATTTCAGTATTGCATTGAAAGAAGACGGAACGCTATGGTTTTGGGGATTGAGTACTTATGGTTTAGGAAATGGAGTGGGTAATTCAGAGGAAATTAAACACCCTGTTCAGATTGGCTCAGCAAATGATTGGAAAGATTTGTCTGTAGGAAGTTCTTTTGCTTTAGCCCAAAAAAATAATGGGGATCTTTATGCATGGGGAAATAATGGCTATGGGCAGTTTGGGCTTGGAAACCAAACCGACCTTTACGTGCCTACGATAATCCAGCAAAATGTAAAAGCTTTTTCGGCTGGGGATATTCATACCATGATTATTAAGGCAGATGGTACCATGTGGGGGACAGGCTACAATGACTGGAGTGGCCTAGGAGTAGGAACAAGTAATGCATATTACACGTCTTGGCAGCAAGAGGTTACCAAAGGAACAGACTGGGCATCTGTATTAGCTACACATTGGAATTCTTATGGTATCAAAGTAAACGGGACTTTATGGTCCGCAGGGAGCGATTGGGAAGGTCAGACAGGTTTAGGCCATCCGGGCGCTACAGAAACTGACACTTTTACGCAGATAGGAACAGATACAAATTGGAAAAAAGTAGTAGGAGGTGCATACCACGTTTTGGGGCTTAAGTCCAACGGCGAATTATGGACCTGGGGGCACAATAATAATGGTAGATTGGGAATTGGCACTACTGGAAATATCTACCGCACACCACAGCAAGTTGTAGGGACAGATTGGTCTTCTATTGGTGCCACAAAAGAAGCTTCTTCTGCTACAAAAACCGACGGATCTTTATGGACTTGGGGATATAATTCAAACGGTAAATTAGGTATTGGAACAACTACAGACGTTAATGTTCCTACAAGAGTTGGAACTGGGACTGATTGGAAATATATTCCGCAAAGATCAGGTGCAAACTCATCCGCGGGTATCAAAACAGATGGCTCATTATGGTCTTGGGGCTGGGATGGTTATTGGCAGTTAGGAAATAACGACGGTACACAAACTAGTAGCAGTGCCCCAACTCAGGTCACATGTACTGACAATCAATTGGCTGTAAACGATGTTGCGTCCACTTCAAAAATTGCCATTTATCCAAATCCCGCGAAGGATATGATTCAGATAAAATCACATCAGAAATCCGAAGAGGTTAAAATCTATTCTGCAAACGGAACTTTGGTAAAATCTGCTACAGTAGAAAATAGTATGTCTCTTAACATTTCTGATCTCCCGGCTGGAGTATATTTCCTTAAAACTCAAAACGATTTGAAGGGAATTAAACTAATTAAGAAATAAAGTTTTTTGTATTTTTAATAAATGGCTGCAGACTTGTGTTGTAGCCATTTTTTTATTCGATAGCGGAGTTTTGGGAGGTATTGTTTTCCAAGTTCTCTCTCTTTAGATTTTCAATAAAATAAGATGGTGGTATTCCGGTTATTTTTTTGAAAGTCGTTGTAAAAACTTCCCTAGAAGAGAAACCGCATTCTTCAGCAAGATAACTGGTTTTATACTCTCGGTATTTTGGTTTTTCGTAAAGTTGTTTTGTTATGTAATTGATTCTAAGGTCATTAATGTATTGACTGAATGTTTTGCCCTTATATTGTTTTAGGATATTATTAAGATACTTTGAGTTAGTGCCCAAATAGTTTGAAAGATAGCCAAAGTTGACATCTTGTTTTGTGAAACGGTTAGATGTTTCAAACTTTTCGAGTCGCTTGAGAAGTGTTTTTAAAGTATCATCGGAAATAGTGATGTTTGCATGATTAGTGTCTTCTTCTATTTCAATGCGAATTGGTGTTTCTGGGATGGCGTTATGGGTTGCCTGAAGATTGTTTATAACGGCTTCATACTTTTTCTTTAATTTTTTTTTGTGGAAATGCCAAAGAAAAAATGATCCTGCCAGAACTAAAAGTACTAGAATCCCTGCAATCTTAAAGATTGTTCTAACTTTATCGGAATAATTGGTTTCATTTTTTTTGATGCTCTGTTTTACCGGTTCTTCTACAGCTTCTTTTTCCACAGAAGTGATGCTGTCGTTGATTTTTGAATAGAGATCAAGATAATCTTTGGAAATTTCATTTTTGCCGGCCCCCAAATAAGCTTTTGCCAGAACCATATAACCAACTCTTCTGTTATAGGGCATACTGTAGGTTTTTTCCAGCAACAGCATCTTTTCACCATATAGGATAGCTTTTTGATATTCCTTTTTCCCGTTATAGAATTCTAACAAGGATTCATATAAATCTATTTTGGTATCTATTCCAACGTCTTCTTTATATTTTTCGGCAAAATTCAGAGCAGCACCATAATAGACCTCTGCTTTTTTAAAACTGCGATCAGGATTGTTATGCATGTAGTAAAATATACCCAAATTGGTATTAACAGACACCAGCATGTCCATTTTTTTGTTCATAGGAACCGTTTTGCTGTTATTGCTGACCGCTTCTATTTGTGATTTACTCTTTAAAAGATAATCTTTTACTTTTTCTAAAGACGTTTCCTGGTAATAGGAGGAAAGATTAAAATTGATAAAGCCGAGTTCATAATTTCTGCTGTCTTTATCTTCGATACGAGTTGCATTTTCCAAGGCTGCGTTATACGAACCAATGGCTTCTTTATACAAGCCTAGATTGGTGTAGAGAACAGCCCTTGTTCCGTACAATGTCGTTAGAATATGGTAATCCTTGAGTTCAGTGGCGATTTTTTCAACATATCTAGATATGTGAAGTGCTTTTTTATACTGGTATTGTTGTGCATAAATCAACATTAAGCTTCTTTGCGATGCCAGCTCCCCATGCTTGCAAGCTGCTATTTTAGAAAGTCTTAAAGCTTCTTCTACCGCAACGGTGCTTTTTTTATAGTCTCCTTTCTTTGAGAGTTGTGCCGCGGTGTCCAGTAGTTGGTCTACTTGCAAACTCTTTGGGCAGGTTACTATCTTTTGGGCATATATTGCTACACTGGAAAGAAAAATAAGAATTAGAAAGGATTTTCGCATCGGTGTTTTGTTACTTTAAAGAAGTGGAGGTTGTAAATTGTATTTAGAGCAGATTATATGTATTGGTCTTGTCTAAATCTTAAATTTTGGGCCGTTTTTAAAAGATTCAAATATACAAATAAGACAAAATAAAGGGTTTTGACGCTGTAATAAATTACAGAATTCTGATTGTTTTAATTTTTTTTAAATAGTTGGTTGTCATATTTTTATAATAATTAATTGGTGTTTTTTAGTTTTACCTATTATGTAAATTATGAGATTGCCTTTAATCTTATCTTTAACTTTTAATCACAATGTTATTAAGTCATTATTTTACTAATGTTTTAAAAAAAAATTAAATTTGTATCAGAAAAAAAATTCATGAAATATTTACTACAATATGGCTTTGCCATCTTTGGGCTTTTATTAATGGTTTCTTGCACGTCTGATCAGGATACCAATGGCGACCTGCTGCATAACATCTGGTACAAATTTGATAACAGACAACTGACCAAAATGGAAACTCACCTTAGGGATAAGGTTACCGGCACTTTTGAAACAGAAAGTTTTACCTACAGCTATATAGGATCCAAACTGATTTCTTATACCGACCAAGATGGCAGCGTAACAACATTGGAGTACAACGCAGACACTAACATTTCAAAAATAGTGGGAGAAGGCACGGTTTCTGACTTTAAATATTCGGGCGGCAATGTTTCGGAGATTATAACTACTCTGGAAGGTGTCGGTACAATAACATCTAATTACACCTTCTCAGGAGGTAAACTGACAAAGGTGGAATCTACTCACAATTATTCGCTGCCTGACCCAATGAAGACTTTCACCGTGATAGAGTACCAATATGCTGGCGACAATGTTTCAAAATCTGTTATCAAATCCGGGCTATACGACGCATCTGGAACTCTTGTAATGAATCCTGCTGTACAAAACATAAGCTATACTTACGATAACAAAAAATCACCATATTTGCTTTTGCCAAAAGCTTATGTATTGCAGCTTTCAGGGCTTAGCCCACAGGGAGGCGCTTATCTTTCGGTTAATAATTTTGAAACAGTAAGTAACCATTGGAGAAGGAAATTCTAGCAAAAATTTAACTTTTTCTCACACGTATGATAAATCGGATTATCCAATAACGAGTACAGCCGATGACCAGTACATCAATTATTCTTACTAATACAATTATGAAATATCTGATTGTCGGGATCGGCAACAAGGGCGACGAATATACAGAAACCCGCCACAATATAGGTTTTAAAGTCGCTGAAGAAATAGCCAAAAAAATCGAAGCGCCTTTCCAGTCTTCTAATTTTGGACTGATGGCCGAAGGAAAATACAAAGGGCGCAAGTTGTTTATACTCAAGCCTGACACCTATGTTAACCTTTCTGGTAATGCGGTTAAGTTTTGGATGCAGAAAGAGAATATCCCTTTAGAAAATATTTTGGTTATTACAGATGACCTTTCTCTGCCGTTTGGTACACTCCGTATGAAAGCTAAAGGCAGCGCAGCAGGTCATAATGGGCTCCGTAATATAGAAGCTGTTTTGGGTAATAATCAGTATGCGAGGTTGCGTTTTGGGATTTCGGCGGATTTTCAGGAAGGACATCAGATCGATTACGTTATAGGAAAATGGACGGATGAAGAAAATGAAAAACTCCCGGAAAGAATCACGAAATTTGCAGAAGCATCGTTGTCCTTTGTTTTTGCAGGGATCAACAATACCATGTCTTCTTTTAACGGAAAGTAGATAGAAAAAGTAGGCCGGAAAATTAATTACCCGGCCTACAACCCTAACTTTATGAAGAAAAAAAATGTTTCTATAACCAAGTAACAACGCCGGTTTCTACATCGTAGTTGGCGCCCACAATTTTGATTTTACCGTCATTTTCGAGGTTTCTAAGTGTGGTGCTATTATGTCTGATGTCTGCCAAAGCATGTTGTATATTATGCTGGTTTAGTCTTTCCAACAAATCTTCATTTTTGGAGGAGCGCTCTTCTCCATCTTTGATAATTTCTGTGATAATTGGGTCAAAATGATAAATCAAGTGGTTGAGATTATCCATACCCATGCCTTCTATTTTAGCGGCGTCTAGGCCACCCTTTAGGGCCCCACATTTAGAATGTCCCAGTACCACAATCAGTTTAGACCCTGCAACATTGCAACCAAATTCCATAGAGCCCAGGATATCCTGATTGACAAAATTCCCGGCAATCCTCACGCTGAAGATGTCACCAAGTCCTTGGTCAAAAATCAATTCGGCCGAAGTTCTACTGTCTATGCAGCTAAGAATGACAGCAAACGGCCACTGCCCTTCGCGGGTGTCATTCACCTGTTCCAATAGGTTTCGGTTAACTTTTAAATTGTTGACAAAACGGGCATTGCCTTCCTTCAAAAATTCCAGAGCTTTGTCTGGTGTTATGCTAGTTTGTGTTTCTAATGTATGTGCTTTCATTAATTTAAATTTTGATGTTGTTTTTAATGTCTAATGTGATTTTTTTTGACCTACATGGCTCTTCTGTGGTTGATGACAATATGAGAATCCTCATCGCTGGCATAATCCCGGTATGATGTTTTGAAACCCGTCAGCTCAACGACTATATCTTCCTCTTTTGCTCTTACATTGGCAAAATCCTGAATCATTTCCAATACATCTGTAGTGATATAGGATGTTCCTCTAGCATCAATGATCACCTTGGAGCCGGTTTTTACATTTTTTAAAGTCTTCTTGATGGCTGCCTTATTAAGGAAGGAAACTTCTTCCGCAAGTTTGATGGTAATCTCGTCCGCATCATTAAGAGTCTCCCTGTTGAGGTAGTATGCCCTTTTCATATTCCCTTGTAGGATATAGATAATCGATATTAATAAACCGATACCCACGCCTTTTAGCAAATCGGTAGCCACTACGGCCACCACCGTAGCCAGAAACGGAATAAACTGATATTTCCCGTTATGCCAAAAATGTTTGAAAGTGGCAGGTTTAGCTAACTTGTATCCAACCAATATTAATACAGCTGCCAAAGTGGCCAACGGTATCATATTAAGAACGACAGGTATCGACAGTACACAGATTAATAAAAGAACACCATGGATGATGGCCGATACTTTGGAAGTAGCACCTGCATTGGCGTTAGCAGAACTTCTTACAACTACCGATGTCATTGGAAGGCCACCAATAAATGCACTGACAAGGTTGCCAATACCTTGTGCCTTAAGCTCCAGATTGGTATCCGTAATTCGGCGTTTCACATCTAACCGGTCTGATGCTTCTATACATAATAAGGTTTCGATTGACGCTACAATAGCGATAGTTGCCCCTGTAATCCAAACTTTTGGATTGGCAAATCCTTTAAAATCAGGAAAAGTGATTAGATTTTTAAACTCTTCTGCGGTGGTAGGAACCGGCAATGTTACCAGATGTTGTGGAGATACTGCCAAAGAACTACCACTCAATTTAAAAAACTCATTAATAAGAATGCCAGCAATGACAGCTACCAATGCACCGGGAAGAAGTTTTAATCTTCTCAATATGGTAATATGATCCCAAGCTAACAAAATCCCGATAGACACAAGCGTAATGATGATAGCACCGGGATGAACGGCCGACGCCAGTTCTGAAAAGTATCCCCAATTAATACCATTGTCAAAAAGCGATTCGTGGCCTTCGTAATCTTTATCAAATCCTACGGCATGTGATAATTGTTTCAGGATAATGATGATCCCAATACCGGCAAGCATGCCTTCGATTACATTATTGGGAAAATAGTTGGAAATACTTCCCGCACGGATAAAGCCCAAAATTAACTGAATAACGCCGGCAATAATCCCCGCACACAAGAAAAGTTCAAAGGCGCCAATGTCGGTAATGGCTACTAAAACAATAGCTGTAAGACCGGCAGCTGGGCCTGATACGGATATGTTGGAATTGCTGATAAGTCCTACGACAATACCGCCCACAATTCCTGAAATGATACCTGATAAAGGTGGTGCACCAGACGCCAAGGCAATACCAAGGCACAGTGGTAATGCTACCAAAAAGACCACAAGGCCTGATGGAAAGTTCTCTTTGATTCCTCCAAACAAAGATGTTGTATTTTTCATAATAGTGAAAATAAAAATTGCGACATGCAACTGCCTGACCTAAAGGCAGCAGCAAAAAATAGTAATAGATGTAATTGATTTTTGAAAAGTCAATTATTATAAAATGATGGGCGAACAGGACGAGACTAAGCAGGATATTAAAAAAATACCAAACCCACTTTGAACGTGTTTCGCAAAAAGAAATGGAAATTAGGCCTCTGGAGGAGGAGAAAAGATGCTGAGCGCTGGCGGGAAATACAATGCAGATCCGCGGCTCACCGTGATTTTTTTATGAATATTGGTTTCGTAAAACTTTAGGAAATCATGGATATCCAAAGTCTTAGGTATCGCTTTTTCAAAATTGATAAGGATAGTGCCGGAGTGAGTCTCTTCCTCATTAATCACCACATTGGTTCTTGGCAATTCCCAACCAAATACCGCAGCAATGCCTGGCAATGCTGTGAAGTTGAGAAAAACCGTTAAAGTGATGATACTCCAGAATTTCATTCCTTAATAATATTATTTTTTTCTGCTCATAACCCAGTCAGAGTCTGTTAGGTTATAAATCTTTTGAATGTCTTTTAATATCTTTTCAAAATCTATTTCAAGATCAATAATTTTTCCTGATCGCAGGTCAAAAACCCATCCGTGTACTACAGGAAATTCTTCTAAAATGTAACGTTCCTGAACGCAGGCCATTTTAATCACATTAATACATTGTTCCTGCACATTTAGTTCCACAAGACGATCGTAGCGCTTAGCTTCGTCTGTAATAGCGTCTAGTTCTGCCTGATGCAAACGGTACACATCTCGGATGTTTCTTAGCCATGGATTAAGTAACCCTAGATCCTGAGAGCTCATCGCCGCCTTCACGCCGCCACAGTTATAATGACCACATACGATAATATGGTTGACTTTCAGATGTTCCACAGCGTACTGGATAACAGCGGTAGAGCTCATATCCAGCGTATTGATTACATTGGCAATATTACGGTGGACAAAAACCTCACCGGGCTGTGCGCCAATCATATCTTCTGCAGTTACACGGCTATCTGAGCAGCCGATATAAAGATATTCGGGGTTTTGGGTTTTTGCAAGCTCATGAAAATACTCCGGGTTCTCAGAAATTTTTGATTCTACCCATTTTCTATTATTTTCAAAAATAGCTTCGTAAGATTTTGCCATCATTCAATTATTAAAGATTGTAATTAATTTTTCTATTTCAATAGATTCAATCAATAATTATACAAATGTAATTGTTTCGAATTTAAATCTACCATATTTAACATTCTTTTAATATTGATAAAAGTCACAATAGTTTAATTAATATGGTTTAGTCTAAATTTTATTATTGATATAATCTTCTGTAGCATCTGATCTGGAAGTAATAACCGCAGGATTGCCTACAACTACGGAGTTATTGGGAACATTGGTGTTGACGTAGGCGTTAGGAGCAATCAGCACATTATTCCCAATACTGATATTGCCAACAATCACAGCATTAGGACCAATCCAGACTTCGTTGCCAATAATTGGCGTTCCCTTTTGTTTACCGCGGTTGGATTGGGCGATGGTAACGCCTTGCGCAATGTTGCAGTTGCGGCCAATAATTGTTTTTGGGTTGATGACAAGCTGTCCCCAATGCCCAAGGTAAAGGCCTTCGCCAATTTGGGTCTCGGGATAGATCTGGAAACCGTATTTGATCTGGTAATGCCTTAGAACCAATTTGTAGAAAGTTCCTAAAACGGGTGATTTATAATACTTCTGAGCTTTCCGAAAAAGATAAACATAATGCAGGTTGGGGCTGAAACATTTTTTGAGAATCTGCAACCCCGAAAGGTATTGGCCGCTCTCTCTGTAAAAATCCTTCTGAATGGTAGAATAGCTCATGACGTAAAATTAAGAATTATCAATGATTTTCATGATAGCTTCCACCGAATTTTCCAAGTCAAAGGGCATCTGGTAATTTTGCAACGCATCCTGATAGGCAATGAATGTTTCGGGATGAAGAAGAGCCTGCCTCATGCCGTTGTAAATCCCTTGTTCAGAATTTTCTGTCTTCAGGCCAAGTTGTCCGTTTTGCAGCATTTCGCCCACGCCGGAAACATCCGTGGCAATGATATTCTTTTTAAGGGTTAAGGCTTCAAAAAGGACGGTGGGAAAACCTTCATACCGAGAACTGAGAACAAAATAATCCGCTTTTTTAAGATAAGGGTAAGGGCTATCTGTAAAACCCAACATGGTAGCTGTACCGTCCACACCAAGATCGGATTTTAATTTTTTAGTCATTTCAAAATCATAACCGTCGCCCACGATGAGGAGACGATGTTGCAGACCCTCGTCCAATAGTTTTTTGTGGACTTTCAGTAACCTGTCAAATCCTTTTTGGGGGAACACTGTACCAATGGATATAAAAGTTGGAACAGACGTCTCAACAGTATAGCCGCTAAGCGGAGCCTGCGATTTTCTAAGGATCTCTTGTGTATCAAGAGGATTATAAATCCTTACAATTTTTTGACGTTCAGCATCATTTTTGGCTAAAGAAAAAAATGTTTCTTTAATAATATCCGATATCACCATGATCTTGTCAAAACCAAAGAATTTCCGAATCTCTTCATCGGTGTAATTGTAAGATTCGGTACGCTTGAGGTCATTATGTATCCAGACGATCTTTTTCGAAGTCCTAATAGGGGAGTTTAGAATTTCATCCCTCATCCCGTGGATAGCCGCTATTTCAAGGTCATATTGTTTCCCTTTAAGAATTCCTTTATAGAGAAGCTTGGGGAATTTTTTCAGTAATGCCTGGTAAATCTTGCGGTAAGCTTTTGGGGGCAGGTCCTGCAGCCTGTTGGTGGTAATCATTTCACCTTTGTTAAGGTAAACCACGTTAATCCAGTCTGGGACTTCTGCAAGGTACTTCCCGGAATGGAGGTTAAGCAGCAGATCAATATCGTACTTTTTGGGCGGTAAGTTTTTTAGAAACGTCACCAGCACTTTTTCGGCGCCGCCGTGACGCAGAGAACCAATCCGGATAAGTATTTTTTTCTTCAATGGTAATTTTAATATTCTATAATACTGGCTGCCCAGGAATAACCAACACCAAAACCGACAAGCATCACACGGTCACCTTTTTTTAGCCGGCCTTGATCCTCCGCAGATTGCATGGCAATTGGGATGGTTGCGGATACAGTGTTCCCCACATTTTTCATATCCACAAAAAACTTTTCTTCGGGGATGTTGCAGAGGTCTCTCAGATAATTCAGCATATAGGTATTGGCCTGATGAAAAATAAAAAGATCAATGTCCGTAACCGTCAAATTGTTTTTTGCAAGGTTATCTGTAACAAGTGCAGGAACAGCTTCTATGGCAAATTTAAATATTTTTGGGCCATCCATCAAAAGTAATGGCTGATGACCGTGTCCGGACCTGGCGCCGCCATCTTGTACAATCAGGTTTTGATAGCCACTGCCGTCTGTGCCTACCGAAAATTGATAATCCTTTTTGGTGTCATCTTTAGAAATAATAGTCGCGGCCGCACCATCACCAAAAATAGTACGGTTAGATTTGTCGGATGGTTTGAGGTATTTGGTATAGGTTTCCGAGGTTACCAGCAAAACATGCTTCGCCATTCCGATGGATATAAGGCCTTTGGCTAATGACAAACCGTAAACAAAACCAGAGCATCCTAAGTTAAAATCTAAGGCGCCCACTTGTTTTGAAAGACCTAATTGATCCTGAAGAATGCAGGCTGACGATGGCAAAATATAATCAGGGCTTTGCGTGCAAAACAGGATAAAGTCGATTTGTGATTTGTCGTTAGAGAGAAAAAGCTTTTCGCAGGCTTTGTAGGCCAGGTCCAGCGCCGTTTCTGTAGGTCTTGTAATATGGCGCGTTTCTACGCCTATTTTAGATTTGATTTTATCGGCACTCCACTCCGGGAATTCCAGGGCAATGTCATCGTTGGTTAAAATTTGTTCTGGGAGATAATATTCGGTTGCTGTAATAGCGATCATAAATGCTTCTTGTTTCTGCAAAGATAACCGATCTCAATAATATACTATGCTGAGAATATCAAAATTGGTGAAAAATAAAAAGGCTGGTTAATTAAACCAGCCTTCTGTAATTATTTAAGTTTTTTCTTAACAGCTACTTCTTCGTAAACTTCAAGAATGTCACCGACTTCGATATCGTTGTAACCTTTCAGGTTAAGACCACATTCGTAGCCTTTGGTTACCTCTTTCACGTCATCTTTGTAACGTTTAAGGCTTTCCAGCTCACCATCGAATTTCACAATGCCATCTCTCAGCAATCGGATTTTCGAGTTTCGGGTCACCTTACCGGATAATACCATACATCCTGCGATAGAACCCACTTTGGAAATTTTGAAAACCTCACGGATCTCAACGTTACCAATAACCTGCTCTTTGATTTCAGGGGAAAGTAAGCCTTCCATCGCTTCTTTCACTTCATCGATAGCTTTATAGATTACCGAGTAAGTTCTGATTTCCACTTCTTCTTTATCCGCAATATCTTTGGCGTTGACGCTGGCTCTTACGTTGAATCCGATAACAATAGCATCTGATGCTGCTGCCAAAAGGATATCACTTTCTGTAATTTGACCAACCCCTTTGTGAAGGATATTCACCTGAATTTCTTCGGTAGATAGTCTTTGCAACTGATCTGCCAATGCTTCCACAGATCCATCCACGTCACCTTTCAAGATAATATTAAGTTCTTTGAAGTCGCCTAATGCAATACGTCTTCCAATCTCGTCCAAAGTGAGGTGTTTCTTAGTCCTGATGGATTGTTCTCTTTGTAATTGCTCTCTCTTGTTAGCAATGGTTTTAGCTTCTTTCTCGTCTGCAAACACCCGGAATTTATCACCCGCTGTCGGCGCGCCGTCAAGACCAAGAATTGTTACAGGGATAGATGGCCCCGCTTTTTCCATGGTTTTTCCACGTTCGTCCAGCATGGCTTTTACCTTACCGTGGTTTTTACCTGCCAATACGTAGTCACCCACAGTTAAAGTACCGTTTTGTACCAACATGGTTGCTACATAACCTCGACCTTTATCCAATGCTGCTTCTATAACAACACCGCTGGCTTGTTTATTAGGATTGGCTTTAAGTTCCAGGATTTCTGCCTGAAGTAGAACTTTTTCCAAAAGAAGATCTACATTGTTACCAAATTTTGCGGAGATCTCCTGAGCCTGAACATTACCACCCCATTCCTCTACAAGAATGTTCATGGCAGATAGCTGCTCACGGATTTTATCCGGATTGGCATTCGGCTTATCAACTTTGTTGATAGCGATAATCATTGGTACGCCTGCCGCTTGTGCGTGGGCAATGGCTTCCTTGGTTTGTGGCATCACATCATCATCGGCTGCAACTACGATAATTGCAATATCGGTAACCTGTGCACCTCTGGCTCTCATGGCGGTAAACGCCTCGTGACCAGGTGTATCCAGGAAGGTGATGCGTTGTCCGTTTTCCAGTTTTACGTTATAAGCACCAATGTGCTGGGTGATCCCTCCGGATTCCCCGGCAATCACGTTGGTTTTTCTAATATAATCGAGTAGGGACGTTTTACCGTGGTCTACGTGTCCCATTACCGTAACGATTGGTGCTCTTGGCAACAAATCTTCTGCCGCATCGGGTTCTTCTTCTGTCGCAGCTTCTTCGATATCGGCATCAGAAAATTCGATTTTATAACCAAATTCATCTGCTACCAAAGTCAATGTGTCAGCTTCCAAGCGTTGGTTCATGGTAACCATCACACCCAGTGAAAAACATGCAGAGATTACCTCAGTAGCACTCACATCCATCAGGGATGCCAACTCACTTACAGTAATGAATTCAGTTACTTTAAGCGTTGTATCTTGTGCGTCTCTTTCCTGTTGAAGTTCGTCTTGCTCCCTTCTCCATGTTCTTTTTTCTTTTCTGTGTTTGGATCCTTTGGATTTACCACCTTTGTTGGTAAGTTTCTCCAGCGTTTCCTTGATTTGGTTTTTAACCTGCTCGTCGGTAAGTTCCACCGGCATTACACGCGCCTGTCCTCTGTTGTTACCACCGCGGTTATTGCCGCCGCCGCGGTTGTTGTTATTGCCACCACGGTTGTTGCCGCCTTGGCCTTGTGGTCGGTTAGCATTTTGGCCACCCTGGCCTGGCCTATTGTTGCCCTGCTGGTTGCTGTGTCCTGCAGTATTTTGCCCTGGTGTATCTTTTGTAATGCGTTTCCTCTTCTTTTTGGCCGCATTGGCATTAGAAGAAGATTTTGGTTTGTTAAACTGAGAAAGGTCAACGGTTTGCTTCAGGATTTTTGGTCCGTCCAGTTTTTGGTAAACCGTTTCAATTTTCTGAGGTTCTTCAGATTCAGGGGTTGTTTTTTCTTTTGGGGCAACTTCTTCAACTTTTGGTTCAACTTTAGCCTCAGCTTTCACTTCTGGTTTGGCAGGTTCCGGTGCCGGAGCTTTTACTTCTTCCTCCTTCTTAACTTTAGGCGAATGTTTTGGCCTTCCGGTTTCCAGTTTGGAAAGATCAATTTTATCCAGAACTTTAAACTCCTGTTTTTCATCTTTTTTGATCACCTCTGGTTCCTGAGGTTTTACCTCTTCTTTTGTAGGGGCAGCAGGAACTTCCTCAGCAGGTTTGTTGGTGCCGAGGTCTATTTTACCTAGAACTTTAGGTTCAGAAGTCACGTTTGATTTGGCT
The DNA here is from genome assembly GCF_056329745.1 of Epilithonimonas sp. Classification (NCBI taxonomy): domain Bacteria; kingdom Pseudomonadati; phylum Bacteroidota; class Flavobacteriia; order Flavobacteriales; family Weeksellaceae; genus Epilithonimonas; species Epilithonimonas sp. The sequence goes on along the minus strand of NZ_JBWEYV010000011.1, from coordinate 79,398 downwards.
CTTATAACCTCAGGAGCTTTTTCTTCAATTGCTAATTTTTCTTCAGGAACTTTAGAAATCACCACCTCATGAGAAGCTTTTCTCTGTTCGCCATCCTTTCGGAACTCAGCTTCTAATGCAGAAAATGCCTGTTCTTCCAATAGAGCGTTAGGGTTACTGTCCACATCTATGCCCTTCCCCTGCAGGTATTCCACAGCTCTTGGGATAGATATGTTAAGTTCTTTAACGGCTTTATTTAATCTTATTTTTGGCATAAATATTAATTTGCTTTTGGCTTTAGCGTTTTAAGCTTGCAGCTTTATTTTTTCTTTTTATTAAATTTAAATTACGTTTTCTAAAAACCGGAAGCGCACCGGTTTCCACTATCCTTCCAGCTCTTCTCTTAAGATATGCTTAACCTCTTCTATGGTTTCTTCCTCCAGGTCAACAATGTTCAGTAGTGCTTCTGTATCTTTGTCAAGAACACTTCTTGCAGTATTCAGGCCAACTTTTTTGAATTCATCGATAATCCATGATTCGATCTCATCCGCAAATTCTACCAATTCTACATCATCATCTTCAGAGGTTTCTCTGTAAACGTCAATCTCGTAACCGGTAAGCCAAGAAGCCAGTTTGATATTCTGCCCTTGCTTTCCAATTACTTTGGAGATCTCATCCACCGGTGTGTAAACCAATGCATAATTGGTATCTTGATTGATCTCAATCTTATTAATGGTGATGTTTCCTAAAGCCCTTTTCACGAAAATTTCCGGATTCTTGGACCATTGGATGACATCAATATTTTCATTTCTAAGTTCGCGCACCACGCCATGGATTCTGGATCCTTTCACACCCACGCAGGCACCCACCGGGTCTATCCTGTCATCATAAGCATCCACGGCAATTTTGGCTTTCTCACCAGGGATTCTCACGACCTTTTTAAGGATAATAGTACCATCCTGTATCTCAGGGATTTCAAGCTCCAGCAATTCTTCCAAGAATTTTGGCGCTGTTCTCGATACGATAATCTGAGGTTTTGATCCGCGGAAGTCCACGCTTTCTACTATCGCTCTTACGCTGTCACCCTTTTTGAAAAAGTCAGAAGGGATTTGATTTTCTTTAGGAAGGATAAATTCGTTGCCTTCATCATCCAGCAAAATAACATGTTTGTGACGGATATGGTGCACCTCGCCAATTACCAATTCGCCAATCCTATCACGGAACTGGTCATACAGGTACGCATTAAAATGCTCCTGTATTTTGGTAGCCAGGATTTGCTTAAGCGTTAGGATACTTCTTCTTCCCAGTTTAGCCACAGGAATTTCCTGAGTATATTCTTCACCGACTTCAAAAGTGGGATCGATTTTTCTAACTTCAGAGATCTCAATCTCAAGATCATCATCCTCGGACATCTCGTCCTCAACAATTACTTTGTTCAGGAAGATCTGAAAGTCACCTTTGTCAGGATTAACAATCACATCAAAGTGATCATCAGAGTCATAGCGTTTTCTGAGAAGTGTCTTAAGGGCATCTTCTATAATCGCCATCAGGTCTATCTTACTGATATTCTTTATTTCTTTAAAATCACCAAAGGCTTCTATTAAAGCTAAATTATCCATGTTTAATCTATAATTGATAAATGGTGAATGATAATCGATTGTTTACAATCCTATCCAATCACCTTATGTTAAAATTTTATTACTACTAATGCTTTGCTAATATCCGTGTAAGGTATTTCCCTGTCCTCCACCACATCTTCTTTACCTTTGCCAATTAGTTTTGGCCTTCTATACTCCAGTTGCAAAACAATCTTTTCCTCATCTACAGCTACCAGTCGGCCTTCCACTTTAGACGAATCCTTTAGGATAACCTCAATCTCACGGTCGATATTTTTCCTAAACTGTCTCGGCGATTCTAGCGGTTCGCTAAGGCCTGCCGACATAACTTGTAACCCAAAATCATGCACCTCACGATCTAGGTTAAACTCAACAGCACGGCTGGCATCTAGGCAATCCTGAAGCGTAACGCCCTGATCCCCATCTAATATCACCGTAATATCTGATGATGCAGAAATCTTGAGATCCACCAAAAAAAGATCTGGTCTTGTGGCAAGAAATTCGTTAATCAGTCGGCTTATTTCTGTTTTAAAATCCATACTATAATTCGTCAGGTTACATCTACGAAAAAAGGCATTTCTTGCGAAAGCCTTCCCATTTTTCCCGTAAATCTTTGGCAAAGATAAGTGTTTATTCTTTAATATGCAAGAAACCAATATTTTCTGTTCTCGGGGCGGCAAGTAAATTTTTCTTATTTTTGTCAGAATTTTAAAAACTATTCTTTGTGAATATTACAATTGTAGGCACCGGATATGTTGGTTTATCCAATGCTGTATTATTAGCACAGCATCATCAAGTGATTGCGCTGGATATTATGGCTGAAAAGGTGGAAATGCTGAATAAAGCAGTTTCGCCTATTGAAGACAAGGAAATTACCGAATTTCTAACCACAAAATCCCTGAATTTCAAAGCGACTTTGGATAAAAAGGAAGCCTACAAAAGTGCAGATTATGTAATTGTAGCAACGCCAACCGACTATGATCCGAAAACCAATTATTTCAACACCTCCAGCGTGGAGAATGTGATTAAAGAGGTCAAAGAACATCGTCCATCTGCGGTGGTTATTGTGAAATCTACAGTGCCGGTTGGATTTACAGAAAAATTGAAAAAAGAACTGGATTTTCAAAATATCATTTTTTCTCCAGAATTTTTAAGAGAAGGAAAAGCTTTGTACGACAATCTGTATCCCTCTAGAATTATCATTGGGGAACAAAGTGAACGGGCAGAAGTATTCGCGAACCTGTTGAAAGAAGGAGCGGTTAAAAAAGGGGTTTCCACATTGTTTACGAACGCTACGGAGGCTGAAGCCATTAAGTTGTTTTCCAATACATTTTTGGCGATGCGTGTTGCCTTTTTCAACGAGTTGGATAGCTATGCGCAGATGAACGGGTTGGATAGCCGGCAAATTATCGAAGGTGTTGGTTTGGATCCGAGAATTGGTTCCCATTACAATAATCCTTCTTTTGGATATGGTGGATATTGCCTTCCGAAAGATACCAAACAATTACTAGCAAATTACGATTCGGTGCCGAATAATCTGATTCAGGCAATTGTAGATGCTAACCGAACACGAAAAGATTTTATTGCCGATTCCATCATTGCTAAAAATCCAAAAAAAGTAGGCGTTTACCGATTAATTATGAAATCAGGATCCGACAATTTTAGGGCTTCAGCCATACAGGGCGTAATGAAACGTATCAAAGCCAAAGGTATTGAAGTGGTGGTGTATGAGCCGGTATTGAAAGAAGATTCCTTTTTTGGATCAAAAGTTTCAAGGGATTTTGAAGAATTTAAAAAAGAATGCGATGTGATTATTTCCAACCGAAATACTCCGGAATTAGCAGATGTGAAAGAAAGGGTCTATACTCGTGATATTTTTGGAAACGATTAAAAAAAACCGAGTTTGAAAAAAGTTTACATATAAATGAAAACAGTCGGATTCACATCAAAATTTACGGAAAAATAATTTATAAAAGATATAATACAGCATAAATGAAAAACATTATCATTACAGGTGGTGCCGGCTTTATAGGCTCCCACGTGGTAAGGGAATTTGTTAAAAATAATCCAGATACAACCATTATTAATCTGGATGCACTCACGTATGCCGGAAATCTCGAAAACCTTAAGGATATAGAAAACGAACCGAATTATGTGTTCGAGAAAGCTGATATCACAAAACCAGAGGAACTGAGAAAGGTTTTTGAAAAATACAATCCTGATGCCGTAGTGCATCTTGCGGCGGAAAGCCATGTGGACAGAAGTATTACAGACCCCAATGCGTTCATCAATACCAATGTCAACGGAACGGCAAACCTGCTGAATCTTTGTAAGGAGTTTTGGACACTCAATCCGGATCATACACATGGCAGATTTCCTGATGAAAAGAGAACCAATTTGTTCTACCATGTTTCTACGGATGAGGTGTATGGTAGCTTGGGAGAAACAGGATTCTTCCTAGAAACTACAGCGTATGACCCGCAGTCACCGTATTCGGCTTCCAAAGCGGCGTCTGATCATTTGGTGAGGGCTTACGGCAATACATATGGGATGCCATTTATTGTGTCCAACTGTTCCAATAATTATGGACCCAATCATTTCCCGGAAAAATTGATTCCACTTTGTATTTCCAATATTCTTAACGAAAAACCATTGCCTATTTACGGCGACGGTAAATATACAAGAGACTGGCTTTATGTGATTGACCACGCCAGAGCGATTCATCAGATTTTTAACGAAGCCAAAACTGGGGAAACATATAATATCGGAGGTTTTAACGAATGGCAGAATATCGATTTGGTTAAGGAATTGATCACACAGCTGGATGCCAAATTGGGTAAACCGGACGGTCATTCGGATAAATTAATCACTTATGTCAAAGACAGGCCTGGGCATGATAAACGTTATGCCATTGATGCTACAAAGCTTAACAGGGACTTGGGTTGGAAACCATCGGTCACCTTCGAAGAAGGCCTCGGCAAAACCATCGACTGGTATCTCGATAACAAAGAATGGCTGGAGCACGTTACAAGCGGTGATTATCAGAAGTATTATGAGGAGCAATATTCTTAATCAGTAATTTTTGTCAACATGAAAGGAATAATTCTCGCCGGAGGTTCCGGAACAAGGCTCTACCCGCTAACGATTGCTGTAAGCAAGCAGCTGATGCCGGTTTACGACAAACCCATGATTTATTATCCGTTGTCCACATTATTGCTGGCAGGAATCAAAGATATATTAATCATCACAACACCTCATGACCAGGAAGGTTTTATCAAACTACTGGGCGATGGCTCGCAACTTGGTTGCAACATCCAGTACAAGGTACAACCCAGCCCGGACGGATTGGCGCAGGCTTTTATCCTGGGTGATGAATTCATTGGGAATGATGCCGCAGCATTGGTGTTGGGAGACAATATTTTTTACGGCTCAGGGATGGGAACATTGCTGAAGCATAAAACCAACCCCGATGGTGGGGTAGTATTCGCTTACCACGTTACAGATCCCGAGCGCTATGGTGTGGTGGAGTTTGATCAGGATTTCAAAGCATTGTCTATCGAAGAAAAACCTACGAACCCCAAATCCAATTATGCGGTTCCGGGATTGTATTTCTACGACAATGAGGTAGTGGAAATTGCCAAAAATATAAAACCTTCCTCAAGGGGAGAGCTGGAAATTACCGATGTCAATAATGTTTACCTGCAAAAAGGAAAACTGGAAGTGGGCGTTTTGGACAGAGGAACAGCCTGGTTGGATACCGGCACGTTTGATTCCCTGCATGATGCGTCAGAATTTGTAAGCGTCATCGAAAAAAGGCAAGGTTTCAAAATCGGCTGTATCGAGGAAATTGCCTGGCGCAATGGTTTTATCAACGAAGAAAAATTGTTGGAAACCGCCGGCAAATATGGTAAGAGTGGCTATGGTGCTTATCTCAAAAACCTGATAAAATAATTTTAAACAAAAACACAATTTGATGAGTGATGCTCAAAATAATCAATGGACAGAAACCATCGGGTCCAGCCATTCTCTGTTTGATCTTAATCTAAAAGAGGTTTGGCGCTACCGCGATCTGGTGTATATGTTTGTCAAGCGGGACTTTGTCTCCGGCTTTAAGCAGACGATATTAGGTCCTGTTTGGTTTTTTATTAATCCTATTTTTACAACGCTGGTTTATCTGATTGTATTTGGTAATATTGCCAATTTATCAACAGATGGTGCCCCAAAGATGCTCTTCTATCTGGCGGGTGTCACACTGTGGAATTATTTCTCAAGCTGCCTTACCGGTACAGCTAGTGTTTTCACCAGCAATGCCTCAATTTTTGGTAAAGTTTACTTTCCCAGGTTGGTGATGCCGTTATCTATTGTGGTGTCCAACCTGATGCGTTTTGGGGTACAGATGCTGTTATTCCTTATTGTTTTTTTCTATTATCTCGCGAAAGGCGAAGTGCAGCCAACATGGTGGATTCTGGCCACACCGTTTTTGATTATTTTGATGGCGATGTTTGCCTTAGGTGTGGGCATGATTTTTTCGTCAATGACGACCAAATATCGTGATTTGCAAATGTTGCTAACCTTTGGTGTTAGTCTGTACATGTATGCTACACCGGTCATCTATCCGGCATCCAGCCTCAAAGGGATTTTCAAAACCATTGCTTACTATAATCCTCTCACAGGTATTTTTGAATGTTTCAAATACGCATGGTTGGGTGTAGGCGATTTCAGTACCGGGATGCTGCTGGTAAGCACGCTGATTATAACGGTTATCCTGATTATCGGGACGGTCATTTTCAATAAAGTTGAGAAGAGTTTTATGGATACGGTATAATATCAATACCTTTACTTTTCCCGATTAATTTATTTCAATAAAAAATACTAAGACATGCTGGCACTTAAGGCAGAAAATATATCAAAACTTTACCGCTTGGGTCAGGTGGGAACAGGTACGCTGTCCCATGACCTCAACCGTTTTTGGCATCAGATCCGTGGCAAGGAAGATCCTTATCTAAGGATTGGTGAATCCAACGACAGGTCGCAGAAAGGCGAATCCGAATATGTATGGTCACTCAAAGATATTAATTTTGAAATCGAGCAGGGCGATGCAGTAGGGATTATTGGCCGTAATGGTGCGGGAAAATCCACGCTGCTCAAATTATTAAGCAAGGTTACTAAGCCAACCACAGGGCAAATCCATACCAGAGGACGTATTGCGTCATTATTGGAAGTTGGTACCGGTTTCCATCCCGAGATGACAGGCCGGGAAAATGTCTATCTCAATGGTGCTATTTTGGGAATGACAAGAAAAGAAATTACCCGTAAATTTGATGAAATCGTTGACTTTTCCGGGGTAGAGCGTTATATCGATACACCGGTAAAAAGATATTCTTCGGGGATGTATGTGCGCCTCGCTTTTGCAGTAGCTGCACACTTGGAATCTGAAATCCTGATTGTAGATGAGGTGTTAGCCGTAGGAGATGCCGAGTTCCAAAAAAAATGCCTTGGTAAGATGGGTGATGTGAGTAAGGGCGAGGGAAGAACGGTATTGTTTGTAAGCCATAATATGGATGCTGTAAAAAAACTTTGTAATACTGGTATTTATTTAGAAAAGGGAAATGTAAAGTATATCGGTAACGTTAATAATGCAATATCACACTACAATCGTTTCCTTTTTAAAAATAAAAATACTCAGTATTTCAATAATAGTATTAGCTTGGAAAAGATAGAAAGCATATTTATTACCGATGATGATGGTAAAAAAAGAGACTCTATTAGTTCTTTTGATGAAGATTATTATCTTAATATTGTTTTTAAGGCCAATGACTTTTCAAATGTAGAATTTGGTTGTACTATTTTTACAGAGGAGGGAGAAGCTCTGATATCTTCTGAAGTTCTTAGTAATATGGCAGGCAGCAATGGTAGATCAAAAGTAAGAATAAAAATTCCACACCAATTGTTGACAGCTGGAGATTATTACTTGGAAGGTGCTATGTGGCGGAAAGGAATTGGCTCAATAGAACAAAAAGAATATTATCTTTCTATTGTTGTGGAACCAAGAAATGCCATGGAGAAACAGGGAGGTAAGGTGTTGGGTAAATTGTTAAATCCAAATCACTGGTTACTGGATAAAAACTGTTAAACTGTATTTTTATGAAGATTTATATTGCCTGCCCACCGCTTTTTGCCACTGGAGGTACAGAACTATTGCACCAGCTACATCATAAATTTAAAGAAAGAGGGGTCAACTCTTTTATCTATTATCTGGACAGCCAAAATTCGGAAAAGGATTTGTTGGTAGCAGAGCGTTTCAAAAAGTACTTTATTGATTACGATAAGGAAGTGGTTGTGGATATTATAGATGATAAAAAGAATTATCTTATAATACCGGAGATTTTTTTTGGAAAAATATCTACCCAAAATATAAATATCTGCCAATGGTGGCTAAGTGTTGATAATTTTTTTGTACATCAAAGAAATTTTGACCAGCAAGAGATTTTTATCCAAAAGCCTCTACAGAAAGTCAAAAATTATATTAAAAAAATTTTAAAGAGATTTCCTTATGATGCTTTGGATATAAAACTTAATAATAAAAATGTATTTTGCAATTTTTATCAGAGCGAATATGCATTGAAACTTATAAAAAGATTTAATCTTAAAAATCCTTTGCCATTATCAGATTATATTAATGAAGATCTATTTGAAGGCACTGATAAGATTAATCATATAGAAAAAGATGATATAATCCTATACAATCCAAAAAAAGGAATAAAAAATATTGACACTCTCAAATTATTGAGTGCAGAAAACTTTAAGTGGGTTGCTATAGAAAATATGACACCACAGGAAGTGCAAAATCTTTTTAAAAAGGCAAAAATATATGTTGATTTCGGAAATCATCCTGGAAAGGACAGAATCCCGAGAGAAGCAGCTATCAATGATTGTTGTATAATTACCAATAGAGAGGGTTCCGCAAATAATAATGTTGATATTGCGATTCCCGATCTCTATAAATTTAAAGATCCAATTTTAGAAAAGTTTAAGATTTTTAAATTGATTGATGATATTTTTAAAAATTACAATAGACATCTGAAGAGTTTTTCCTCATATAAACAGAAGATTTTAAATGAAGAAAAGGTCTTTAATACGCAGGTAGAAAGTTTTATTAAATTAATTCTTTAATTAAACCAACGATGACAAAACTTGCGATAGTTATACCATATTACAAAATTGATTTTTTTGAAAAAACGCTACAATCCGTCGCAGCACAAACGGATAGTAGATTTGCGTTGTACATCGGAAATGATGCAAGTCTGGATGATCCTTTGCCTATTATACAAAAGTATTTTAAAGAAGAAGAATACCACTATTATAATTATAAAGACAATTTAGGAGGACAAAATCTTGTTTTACAGTGGGAACGTATTTTAGAAAATGTTCAGGAAGAATGGTTTCAAATTTTGGGTGATGATGATATGATTGCCGATAATTTTGTAGAGGAGTTTTATCGGAATATTACGGAGATTGATAAGGCAAAGATAAATGTGATTAAGGTTAGCCAAATGTGGATAGATGAAAACAATATTGAATTAAATGAAAGAACCTTTTTACAACCTATAATTGATGCAAAAAAACATTTTTTAGTAGAGTACTATCATCAATTTAGGTCAAGCTTATCAGAACATATTTTTAATAGATTAAATTTTTCTAAATCTGAATTTAAAAAATTTCCTTTGGCTTGGCACTCTGACAACTTAGCTGTATATGAGACATCAGGTTTTGATAAACTTTTTTTTTTACAGAATACTACAGTAATGGTAAGAATGTCCGGCGTAAATATTTCCAATAAAAAGGATGATTATGCGGTTAAATTTTATGCAAGCCATTTGTATAGAGAATATTTGATAAAAAATTATTATTCAATTCTACCAAAAGAATTTATCACAACAGAGCTGAAGAAATATAGAGAGGATTTGTGGAAACATAATTTTAAGACCAATGTGCCAATATTTAAAATCTATTTAAAATTAGGTTTAATAAGAAAGGCATTTGGATCTCTAATACACAGAAAATGAAAAATCAATTAATTTCGGTAATTGTACCATGCTACAATCAAGCAGAATATTTGGACGAATGTCTACAGTCTGTCTTGGATCAAACTTATCAGAATTGGGAATGTATTATTGTGAACGATGGCTCTACTGATACCACAGAAGATGTTGCCTTAAAATGGATAAAGAAGGATTGTCGATTTTTCTATTTAAGAAAAGTTAATGGAGGTGCCGGATCAGCAAGGAATTTGGGAATAGATAATTCAAAAGGAGAATGGATTCAATTCTTAGATGGTGATGATATAATTTTACCATCAAAACTACAAGTTATTGATAATTTAGATGAAAGCGTAAATTTTGTTTATTGTGACTTTCAAATGTTAGTAGATAATCAATTATTTCCGGGGTTTTCAGATATGTCTAAATATGAATTAAATTCAGAAAATCTTATAAGATATTGGGATGAGGGGTTTAACATTCCAATACATTGTCCTATTTTTAATAGAAATTTGATAGATAATATTTGTTTTATAAATGAATTTAGATTACATGAAGACTGGTTGTTTTGGCTTACTATATTTGTAAAAAATAAAGTTAAAGTAAGGCATATTGAAGAGCCACTTTCGATTTACCGGAATCATAAAAAAAGTACAACAAAAAATAATGTAAAATTAAAAGCTAATTTATATTCTGTTTATATTTATGCATATAATAATATTATTTTATCTGATCAAAAGGGCTTACTGTTTGAGTCAATATTAAGTAAGTATACTAATTTGAAATATGATAATAATATCTTAATTAATCAGTTAGATAAATTATACAATAACAAATATTTTAAATTAAGAAAATTGATCTATAAAATTTTCAAATTGTAATGAATTTGTTAAGTTATTACGACATTCTTTTCAGAAAGTATATAAATTCTTAAGTGAATATCTCTAGGCATTAATGTTATTATTTTAAAAAAGATATTTAGGAAACATAATCATGCTCTCCATCATCATCTCCTCATACCAACCCAATTACTTTACTGCACTGGAAAAAAACATTGCAGAGACTTGCGGTATTCCTTATGAGATTATCAAGATTGATAATCCTGGTTTAATGGGTATTTGCGAGGCTTATAATACAGGGGCAGAAATGGCAAAGTATGATAATTTGCTTTTTTTGCATGAAGATGTTAAGTTTCACTCTCAAAATTGGGGTTTAACTTTGGAAAAGTACTATCACCTTCCTGATGTTGGCGTTTTTGGACTTGCAGGAAGCATTAGGAAATTTCATTTGCCCTATGGCCATTTCTCTGGTTTAAAGAATGAGAATTACTTAAATCTCTATCATAGTGGTCAGGATTCCAATATAATACTTCAAAAAACTATAAAAAAATTACGGGTAATAGATGGAGTATTCATAGGAATGAAAAAGGAAACTTGGCAATTTTTAAAGTTTAATGAAAAGATTAAAGGATATCATTTCTACGATATTGATTTATCATTAAGATCTTCGGAAAAGTATGAAAATTATCTTGTGACAGATATTGTGTTTGAACATTTCTCAAAAGGTAACTTTGGTAATGATTGGATTAAGGCTTGTTTAAAATTTAATGGTTTAGAAGGATATTCTTATGATACTATTTCTAAAAGAGAAGAAAAAGATTTAAGGAACTTTTGGTACAAAAGACTAAAAACTGAAAATATAAGTTTTTTTAATAGATTGTCATATGCACTTAAGCTGGGAACGGACAGAAATACTTTGCTGAATTGTTTAAAATTTATTCTAAAAAAATGAAAGATAAACAACCTTTAATCTCTATCTGTATTCCCACCTACAATGGTGAAGAATATTTGCAGGAAGCATTGGAGTCTGTAAAGTCACAGACTTACAAAAATATTGAGGTAATCATTTCAGATGATAACTCAACAGACAATACTTTACATATCTGTGAAAAGTTTAAAAGGGAGGTAGATTTTCCGGTGTCCATTTTTCATCATAAGCCTTCGGGTATTGGTGCTAATTGGAATCATTGTATAGATAATGCAAACGGAGCGTATATCAAGTTTTTGTTTCAGGATGACTTATTGGAGGATGATTGTGTAGAGCAGATGCTGAAATATATATTAGAAAGAGATTTGGATATTGTTATTTGTAAAAGACATATAATAACTGGCAGCATGGGTTTATCAGATGCCGAAAAATGGATTAACAAATATGGTGATTTGCAAAAAGGGATTAGTTTGGAATTTGATGATTTTTATTTATTCAAAAAAGATGATTTGTATAGGTTGGGAACAAAGAATGAATTATCATACAATTTTATAGGAGAGCCTGTAACGGCTTTGTTCAAAACTGAACTTTTTTATAAAATAGGGAAATATTCTTCTCGTTTAAAACAAGTTTTAGACTTAGAGTATTATTTAAAAATATTGTTGCATACAAATATCGGAATCATTAATAAAAAGTTAATCTCTTTTAGAGTTCACGAGAATCAAGCCTCAACAATTAATGCCAATTCTAAGGTAGATGAAGGTCATATTATTGAGCAGATGCTATATAGAAAATTCAATAAAAGTTTAAGTAGATTACAAAAAAAACTAATATTTTATCATAAGTATCCATTTCTGGATAGAGCAGTTCGTTTGATGTATAAATATAAAATATTTAAATAACAATTCAATTCTGATAAATAATTGGAAAAAGCACAATATTTTGAGATGCAAAAAAAATACGATTACTTAATTATAGGCAGTGGACTGTTCGGAGCCATATTCGCTTACGAAATGACCAAACAGGGCAAAAAATGTCTGGTTATAGAACGCAGAAGCCATATAGCCGGTAATATCTATACCCAAAAAGTAGAAGGCATCAATGTTCACAAATATGGGGCACACATCTTCCATACCAGTAACAAAAATGTTTGGGATTATGTCAACTCTTTTGTGGAGTTCAACCGGTTTACCAATGCGCCAATCGCCCGTTACGCAGGCAAGCTTTACAACCTGCCCTTTAATATGAATACCTTTTATCAGCTTTGGGGCGTGCAGACCCCGCAGGAGGCACAGGACAAGATAGAGGAGCAACGGGCAGAATATAAACATATCACCAATCCTCAGAACCTAGAGGAGCAGGCTCTGGTTCTTGGAGGAAAAGATATCTATGAAAAACTGATAAAAGGCTATACCGAAAAGCAATGGGGCCGGCCGGCTACTGAGATTCCGGCTTTTATCATTAGGCGTTTACCTTTCAGGTTTACGTTTGATAATAATTATTTTAATGATACCTATCAGGGGATTCCGACCGGTGGTTATACAGCATTGATAGAAAAAATGTTGGATGGGATAGAAGTAAAGCTTGATACCGATTATTTTGCGGATAAAGCCCATCTGGATTCTTTAGCAGACAAGGTAGTTTACACCGGTAAAATAGATGAATATTTTGGCTACCGGTTTGGCCATTTGGATTACCGAAGTTTACGGTTTGAAAATGAAATTTTGGATAGGCCAAACTTCCAAGGGAATGCAGTGGTTAACTATACCGAACGCAATATTCGGTTCACAAGAATTATAGAACATAAGCATTTTGAGTTTGGTACTCAGCCCAAAACGGTGATTACCAGAGAATATCCTGAGGATATGACCGAAGGGAGAGAAGCTTACTATCCCATTAATGATGAAAAGAATCAGGCAGTATACCAGCAGTATAAAGCATTGGCAGACACACTAGGTAACGTTATATTTGGTGGCAGACTAGCTGAATACAAATACTACGACATGCACCAGGTGGTAGAAAAAGCCTTTGAAGTGGTAAAAACTCAAAATTCCACAAATGAATAAGCTACTTACTCTAATTATCCCTATCTATAATACTCAGGATTATTTGAAGAAATGCCTGGATTCTCTGCTTATAAGAAAGGAGTTGTTATCGCTGCTAGAAGTGCTTTTAATCATTGACGGCAGTCCCGATAATGCCATTTCCATAGCAAAAGAATATGAGGCTCAATATCCCGAAACATTTATTGTTATTGATAAAGAAAACGGTGGTTATGGATCTGTGCTCAAAAGAGGCATACAGGAAGCAAAAGGGAAATACTGCAAAGTGTTGGATTCCGACGACTGGTATGATACAAAGGCATTGGAACAATGGATGGAGGAATTGCAATCCATTGATTGTGATGTGGTAGTAACCGATTTTGTAAAAGAATTTGTTTTTGAAAACCGTTCAGAATTACAGACCCTTTCCAAAGTAAAAAATAAACAGATTTATCAGTTGGATAAAGATATTCTTACAATGGATGATGATGTTTTTGTAATGCACCGTTTGGCCTACAAAACAGAAGTCTTAAGAAAAGCTGATATCAATTTTCCGGAAAAAGTGTTTTATACAGATACGCTTTTTGCTTCTGTCCCTTTATTTTTTGCGAAGGATTTATATTATACCAATCTGCAGCTATACCGGTATTTTATAGGTAGGGAAGGGCAAACCGTAGCACCGGCAACAGTACAGAAAAACCGGAAAAGTGTAGAAACGGTGATCCGATATTATTATCAAAAATATCTTGAGAATAAGGGGCAATTGTCACCAAACAAAAAAGAATATACAATCCGGTCTCTGAAAAATTTGGTAGAGATGTATTACAGAATTTTGTACCATTTGCCTTATGCGGAGTCTAAGAAAGAAATGGCAGAGTGGCATCAATTCATTAAAAGCACGGAAGATTATGATTATTTCTCCGATAGTAAGATGATCCGTTATTATCATGTTTTACCTTACTTTGTTTTCAGATACACATCATCAGTCTGGAAGAAATAAAAAAATAATCTTATGAAAGAGTTCCCAATAGTATTTGCATGCGATGATAATTACATAAAGTACACAAGTGTATCTATTGCTTCTATATTGTCCAATGCTAATAAAAATTTTTTTTACAAGATATTTATTCTGTCAGAAAATATTAGTCAGGAAAATCAAACTCTTATTAGAGAATGGGTTAATAGTGTTGATAATTTTTCTTTAGAGTTTTTAATTTTAAAAGATATTAAAAGTGAGGGTTTTCACATTGAAGCTCATTTGACAACTGCTACATATTATAGGCTGTATATTCCCAAATTATTTAAAGATTATGAGAGGGTGTTATATCTTGATAGTGATTTAATTGTAGATTATGATATTTCTAAACTGGCAACAATGGATTTTGAAAACTCATTAATGATGGGCGTTACAGATTATGTTTGTGATTATGTCAAACAAAACAATCCAAAGTTTCCGAGTAAATATTTTTATGAAGTATTAAAACTAAAAGAACCAGAAAAATATATTAATGCAGGTGTAGCTTTATTAAATATTAAAAAAATATATGAGTTAGGAATAGAAGATGAGTTTATCAAAATTATACATACAATTGATAAACCAATTAATCACGATCAAGATCTTTTGAACTGTGTTATAGGAAAGTATGGGGATACAACATTAATTTCTAAGAAATATAATTTTTTAACCGTTTATCAAAATGATATTAATATATCATACAGTTTTATATTAAAGAATAGCTTATGCAGATTGTTTAATTTTAGAAATACAAAAAATACTCCCTTCTATATATATCATTTTTCGACTGGGGCAAAACCGTGGAATTCCTCAAGAATTAGCAAACGATTATTTTATAAATTCTTATTTTCTATATATCTGATTAATCCACCCCAAAAATTTAAAAACCAAATTTTAAAAGAAGATAAAACAATATATCCTTTATACTGGAAATTGTTTTTAAAATATTTTTCTTCCTAGATGTGAAGATTTTTAACCATAACAATGAATATGTCTTGTAATCCTTTAGTATCGATAATTGTCCCAAACTATAATCATGCAAAGTACTTGAAGCAAAGGTTGGATTCTATATTTGATCAGACCTATAAGAATTTTGAAGTTATTTTGTTAGATGATTTGTCACAGGATAACAGTGTGCCAGTTCTCGATTCTTACCAGGATTATAGGATTACACACAGGGTTTATAATAAAGAGAACTCAGGCAGCACCTTTCGACAGTGGAAAAAAGGCTTGGAATTGGCAAAAGGTGAATTAATCTGGATCGCAGAAAGTGATGACTGGGCAGATGTCACTTTTCTGGAAAAAATGGTTTCGGTATTTGCCGAAAAAGAAAACGTGGCAATGGCTTACAGCGATATGCTGTATGTAGATGAGAATGGTCAAGAAATACAAGAATCTTTTACTGAATATGCAGGATACGCTCACCCCACTTTATGGTTAGACAGTCATTACTATTATGGAAAGGATTATGTCAAGGATTTTATGCTTAACAAATGCCTTATAGTAAATGCAAGTGCTGTTCTTTTCAAAAAAGACTTAGGAATCAATCATATCGATAAAGTGCTTGACTATAAAAAGGCCGGTGATTGGTTGTTTTGGAACAGTATTCTTTCAGAAGATAAGGCTTATGTTTACTTCAGGGGAAAAGAAAAATTGAACTATTTTCGCCATTCTCTACAGTCAACACGCAATTATCCAAGCATAGAAAAAAAACAAAAGGGATTGCTAGAAGTAACGAATGTGGTTTTTTCTACTTTAAAGTTAGTTGATCTTGAAAAAGAAAAATTGGCGGTAAAAAAGAGAGAGATGCTCGATTGGTGGTCAAAAGACCATACATTTAGGGATATATTTAGAGGTTCTTTTATAACAATTTTAAAAACTCAAATGTTTGAAGATACAACAACTTTCAGGCTTTATAAACATTACTTGAGATACAGCATAAAACAGCTACTTAAATAAACACATAAGAAAAAAACACAATGCTCAACAAAATAGCACTGAAAATCAGGGAAAGGTTTCCAAATGCCTACCAGGTTTTATTAAATATAAAGCAAGGTAGATATTCCTATACTTTTAAGAAAGAAAAATATCCCTATAGTTTTTTAGCCAATGATTATCCAGTTGATTACTCAGGGGAAAAAGCGCCAGAAGTTATTTATTGTTTTTGGACAGGAGACAATCCTTTAACCGAAAACCGAGAAAAAGGCATTCAAGCCCTTGAGAAGAATGCCGGAGTTCCTGTAAAACTGATAACGCCACAGAATCTGCCAGAATATATTAAGCCTGATTTTCCGCTCCATAAAGGTTATGAGCTGTTGAGTCTCACAATGCGTTCAGATTATCTAAGGTGTTATTTTATGCACCATTATGGTGGTGGTTACGCAGATATCAAACCTTTTGCTCATTCTTGGAAACCTGCTTTTAAGAAATTGAATAATAAGGAAGATCAATATGCCATTGGTTATCCGGAACTATTACATGGAGGTATTGCGCCGGCAAAACACCGGTTTATTGAGAATAATGTATATGAAGATTATGATATGATGCTGAGCACAGAAAATTTGATACATAAAGATTTAACAAGATATACACCACTACTAATAGGAAATTGTGGATTTATTTGTAAACCAAATACTCCTGTGACTACCGAATGGTATTATGAAGTACATCGTAGGATGGATGAGTTGTGTGACTGTTATAATGCTAATATTGTAAAATTTATTCCATATTTTTATCTTGTTCAGGTTTTCCATCCAATTGTGCTTAAGTATAATAAACATATTTTGCACGACAAAAATCTTTTACCTGTATTAGACAACTACAGATAATTTACATAAGTTGATTGAATGAAAATTGTTTATTTTTTTCCGAATCTTAAAGATTCTGCCGGCACAGAACGCATGCTGAATGTCAAGGCTAATTATTTGGCAGATGTCCTTCATCATGAGGTTACGATCATCACCTATCGTCAGTTTGATGATCCTGTATTCTTTCAGTTTAGTGATAAGATCAGGATGGTTCATTTTAATATCCCGGATCCTACCAGGGATTTGAACGGTTTGGGCTACTGGCAAAAAAGGAAAAAGTATAAAACCTTTATGCAGACTTATCGCCAAAAGGTAGAAAAATTTTTGTTTGATAACCCAACCGACATAGCTATATCGATGTACTTTGGGGCAGAACATAAGTTTTTGTCACTTATCAAAGACGGGAGCAAAAAAATATTGGAGTACCATTTCCATTTTGATATTACACCATTAAGCCAAAAACTAAAAGCAAAATGGACACTCAAAAATCTGAAGATGAAAATTCAGACGGCCATGTTTCAAAGAACACTTAATCAATACGACCGTATTGTGGTACTTACACAGCAGGATGAGGAGGAATGGGCGAAGTTTTTTACCAATGTCACCAATATCCCAAATCCTATTACAATAGAACCAACTAAAGCGGACTATAATATAGAAAAAGTACTGGCCGTTGGGCGCTACACCTATCAAAAAGGGTTCAATTATCTGATAGAAGCATGGGCGTTACTGGCAAATGAGTTCCCCGCCTGGCAGTTGGATATCTACGGAAGTGGCGAGCTGGAAGAGGATATGAAAAAACAAATCCAAGATTTAAATTTGGAAAGCAGTATCAACCTCTGCCCACCGAGAAAAGACATCAACCAAGTATTCGCTGTACACTCTATATTTGCACTGAGTTCGCGGTTTGAAGGATTTCCTTTGGTACTTGTAGAGGCACTTTCATGTGGCTTGGCTCCTGTTGCCTTTGAATGTAAAAACGGACCAAGGCAAATGATGGGAGATAGCCGGTTATCAGAATTTTTGGTAGAGCCACAGGATGTAAAAACATTGGCGGAAAAATTGAAATTGTTGATTGAGAATCCAACATTAAGAAAGCAAATGTCAGAGGAAGCCGCAAGTATATCAAAACGTTATCAACTACGAAGTATAATGGGAATTTGGGAAAATATGTTTAATCAATTAAAAAAATAATGAACACATCTCAATTAACGTTTACTCGTTTTATAGCAGCTGTTGCTATCGTTTTTTTTCATTATCATCATGGCATTTTTACAACGAATATCAAGTTTATTGAACAGATTAAAAACAATTTTGATCTAGGTGTCAGTTACTTTTATGTATTGTCAGGATTCGTCATGATGTTAGCTTATGGTAATAAGCCTTTGGTAAATTCAAGGTCTTACTATATCAATCGGTTTGCAAGAATATATCCTCTTCATATATTTAGTTCTATAACAGTAATTATAGTTTCTATATTAGTTTCATTAAATTATTTGGAATATTACCATTTTCCTCCTATAACTATATTATTAGAACATATTTTTTTAGTCCAAGCGTGGATTCCTCAAGATGCACTTTCATTAAACTTGGTATCTTGGTCTATTTCTGTTGAAGCTTTTTTCTATATATGCTTCCCAATTTTATTTAAAAATTTTATACAGAAGAATAGTTTAAAAGTTGTAAGCTTTGTCATACTCTCTTTTTGGTTGATTTGTCAAATTGTGATGAATTGGTTTTTCTTATCTCCATTTTTTAATCATACTCCATTTTCAATCGAGAATTCATTTTTACGCTTTAATCCTTTTTTACATTTAAATCAATTCTGTATAGGGTTATTATTCGGGAAATATTTTGTAATGAATTATACAAATATTCAAGGAAAATATGATGTACTTATAATCTTTTTTGCATTAATAACGTTATTGTTGATTTATTATTTACGTAATATGTTTGTGCAGAATGGCCTTTTGGCAATTAATTTTGCAATATTAATAAGTTTGATTTCTGCCAATCAAGGATTTTTAACTAAATTCTTTCGAAATAAATTTCTCATTTATATGGGCGAAATAAGTTTTGCAATATACTTGCTACAAGGCTCTGTATATGATCTATCATTAAAAATATTTAAAGCAATTAATATTGTTAATCCTTATGTCGTATTTTTCACATCATTTATTGTCTTAGTAATGGTGGCACATTTTTCATTTAAATGGATAGAAATACCATTCAAAAATAAAATTAGAAACAAACTGTCTATCTAGATTACATGACTATTCTTATCAAAAGCTATTACCGCCCACATCTTCTAGATCGTTGCCTCAGAAGTATTTACGAAAGAGTGATTGGTTTAGAAAATTTGCAAATTATAATTTTGGATGATGGAACACCTCAAAAATACCTTGATAAAATCCAAAAAAAATATCCGAAGGTAACTTTTAGGTTTTCTAAATATAGGGATGAAAAAATTGAAAAAATTGAAAATCACCTGAAAGGCGTAAAAGAATATCAAGATACTAGAATACCTACAGATTTGTGGTACGATGCTATAGCCGACTCTTCAGAAATACTAATTATGACAGAAGATGATGTTTGGTTTATAGAGGATTTTGATATGTTGTATTATGCGCAAGAGATGAAAAATTATGATATCCAACTTCTTAAATTAGGGCGCATCTTGGAAAAAGATTCGGATATAATCCCTTATCATAGATTGACAGATACTATTTCTTCTCATCAGCCTCATTTTATCATCAAATCAAAGAAATTTTATAGCCTGCTGCTTAATAACACTTTTAATATTAGAGATTTTATGGAGCAATATAAATTACTGCCAAAAAGATGGATAATGCAATTGTGGGTCATGTATGATATTCCCATGGGAATGTACAGAAAGGATTATCTTCAGTTTCTTTGGAAAGATCAATACAAAAGGGTGATTGAACAATTACAACTGAAAAATGCTGTAGATTGGGCATTTACACATAAAGGGAAGAACAAATATACTTTGATGACCACTCGTGTAATGGCAACGTCTTATCGGTCATCCGCATCTTTTAATGCCTTTAATATTAAAGAAAATTTTGATTTAGTCAGGTTCAATTACATCCTCAATGAACTTTGGTTAGAGGATCAGTTTGATGAATATGAGAATTATCCTGATGATTTTTCTGAAGAGTATATTTATAACATTTTAGTAGAAAAGAAAAATAAAGAATTTGCTGAAAGATGGAAAAAGTGGACTGAAAGTTTCATAGAAATGCATAAGGATTCTTAGCAGAATTGATAACAGACAGGTATTCATCAAACAAACTAACAACAGATCTCAATCATATGTTTTATAAATTTTTTCTACTTCTGGATCAACTTATTCAAAAAGCTAAAAAAGAGTCGGCTTATCAATCGTTCAGAAGTAATCCCAAATCCAATGTACCGTCAAATTTCAAATTAGGAGCCAATAATTATTACGACATCTCCTCATCAGCACAAATCAACATTGGAGATCAGGTCATGATTAATGAGTCTAATTATCTGACAATTAAAGGAAATGCCAAGTTTTCCGTGGGTAAAAATACCTACATTACAAGAGCAACGATTGCTTGTTTGGGAGAAATCACCATTGGAGAAAACTGTATCTTGGGAGAAGGAATGAAACTTTTTGATCATAATCATCAGTATAGTAAAAACCCCTTCAGTGTTTCTAAAACAGATTTTAATACAGGTTTTATTAGATTGGGAAATAATGTGTGGACTGGTGCCAACGTCGTTATTTTAAAAGATGTTACCATTGGTGATAATGTTATTATTGGTGCAGGCTGTGTGATTCATAAGGATATTCCGGCAAATTCTATTATTGTGAACAAACAGGAACATCTAATAAAATCAATCTAAGATGACTTTTTCCATTCTCATAGCGCATTATAATAATTGGAATTATTTTCAGGAATGTTATCAGTCAATTCTGAATCAAACCTATCAGGATTATGAAATTATAATTGTAGACGATTGTTCCACAGATGATTCGTATGAAAAGCTTGTAGAATTGGCTAAGCACAATGATAAAATAAAATTGTTCCAAAATCATGAGAATAAAAAAGTAGGATTTACAAAACGCAGATGTGTAGAAGAAGCTTTCGGTGACATTTGTGGTTTTTTGGATCCGGATGATAAGATTTCGGAAACTTCTTTGGAGGAAATTATCGATGTATATAAAGCGAATCCTAATATCATTGCTACTTACTCAAAAATAAAATTGATAAACAGTAATTCTCAGGATATTGGTAATTTTGAATTAACTAGAAAAACACCTAATAATAAAAAAACGTTTTTCAATATCAACTTTGAAGTGGCTCATTTTTTTTCTTTTAAAAGATCGGCCTATAATAAAACGACAGGTATTAACCCAAAATTGTTAATTTCTGAAGATCAAGATTTATATCTAAAGTTGTATGATATAGGAACTTTTGAATATATAGATTCGATACAATATTATTATAGAATTCATACTAATGGTATTTCTCAAAATAAAAATAAAACAAAACAACAAAAAGCCGACTGGAATCAGGTTTTATTAGAGACATGTGAGAGACGAGGTCTTAAAAAGCTTTACGGGAGAAAAATTGATGAGATTGATGATCTTGCAAAATTTATTTTTAAAAAGGAAAATACAATTTTTAAAAAACTTGTTAGAAAAATTTTATGACCTCAATTGTTATCAAATCCTTCAATCGGCCTTATTATTTAGAACGTTGTTTGCGGTCCATCTATTCTTGTATACAAGGTAATTTTGAGATCAAAATTTTAGACGATGGCACCCCTGCAAAGTATCTTGAAAGCATAAAAACCAAATTTCCTAAGGCTAAAATTATAACTTCTGATCAATACGGGGATAAAATCCAAGCGATTGAAGATCATATTACAAAAGGCAAAAAAATAGATGGTTTTACCATTCCGACAGATTTATGGTTTGATGAAGTTAAATCTTCATCAGAGTATGTTCTGGTAACAGAAGACGATGTTTGGTTTACAGAAACATTAAATATTGATGATGTTATTAATGATATGAAATCATTTTCAGTCCCACTGCTAAAATTAGGTTGGCTGGGGAATTATTCTGATGACAAAGCTTTAAAAATTAATAAATTGTCGGGTAATATCAGTCAAAGTCAACCGGTTAAGTTATGGACGTCCAATAAGATGGTAATGGATTTATTCATGTACAATAAATATAAATTGTTTACCATTTTGTACAAATTAGGCTTAGTTGATAACGAAACGAAACGTAAGTATTGGGGCATCAATTCTATTCTGATGGGGCTGTATCAAAAAGATTATTGGCTTTCTATTTGGGAGGATGCAAAAGGTAAAGTGGACGAAAAACAACAGCTGAGAAATGCAGCAGCTTGGTATCATAAGAATAAAAATGCTGTTTTTGCCAGAACGAATAAAGAGGTGCTAAAAACAACCTTCAAATCCTCGGCAACAGGTTCTTATCATGAATACGGCAATCATTTTGATGTCAACCGGATGAATTATATCTTAAACGAAGCCTGGCTAAGCAACAGATTCGATGCCATGCAAAACTATCCGAAAGATTTTTCTGATGAGTATATTAAAAAGTTTTTAGATCAAGAAAATCATCCCGATGCTCAATTTTCAGAATGGTTTAATTGGGCAGAGAAATTCCGCCAGCAATACCGAAACTTAGGCGCAGAAGTAGAATAAAGGCAATGTGAAAATATGAATGATAAGAAAATAAAAGTCCTCTTCAGGCTTCGTTCTTTGGAAATGGGCGGCGTTCCGAGGGTGATTTTGGATATATTGCAAAACTTACCCAAGGATAAATTTGATTTGACACTCATGCTTAATTTGTATCAGGGCGAATTAATCAAAGAGATTCCGGTTGATATAAAACTCATTGTTGTAGAAAAAGGGAAAGAGCAGATGAGTTCTAATCCTTTTTTACAGAAATTGCAATTGATTTGGCGACGGGTGAAGCTGGAAATTTATGATAGATTCCCTTCCGTTCTGTACAAGCTAAAAGTCCCAGAAAAATACGACATCGAAATCGCTTCGAGTTATGCGGAGTTTGATATGGTGCTCAACTCACCGAATAAAAATTCGCGGAAAATTGCCTGGTTTCATACAGATGTGACCTATGATGTCAATCAGGATAGAGCAAGATCAAGAGTACAGATAATGAAGAATTTTGATCATGTTATTTTCTGCGCGGCACATATCAGAAATGTGATCGAAACCTATTATAATGTCACTTACCTAAGTAGTTCGGTGGTGTACAACGCCATCCATGCCGATGAGGTTAAAGAAAAGGCTTCTGATTTTCAAGTCAATTATAAAGAGCTTAAAAGGCCGGTTTTTTGTTCTGTTGGCCGTTTACACAGCAGAAAGGGTTATCATAATTTGATCAACATTCATCGCCGGTTAATTGATGAAGGTTTTGAGCATAGCATTGTGGTTTTAGGCGATGGAGAGGAAAAAACTAATTTGATGCAACAAATCAGTCAAGTGGGCATTGAGGGATCATTTAAGTTGTTAGGTACAAAAATCAATCCTTACCCATACATCAAAAATGCTGATTATTTTGTATTGCCAACAAGATCAGAGGCTTATCCATTAGTTATTAACGAGGCTTTAGCCTTGGAAAAACCTATCATAAGCACCAATGTGGGAGGCATCCCCGAGATGATAGAAGATGGTGTTGACGGGATTTTGGTAAACGATGATGAAGAAGAGATTTATAACGCGATGAAAAAAGTCTTTACTCATCCAGAATTGTTAGAAAAAATTAAACAAAACGTGAAAGAATCTTATAAAAAGTTGGATTCACAAAAGATATATAATCGGGTCACTGAAATTCTGGAACAGCAATATCAATTAAAACTTGACAATGAGCGAGGCTAAAATTACCGTCATTACACCAACCTATAACCGGGCACATACATTATCCAGGGTTTATGAATCGTTGAAGAAGCAAAGTTTCAAAGATTTTATCTGGTTAATTATGGATGATGGCTCCACAGATAATACAAAGGCTTTGGTAGAAGGCTTTCAATCAGAAAATAAGTTGGCTATAGAATATCATTATCATAGCAATCAACATAAATTCATTACTGTTTTCAAGGGCGTGGAAAAAGTGAAAACACCATATTTCATGGTCGTGGATTCGGATGATTCTTATCCCGATAATGCTTTGGAAATCCTTTTTCAGGAAGCGCAGGGAATCAAAAATCAGGATAATTATATTGCAGTCATGGGATTGTCACAGTATCCGGACGGGCAAATTGTTGGGCATCTGTATCCAGGAGACGGTTTTGATGGAAGTATTCTGCAAATGCGCTATCAGTACAAAGTAAGGGGTGATAAATTTGGCATTTTCATCAGCAAGACGTATCAGAAGTTGCTGAGTCAATTCGATTATTCACCTTATGTAGGTAAAGGTTATATTCCACAAAGTGTTTTCTTCAATACCTATGATGCGGCGGGCTACAAAACCAGGTTTGTCAACATGTTTGTGAGAATATATCATTTTGATGAAGACGATGCGTCATCGGTTTCCAATACACGATGGACCGGGAAAAATACCTTTGGTTTGATGGAAGGGCATTTATCTTTTATCAATTCCTATGGTCATCAATTGCTGAGTTATCCCAAAGCGTTAGTCAGAAATTTGATGGGATATCAGGCTTATGCCATTGGCAATAGTAGGAGCTTTGCTGATATGCAAAAAAAACTTAAAGTCTTCCGAGGTCTTTCGCTTGTGCTTTATCCGTTATCCTACCTCTATTATAGAAAGAATAAAATGTAACAATGGAAAAGAAAAAGCTGCTGTTTGTCTATTACAAAATGAACCGTTCTGGTGGGATCAATCGGGTTTTGACAGATTTGGTTAATTCTGTTTCTACAGATTATGACATTACCATTTTACTGTTAATGGCTCCTCATCAGCCTTTTTATGAAGTAGATCAGGGTGTTAAATTAGAATTTATTGACACATTTGATCATTGGGCTTTCAGCAAAATCTGTGTATGGCTGGACAAATATATGCGATGGTTGCCTTTTCAAAATAAACTAAAAGGTTATTTGTACGATTTTGGAGCTTACCAAACCTTAGATCAATGGATGAATAACAACGCTGATAAATATGATAGAATCATCAGTTGTATGTACAAATTGTCTGCAGGGCTGTCACTTAATAAAAATGTCAATTATAAAACGATAGGATGGGAGCATAACAATTTCAAAGGTGGTGGCCTTCTTTGGGGAACATTGAGACAATGGTATTCAAAAAAATTGAAAGCAGTTGTATCCATCACTTCTAAGTCTCAAGTTTATTTCCAGTCCATAGGAGCTCAAACGGAATTAATTTACAACCTTATGAATGATGAGTTGTACAATCTACCTTTTGTCTCATTTGAGCATAAGAAGAATCAAATTGTGTTTGCAGCCAATTTGCATCCCGAGAAAAATGTGTTAGGTTTTCTGCGGATCATCCAAAAAGTGGATTTACCAAAAGATTGGACTGTAAAATTGATTGGTGATGGTGTTCAGATGAACTTGGCAAAGAGTTTTATAAATGAAAATCATCTGGAAGATCAGGTTCAGCTTTTAGGTAAAGTCTCATTTGATGAGGTGATGCAAACCATGTCAGAGTCCAAAATATTTTGCTTAACATCTAAAAATGAACCTTTTGGATTGGTCTTAGTAGAAGCCGTGTTTAACAGTTGTGCACTGTTGGCTTATGATTGTGAGCATGGCCCGGCAGAAATCATTAATTATAATAATGGATTTTTAATTCCGCTGCATGATGAAAAATCGTATGTTGAAACACTCCGAAATTTAATTTCAGATCCAGAGTTGCTGAAAAAACTTAATGTCTCGGCTTATAAAGATGCAAAAAGATGGAAAAAAGAGTCCGCGATAAGACAATGGAAAGAACTCCTTTAGATTTTTCAGTGATTCTAATTTATTATCACAATTTATTTTGTAATGATATAGATACTCAATAAAAAATGTTAAACTAAAGTATCTATTTTTACGAGGTATTCACGTTGATATGCACTCAGATTCTTAAAAGCTGGATGGTTAAAAATCTGCTTTGTCATCTAGCAATTTTTATTCCCACAGAATTAGTATTTTTGTACTCAAATTTCCTTGATGAAATATATTCTTGCGCTGTTGCTGGCTTTGAATCTCATGATGAATGCGCAGCAGCTTAATAAAACGAATACCAACAAACTACCTTCCGATACCTTAAAGGTAGACTCCGGGGAGAAGGATTCTTTGCAAATCTATAAACCTACCATTAATGATTATCTTGTGAAACAAAGGTTTACAGACAGGAAACAGTTTGATACAGCCTTCAATATAGAGCGCTCCTACGTGGTGACGCAATACAATAAAAAAGACAACTTCGGCAAAATTCAGTATGCTAACATTGGCTCTGGTTTTCAAAATTTGTTCTACAGCAAAAATCCAGAGGCTAACCTGAGTCTGCTTCCCGAAAATAAATCCTTTTTTATTCTGGGGGAAAACGATATCAACTATTATGATGTCAAAACACCTACCACAACATTTTTCTATAACAACGCCATGCGGAATGGAGGTCAGCTTCAGACAACCTACACCCAAAACATTGGCAAGAATTTCAACTTTGCAATAGAATATATGGGTCTGCGCTCACAAGGCTTATATAGGAATAGCCTTGCAGCGAGTAATAATACCATATTCAGCGGCCATTATATCTCGAAAAACAAAAAATATGAGGCTTATGCCCATTATATCCATCAGAATGTCAACAATCAGGAAAGTGGTGGCATCGCGGGACTGGATGTCTTCCTTAGTGGAGATTCTAGGTTTAACAACCGCCAGAATATAGAAACCAATCTTTCTGGTGCCGAGTCCCGGTTGGCCTACAGAAGATATTACTTAAGTCAGGAATTATCACCGTTTGACCCGACAAAATATCCTTTCAAACTAAGGCACACAATTTTTCATCAAGGCAATAAATATTATTTTTCCGAATCTGCAGCCAATACGGCCTTTTTTAATTCGGAGAGTATTGATAATTTCCCATTAACCAACAAAAAATTTTCGGACAATCTCAGCAATACTTTCAGTCTGGTTTGGGATAATGATAAGTTTAAGCTGGACGCAGGCTTCAGGCATCAGTACATTACTTTGGGTAATAAGAATGCCTATCCAGTAATGGGGATTCCTGGGTATTTCAAGGAGCAGAGATTGGGTGCTGTAGGGAATTTGCAAATCAAACTACTTGACAAAATCCAACTCAAATCATTTTTGGAAATTTCAAAAGGCTCGGAGTTTGGCAACTATATCAAGACAACCAACAACCTGGTTTTTGAACCATTTAAAGATTATTTGGTAGAAGCGCGGCTTAATTTTCAATCGGCTTATCCCAGTTTCAACTATTTGATGAACTCCTCGCATTATGTCAATTACAATTACAATCTGCAAAACCCGGACAATGAGGCGGTAACACAACTGGGAGGGACGTTGCATCTTGCAAAATGGTTGGATACACAGGTTTTCGCAGACTATTACAGGATAGATCACTATACTTATTTTGATAGCAATGCCAAGCCTCAACAGAGTTCGTCTTCGCTTAATATGTCACAGATTGGTGGCGAAGCTACGGCAGGCTTTGGAAGATTTCATCTCAATGGCAGGGCATTATTTCAACAAGTGTTGAGCAATAAGGACCTCCTGCCTGTTCCAGATTTTATTGGCAGGGTTAATTTGTACTATCAGGCTCCGGCTTTCAAAAAAGCGGCTACCATACAGGCGGGTGTAAAACTGTATTATTTTACCAAATTTGCGTCTCGTGCATTTTCGCCTATCCTCAACGAATATATCCTTCCAGGTGCCAATGGTTATTCTATTGGCGGGCAGCCTATTGCCGATGTCTACGTGAATATGAAGGTCAAAAGAATGTTTTTTTATGTAGAAGGGCAGCATATCAACCAAACCTTTATGCAGAACAAATCATTTGCGGCGCCCTACTATCCAGTCTATGATTTCCGACTGAATATTGGTATTGTTTGGTATCTTTTTAATTAATTGGATAGAATCATTATGGCAGCTTTTCCGCCCTCCATTCCCGCTATTTTTTACCAGCGCTCAGGCCCTGCAAAAAATGAGCTTCATTCAGGTCGGGCTGCAGATTGAAGGGAAAAACAACCTTTGTTCAAAATTGTAAGCAAAAGGTGTATTAATAAAAATCAAAACAACTTTTTTTATTAAAAGTTTAGACAAGTAAAGAATTATACAAATGACCATCGGTTTCAACAATATAGAGAGCATTCCACAGTTGATCAAGGACTTTTTACAGGGAAATCTGGCTGGGTTTCAGGATAAAACCTTCGATTTGGATAATTTTAAAAATCAGATGGCAGAGAAAAAAGATTCTTTTTCTGACAGCCAGAGAGAGATGCTCTACCAAACTATTTTCTCGCAAAACCAAGAGCAGCAGATGTCGCCCAAACAGTTGGAACATCTTTTTTCTCTGAAAGAAAATAACACATTCACCATTACTACAGGTCATCAACTAAACTTGTTTACGGGGCCAGTTTTCTTTGTTTATAAGATTTTGCAGACGATAAAAACTGCCCATTTTCTTAAACGCCATTTCCCGGAACATCATTTTGTTCCTATATTCTGGATGGCTACAGAGGATCACGATTTCGAAGAGATCAACCATTTCAAAACGCGGGATCATTATTATGAAATCAAGGGTCAATCTGGTGGCGACGTGGGAAATATCGTGATAGAAGACCGGTTTTTCATCGATGAATTCGAAAAAGAATTCAAAGATAACCTCTATGGTACCGAACTGATTCTCTGGATCAAAAAAGCTTACCAAAAAGGGAATACGCACACGCAAGCCATCCGTTATCTCGTGAATCAATTATTTTCAGATTACGGATTACTCACGATTGACGGCAACGACAAAGTGCTTAAAAACCAGGTGAAGGATATTTTTCGAAAAGAATTACTGTCTGATCAGCTTTTTGAAACAACTAAAGATCAACGCCATTTTCTTGAGGCAAAATATCATAAGGTACAAGTCAACCCAAGGGAAATCAATCTTTTTTACCTGACTGAAACCAGAAATAGGATTGAAAAAATCAATGAAGACTATTTTATTCTGGATACAGATCTGAAATTTTCAAGGGAAGAAATCCTTGCAGAACTGGATAATCATCTGGAGAAATTCAGTCCCAATGCGGTTCTTCGCCCGGCTTATCAGGAAACAGTATTGCCCAATCTGGCGTATGTGGGCGGGAATGCTGAGATTATGTATTGGACAGAACTCCAAGATTATTTCAAGTCCATTCACCTTCCTTTCCCTATCCTCATTCCAAGAAATTCAATGTTGTTTTTGGAAGAAAAAACGATTAGGAAAATCGAAAAGTCAGGCTTAAGTATCGAAGATTTCTTTGGAAATTTTGCCGAAGTTATCAATCAGAAAATTTTAGAAAATAATGAGATACAGTCGCTCCTTCTACAAAAAGAACAGGAGCTGGTTGGTTCTTTCTCAGATATAAAAACCGAGGCTGAAAAAACGGATAAAAGTTTTGCCAACCTTGTGAATGCCGAGGAAACGCGTCAGCTAAAGTCGTTTAAAAGAATGCAAAAACGCCTGTTGAAAGCTGAAAAAATCAAACAATCCGAGAGGTTCGATCAGATGCAGAATTTATTTTTAAAAGTACATCCAGGTGGCGTTTGGCAAGAAAGGATCTTCAATTTCAGCGTGTTTTATGCGGATTTTGGGAAACAATGGATTGATGATTGCTACCACAAAATGGATGTTCAAAAATCGGAACTGATAATTTGTTCCATTTAATTTGAAAGCATTATTTTTGTAAACATTATAAAAAAAGGATGGTTAAAAAGATTTTCATTTTATCAGGACTTATCAGCTTTTTAGGGTTTTCTGCGCAGAAAACGCACATCGTGGCACAAAAGGAAACACCTTATGGGATTTCTAGGCAATATGGTTTGACGGTGGATGAGCTTTACAAGCTCAATCCTTCTAAAAAAGATGGCAATCTGAATATTGGTGATGTGTTGGTGGTTTCAAAAAACGGAGCCAATTCTACAAAACCGACTGCTGCTCATGTTGTGGCTTCTTCAGTGCCTAAAAGCGGAAAAACAGGAACTATCGCCTTGCTCCCAAAACAAACCATCTATGGCATTACCAAACAGTATCATATCTCCGAAGCCGACCTCAGAAAACTGAATCCCGAACTGGATTCTCATTTGAAAATTGGCGATTTGGTTACTTTACCGGCAGAAAATATTCAGAAATATGCTGGATCTGCTTCATCGGTTCCGGCTCAAACAGTCGTAACACAAACCGTTACAGAAAAACCGGCTGAGGTAAAACCAACTGTAAAAACAGAAGCTAAAACTGAAACAGTTTCTGCAGACAGTGGTTTGTATGTGGTTCAGTCCAAAGATAATTACTATAAAATCTCCAGACAATTTAACCTGACGCAAAAACAGTTGTTTGCGCTCAACCCGGGTCTTGAATCCACGGGTCTTAAACCTGGTGAATCTATCAGAGTTGCCGGTTCGGCATCGGCTGCGCCTGTTTCGGATTCGGGTTCTATTCAGGTTGAGGATAATTCGCAGAGCAGCAATACGTCTGCTCCTGTTACAAAAACAACGTCTGCTTCTAATAATACCAATCAGGCTAATTCTGCGTCTGCAGATGATTATGTAACCTATACGGTTCAAAGTGGCGATACAATGTTTAGAATTATGAACCGCTTTAATGTGACCTTGGATCAGTTAATCAGCCTAAACCCCAATCTTGCTGATGGCCTTAAAGCCGGGATGACGCTAAAGATTAAGAAACAGGATCCGATGTACTCCAAAAAAAGCGGCGATGTACTCAGCGTTGTTTTGATGTTGCCATTTGGATTTGATGCCAACGATGCCAAATACAGGACGATGGCAATGGATTTTTTAACCGGAGCTAAACTGGCAGCGGAAAGAAATGCCGCAAACGGTCAAAAACTGGATATCAAAGTAGTGGATGCAGGTAACGAAAATACCTTCAAAAATAGTTTGTCCCAGATCAATCAGGATAATACGGATCTTATCGTTGGGCCATTTTTCAAATCGAGCGTTTTGGAAGTGCTGAATTATGTTAATGACAAAAAAATTCCTGTTGTAGCACCTTTTGCTAACTCTTCGGATTTGTTTGACTACAATAATCTGATCATCATAGAAACGGAAAGTTCTGTTTATTCGGATAGGATTGTGAAGGAAGTTAGCCAGGTCTATCAGGATCAAAAAATTTATATTGTGGCAGACAGCTCAAAAGCTAATGCCAATGCGATAAAGGCTGGCCTAGAAAAATCCTTGTCAAAACCAAATGTTGTGATTGTTAATTCATCTTCGGAGATTAAGTTGGATAACAATATGATGACGGGGCAGGCTGTTCCAGTGATTGCTATTTTGGCGGATGATGATGACGCTGCCGGAGCTGCTTTTGCATCCAAAATGATTGCGCTGGGCAAACAGGTCGCCGGTATAAAAGCCTTTAGTATGTTTTATAACCCAAGTTTTGAGAAGAATGTGGATGATCTTTCTAAGGTTAGTCTGGTTTACCTGATGGACAGAAAGATTGATTACGATGGTAGCTTTGAGAAAGAAGTTTTGGCTTCTTACAAATCAAAATACTGCAAAACACCTTCTAAATACGCTGTGATTGGTTTTGATGTCATGAACGACATGTTGACAAGAGAAAACAAAAAAGGTGAGATCTTCAAACAGATTGGTAAATCCCAAACTCAGTTGGCTACCAAATTTGAATTCGTAAGAGCAAAACCCAATGGAGCCTATATCAATAGCGGCTACCGTGTGTTGAGATTAGTTCCTTAATTAAAATTTATAGGCATTAGCCTCAATAAAAGTTAAATAGGTTTTACATTAAACCATTTAATAATAAATAAAAGTTATATACTAAATGAAAGCACTTGTATTTCCCGGGCAGGGTTCACAGTTTGTCGGGATGGGAAAAGAATTATACGATTCCCGAAAAGACGTGAAAGATCTGATGGATTCTGCCAATGACATCCTTGGTTTTGATCTTGTTTCTGTAATGTTCAATGGTACAGATGAGGATCTTAAAAAAACCAGTGTCACACAGCCTGCTATATTTCTTCACTCTGTAGCAGCGGTGAAAGTGGTGAATGGCCTTGGCGCACAGATGGTGGCCGGGCATTCTTTGGGCGAGTTTTCTGCCTTGGTTGCAAATGGTGTTCTGTCTTTCGAAGATGGGCTAAAATTGGTGTCCGAAAGAGCTCAAGCCATGCAGATGGCTTGCGATCTGAATCCAAGTTCTATGGCAGCCATTCTTGGTTTGGCCGATGAAAAGGTAGAAGAGATCTGCGCCAGCATTGATGGCATTGTTGTACCGGCCAATTATAATTGCCCGGGACAGTTGGTCATCTCGGGGGAAACCGCTGCGGTTGAAAAAGCCTGCGAAGCGATGAAAGCTGCCGGGGCAAAGAGAGCTTTGCTGTTGCCGGTAAACGGAGCGTTCCATTCGCCATTGATGATGCCGGCGCAGGAAAGATTGGCTGCGGCGATTGAAAATACAAAATTCAGGAATGCAACCATTCCGGTTTATCAGAATATCACGACAACGGCAGTTTCTAATCCTGAAGAAATCAAAAAAAATCTGATTGCTCAGTTGACGGGACCTGTAAAATGGACGCAAAGTGTTCAAAATATGATAAAAGACGGCGCTACTAACTTTGTAGAAGTCGGTCCCGGAAAAACACTCCAAGGTTTGATTAAAAAAATTAATCCGGAAGTAACGGTTTCCTCAGCTATCTAATTTTAATTAATTATTTGTTTTGTGACCAAGGTATTTTGCCAAATTCACAATTCAAAAAAATAACCGCGCATATATGAAGAGGATCTTTTCTCCCGGCAAATTAATGCTTACCTCAGAATATGTTGCTGTTGACGGTGCTCTTGTCCTGGCTATACCTACAAAGCTAGGACAAGAGCTTTTTTATTCCGAAGAAGATGATCAAAAAGCCTTGATTCTTTGGGAAGCTTATCATCAGGATCATCTGTGGCTGCGTGCCATTATCGATTACAAAAATTGGCAAATTGTTGAGACCAACAACTTTAAAGCTGCCGAATTTATTCTCAAAGTACTCCATAATGTCCAAAACCTTTCTGAAACCAAACTGAAAAGTGATGCTTCTTACCATCTCAAAACCAATCTGCAATTTCCTTCGGATTTTGGGCTCGGGAGCAGCTCTACTTTGATGAATAATTTAGCAGAATGGGCAGGTATTGATACGTTTATCCTTAATGAGACCAGCTTGGGCGGCAGTGGTTATGATGTGGCAGTTGCCAAGGAAAATTCTGCTGTTCTCTATAGTCGTTTCCCGGAAAGAACTTATGAAACAATTAATTTTCAGCCGGATTTTAAAGATGAATTATTGTTTATCCATCTCAATCAGAAACAGGATACCAGAGAAGGTATTTCCCACTACAAGTCAAAACAGCGTTCTTTGGAAATGATCAATTTCTATACGGAGTTGACCAAAACCATTGTTAACTGCAAAACTTTGGAAGACTTTTCCAGATTAATGACCATTCACGAGGAAAAGTTATCGGCATTTTTGGAAGTGCCTACTGTGAAGGAAAAATATTTCCAAAACTGTCCCAGCTTTGTCAAAAGTTTGGGAGCTTGGGGCGGAGATTTTGTTCTGACATCCAAATTTGGCGATTACAAGAATTATTTTAAAGAGCTGGGTTTTAGCAAAATTTTTTCTTGGCAAGAATTAATTAATTGATTATTAATTAATTATGAATTTTTATTGACCTGATGAATGTCAGTTTATTAAAACTTTGATAATTGGCTGATATTTTTACATTTGTCGCAACACCCTAATCTTCAAAAAAATTAAAAATGGACAAGCTAAAATCTTATCTTGAACGTCAAGGCATTTCTAATCCTAAGGAAATCATTCATAATCCCAGCTACGAAGAAATTTTTCAGGCAGAGATGCATCCTGATAATTCTGGGTTTGCACAAGGTATATTGACAAAGTCCGGGGCCGTTGCGGTAAAAACAGGAATTTTTACAGGGCGGTCACCAAAAGACCGGTTCATTGTAAAAGACAAAATTACCAAGGATACAATCTGGTGGGATGGCAATATTAACCGCCCCACTACAGTGGAGATTTTTGATGAATTGAAAGAGATTGTCACCAACGATCTTTCCGGAGAAAAAATCTATGTTGTGGACACTTTTTGTGGCTCTAACGAGGATACAAGGCTCAAAGTAAGATTTGTGACCAAAGTGGCCTGGCAGGCGCATTTTGTAATGAATATGTTTATCCGCCCGTCGAATTATGATTTACAAAATTATGGAGAACCGGATTTTGTAGTCATTAATTCTTCAGAATCGGTTAATCCCAATTGGGAAAAACAAGGCCTTAATTCCGAGGTTTTTGTGATGTTTGACCTTACAAAAAAAATGCAGATTATCGGCGGTACTTGGTATGGTGGCGAGATGAAGAAAGGGATGTTTTCTATCATGAATTATTACCTTCCGCTGAAAGGGATGGCGTCTATGCATTGCTCCGCAAATGTAGGGGAGAAGGGTGATGTTGCAGTTTTCTTTGGACTTTCCGGAACGGGAAAAACCACGCTGTCCGCAGATCCGAAACGTTACCTGATAGGTGATGATGAGCACGGATGGGATGACAAAGGCGTTTTCAATTTTGAAGGCGGCTGTTATGCCAAAGTTATCGACCTTAGTAAAGAGAAAGAACCGGATATTTTCGGGGCAATACGTAGAGATGCATTGCTTGAGAATGTAGTGGTGGATGACGAAGGAAACGTAGATTATACCGATGGATCTATTACCGAAAACACAAGGGTTTCTTATCCAATCTATTACATCAATAAAATTGTATTGCCGTCAAAAGCAGGCCACGCCAAAAAAATTATTTATTTGTCGGCAGATGCGTTTGGGGTTTTACCTCCGGTATCCATTTTAACAGACCAACAGGCACAGTACCACTTTCTTTGTGGCTACACATCAAAATTGGCAGGAACAGAACGTGGAATTACCGAACCAACGCCGTCTTTTTCGCCAGCATTCGGGGAGGCTTTTTTAACGCTTCATCCCACCAAATATTCTAAAACCCTCATTGGTAAAATGAAGGAACACGGAGCCAAAGCTTACCTTGTTAATACTGGTTGGAACGGAACCGGCAAAAGGATTTCCCTAAAAGATACGCGAGCGATTATCGATGCAATTATTGATGGAAGTATTGATGAAGCCGAAACCAACAAAGTTCCTGTAATGAATTTGGAATTTCCGCTTTCTTTGCCAAACGTTTCACAAAACATTATGGATCCACGTGACAGCTACGAAAACAGCGCTGATTGGGAAACCAAAGCCAAAGATTTGGCCGCAAGGTATATCAAATATTTTGATCAATTTGCAGATAATGACGAAGCCAAGGAATTAGTATCTTCCGGGCCAACTTTATCATAAAATTAAATCCTAAAACAGAAACGCTTCCAAATCTGGAAGCGTTTCTGTTTTTATAAAATGGGAAAATTCAGCAAGACATTTCTGATAGAATGGCTTGTGAAATTGAGTTTTCCGAAATGGTTTAAAAAAAATTACTTCAAAAAAGAATTATGTTCTTTCTCAAAACCTACCGAGGTCATTTCGCCGTGGCCGCTGTAGACTTTCGTGTTTTCCGGCAAGGTCAGTAATTGGTTGGTAATGCTGGAAATCAATTGATCATAATTACCTTTGTAAAGATCGGTTCGGCCAATGCTCATCATAAAAAGCGCATCCCCGGAAATGACAAACTCATTATTTTCACTGTAAAATGCAACGCTGCCCGGCGAATGTCCCGGAACATCCAAAACTTTGAAAGTTTCAGGACCCAACTTAATCTCGTCACCATTTTTTATATGCTGGATTTCTCCTTTAAAGGCCGGGAAAAAGAAACCATAATTTTTAGCCGTCAATGGTGCCCGCTCTAGGATCTCAATCTCATCAGAATGAATCAGGACCGGCACTTTATAGGTATCATAAGCCCATTGTAAACCAATGATATGGTCTATGTGGGCGTGTGTAAGCAGGATATTTTGGATTTTAAGACCCTTTGATGAGATAAAGTTGCCCAGGATTTCTGTTTCAGCTTCCGGCATGTTGCCTGGATCAATCAGAAAGGCGTCTATTTCATCGTTATAAGCAAGATATGTATTCTCCGAAAAAGGATTAAAAGTGAAAGATTCTACGTTTAGCATTTAATTTTATTTAGTGTAAAAATATAAAACATTATTTTAGCCTTTAGAAAAGTTTATTTTTTATTATTCAACTTTTCTTTATCCAATCAATTGACAAGAAATGAAATTAATTAAAATAATTGCGCTCTTTTTAAGCATTTTCAGTTGGGCGCAAGAGATTAGGAGCATTCAGGTTTTTAATCCAAAAACCAATGATGAAACACCGGTAATTGGACAAGGCGAGCAGTTGGTCCTTCGGTTTGATGACCTGTCCAACTCCAGCCAAATCTACCGTTATACCTATAAACATTACAACAGAAATTGGGAAGAGGACAACCTCTTTTTTACTGAATTTGCCAATGGAAGTATGAATGCTTTGATTGATAATTTCCAGTATTCTTTCAATACATATCAAAAGTACACGCATTACGAACTGACTTTTCCTAATGATAAAATCCAACCCAAAATCTCTGGTAATTATGAGATTATCGTTTTCAAAGATTCTCAAGACAAACCTTTGTTTACAAAACGTTTCTCGATTTATGAAGATGGAGCCAAGTTGGGGATTAATGTTACACGATTTATGGATGCCAAAAATCCCAATCTCAAGCAACGGTTGGAGATTCAAGCGACGGGCAATGGTGCGGGAATTACCAATAACCTTTCCTCGCTCAGCCTTAGTGTGATCCAAAATAACAATTGGGGCATTGCGCTGCGTAACCTGCGCCCAAGTTCTACGTTGGGCAATCAGTTGCTCTTCCAGCAGTTGAGCCTGGCTTTTCCAGGGAATAATGAGTTTTATTATTTCGATAATAAGATTATCAATCAGGCGATGGATATGGTCGCGAATACAGAAAATATTGACGGCCGAAACTACACATACCTGCATCCCGTCTGGGCTTTTCCTGCAGATTACCAATATCAGCCGGATGTAAATGGGGCGTTTTATTTCCGAAGAAACGATTTGGGGATTGAGCGTAATCCTGATCGTGAGGCAGATTACTCGTGGGTTTATTTTGCGCTGGACAGTCAAAAATCTGACAAATATTTTTATGTCCTCGGGATGTTCAACGATTACAAAGCCGATGACAAAAGCCAAATGCAATATGATGAAAAATCTCAAAAATATATTGCCAAAATCTATCTGAAACAAGGTTTTTATAGTTACATCATTGCAACAAAAGGATCAGATGGCCAACTAAACTATGGTGATGTGAACGGAAATTTTTGGCAGACCGAAAACCTTTATCAGGCATTTTTATACTACACGCCATTTGGGAGAAGCTTTGACGGTCTTATTGGCTACGGCGAGTTTAGGACACCGGTGCGGTAATGTTTTTTTGGAATAATTTTCGCTTCCATTCCTAAAAAGGATTTTATGGAACTTCTTTTCGAAAATAAAAAATCGGGTAACGGCGGTTTTATCTCTATGAAAAATGCGCAGGAAGAAATTGGCCGCCTCACTTACACCATCGTGCCGGAGATTAAGAAATTGATCGTCAGCTATGTGATGGTGTTCCCCAAATTTGAAGGCAAAGGCATGGGTAAGACATTAGTTGAAAAATCTGTGGAATTTGCTAGAAAAAATGGCTGGTCCATCAAAGCGCATTGCTCATATGCACACGCTGTGCTTAGTAGAAAGACAGATGTTGCAGATGTTTTTACAGCATAGATGTTAATCCTTTATGGATTGATAAAAAAATTCTGGCTCTGTAAAAGAGCCGGAATTTTTTTATGTTCGTGCAAAAAAGTCTAATATTTTAATGCAATGATCTAAAGCATGTTACCTATTCATAGACATCAGGAATTCCTCATTGTTTCGGGTGCCTTTCATTTGTTTTTGGACAAATTCCATAGCCTCCAAAGGATTCATATCAGCCAGGTATTTTCTCATAATCCACATTCTTTGTTGTGTGGCTTCGTCTTGCAAAAGGTCATCCCGTCTTGTGCTTGAAGATACCAAATCTACTGCGGGGTAAATACGCTTGTTGGCAATTTTTCTGTCCAACTGAAGTTCCATATTACCGGTTCCTTTGAACTCTTCAAAAATCACTTCATCCATTTTGGATCCTGTATCGATCAATGCAGTAGCAATAATAGTAAGAGAGCCGCCTCCTTCGATCTTTCTGGCTGCCCCAAAGAAACGTTTTGGTTTGTGAAGCGCATTGGCATCTACACCGCCAGAAAGTATTTTACCAGACGCAGGTGTTACCGTATTGTAAGCTCTTGCCAAGCGCGTGATAGAGTCCAGCAGGATGACAACATCGTGGCCACATTCTACCATTCTTTGTGCTTTTGAGAGAACCAAGTTAGCCACTTTTACGTGCTTGTCGGCAGCTTCATCAAACGTGGATGCAATTACTTCCGCATTCACGCTTCTCTGCATATCGGTAACTTCTTCGGGTCTTTCATCAATCAGAAGAACCATCATATAAGCTTCTGGGTGATTGGCAGAGATCGCATTGGCAATTTCTTTTAACAGAATAGTTTTACCGGTTTTCGGCTGTGCCACAATCATGGCCCTTTGGCCTTTACCAATAGGTGCAAAAAGGTCGACAATTCTGGTGGATAATGTTGAGCTTCTCCCTGCCAGGTTAAATTTTTCCTGAGGGAAAAGAGGTGTAAGGTATTCAAAAGCAACGCGATCTTTGATAAATGCCAAGTCGCGGCCGTTAACTTCGGTAGCTTTTAACAAAGAAAAATATTTCTCACCTTCTTTTGGTAAACGGACTATACCTTTTACAGAATCTCCGGTTTTCAAACCATAATTCCTGATTTGGTTGGTGGAAACATACACATCATCAGGCGAAGAGATATAACTGAAATCTGACGAACGCAGGAATCCATAATTGTCAGGAAGGATTTCCAAAACACCTTCTATGGTTACAATGCCGTCAAAATTGAATTCTTTTTTGGGAGCCGGAGCATCCTGTTGAGATTCGGATGGCTCTTTGTGGTTGTTCTGGTGTGGGTTATTCTGTGGTGCCCTTTGCTGGTTGCGGGGATTATTGTTGTTGTTCCTCGTTTTTGGTTGAGGCGTTTTTGCCGCAGGAATGTTGGGCGTTTTGTTGTCTTCCACTTTTTCTTCAGCCTTTGGGAGTTCTTGTTCAACATTGTTGTTTTGGATCTCCTCTTTTGCGTCTTCTTGTTGGCTTGGGCTTACCCGGGCTCTTGGCTTTTTCTTAGGCTGCTGAGGTGTTTTGGTTTCTTCTGCAGTGGTTTCCTGTGTTGTAGCAATAGTTTCTGCTTTTGGAGTTTCTGTTTCCTGTGTCGTTTTCTCTACAGGTTTCCGGCCTCTTTTTTTTGCAGGAGGTACACTTTCTATAGGAGTCTCCTCTGTTTTTTCTACCATATTCTCTTGAGTGGCGTTTAGATAATCTTTGATGATTTTTGGGTTAGAAGCCTGATAATCCAGAATGGCGAAAACAGTGTCTTCCGGAGAGCTTTTCTTTGCCAATTTAACGCCTAAATCTTTAGAAAGTTGAGTCAATTCCTCGTCGGATTTTGACCTTAGCGTTTCAATATTAAACATATTATACGTAAAAAGTAATTTTTATTTGTGTATAAGTAAGAATGAAAACCAGGAGGTTAGCATTTTTAAATAGGTGATTACAGTGCAAATCTACATTAATTTTTGAATTGTGCAAAAATTATTTTAATTTTGCCAAGGTTTAATGCTTTCTTTTTAAAGCTTTTACAATCAAAAATGTTACAAAGAATACAAACCGTTTGGATATTTTTAGCCGTTTTGGGAGCTGTTTTTCTCAATATCACAGCGCAGGATTTTGACATCCTGGGCAGGTATTTGACTATTAATGCTTCTACCGTGGTTTTAATTTTATTTGGGGTTTTGAGTATTTTTAATTTCAAAAACAGAAAAAGACAAATCCTGCTGAATAACATCAGCATTATTATAAACGCTTTGTTGATTGGTCTTTTGACGTATTGGCTACTTAATTTATCCGGAGGAATCCATTTTCCTGAGAAGGGTATTGAGCCGGTTTTCCCATTGATTTCTGTAATATGTTTGCTTTTGGCAAATGTATACATCAGGAAAGATGAGAGGCTCGTAAAATCTGTAGACAGACTGCGATAGACTTACGACGATTTTTTTGAGTGAGAACAGTTCCCAATTTTTGGGAGCTGTTTTTTTATTTGATTACATTTGAATAAAACTTAAAGCATGGATACATTTAACCATCTCAAAACCATCATCAGCATTATTCTTGGCTTGGGAATCGGGACGTTGCTCAACGGGAGCGTGAGGTTTATACAACATCCCGGCAGGAATAAACCCTTTTGGGTGCATCTGCTGTTTGTGCTTTATATCTTTATCCTAATGATCCACTTTTGATGGTGGGAGTATCGGTTGCGGGACATCAGCTCGTGGACTTTTACCCAATATGTGTTTATCATCAGTTACATCCTGCTCTTTTTTGTAATCTGCACATTGCTTTATCCTACCGATCTTAAAGATTATAACGATGATTTCAAAAACTATTTTTTCTCCTGCAGGAAGTGGCTTTTTGCTTTTCTTGGTATCCTATATTGCCTGGATCTGGTAGATACGCTTTACAAAGGCGAAGATTATCTGGAGACGCTAATGCCGTTATAGGGAATTAGGATTATTTCGCATGTTCCCATTTGTTTTGGGCTGGTTTTTCTAAAATCGAAAAAAACGGTTTATTATGCTGCCGCATTAATCTTCTTTATAATTTTTGAAATTTTGTTTATCTATAAAAGGTATTATCTCTATTAATGAATAAAGTAATTCCCGTTTTGTAACGTCTTGCTGTAAATAGCTACATATTTTAGTGTAATTTTGCCATTCAATTTTTTTAAATGAATTTATACCGACGGATTCTCAGGTTTGCCCGGCCACATCAGAAATATATCTACGCCAGTTTATTCTTTAATATCCTGTATTCAGTTTTTCAAATTGCTTCTTTAGGGACTATTCTCCCTGTTTTGGGGATGCTGTTTGGAAGCGTTAAAATGGATGCCAATCTGCAAGAACCCGTGTATGATGGTCGTATCTCCAGCTTTTTTGGTTATGCCAAAGAATATAGTTACTATTTTATACAATCCGAAGTCAATCAGCGCGGCGCACTTACCGTTTTGGCGTGGCTTTGTGTGATTACGGCCTTTACATTTTTGCTGAGGAACGTCTTCCGTTATTTTGGGGCTTATCTTTTGATTTTTTACCGGGTAGGCGTGACTAAAGACCTGAGAAGTGCCATGTATAATAAAGTTCTCGCATTGCCGGTTTCTTTTTTTACAGAGCAGAGAAAAGGCGATATGATGTCGCGCATGTCCAATGACGTGGGCGAGGTAGAGAATAATATTTTGGGAAGCCTTGTGGATCTTATCAATTCACCGTTTATGTTGCTCAGTACTTT
Source organism: Epilithonimonas sp. (assembly GCF_056329745.1). Classification (NCBI taxonomy): domain Bacteria; kingdom Pseudomonadati; phylum Bacteroidota; class Flavobacteriia; order Flavobacteriales; family Weeksellaceae; genus Epilithonimonas; species Epilithonimonas sp. The sequence goes on along the minus strand of NZ_JBWEYV010000011.1, from coordinate 37,402 downwards.
GGTAACACTGTTTTATCTCAGTCCGCAGTTAACATTGTTTAGTTTAATTGTCTTGCCAATTATGGGAACCTTGATTTCGCTGATTGGTAAAAGCCTGAAAAAGGATTCCCACGAGGCGCAACACGAGTTGGGCAATATATTTTCTATTGTGGACGAAACGCTTAAGTCTGCCAAGATTATCAAAATCTTTAATGCAGAGAAGTTGCTCAGCAAAAGATTTACCGGTTCTATGTCCAAGTGGATAGGCAGTTCTGTAAGCCTAGGTCGTAAAAAGGAATTAGCTTCTCCCATGAGTGAATTTCTGGGCGCGGTAACTTTCCTTATTATTACATGGTATGGAGGTAAAGAGATTATCGTGAACCACAGCATTCGCCCAGAAGATTTTTTGGTGTTTCTGGGGATATTTTTCCAGATTCTTCCGCCAATCAAGAGTTTGTCATCCTCCATCTCCAATGTGCAAAAGGCGGAAGCTTCGCTGGTGCGGGTTATGGAAATTTTGGATGCAGATGTTCGTGTGGATGAAATTGCCAATCCTGTCCCAATCCACGATTTGAAATCGGGGATTAATTTCAAAGATGTTGGTTTTTATTATAACCAGGACAGGACAATTATCAAAAATTTTGATTTGCTTATCGAAAAAGGGAAAACTGTTGCGTTGGTAGGGCAGAGCGGCAGCGGCAAAACCACGATTGCTAACCTTCTCACCAGATTCTATGATGTTACCGAAGGCAGCATAGAAATAGATGGCGAAAACATTAAAAATCTTAACCTGAAAGATTACCGTTCATTATTGGGGATGGTAACGCAGGAGTCGGTTCTCTTCAATGATTCTGTGTACAACAATATCGCCATGGGAAAAGAGAATGCTACGAAAGAAGAGGTGATAGAAGCGGCTAAAATTGCCAATGCACATCAGTTTATAGAAAACCTGGCAGATGGTTACAATACCAATATTGGTGACGACGGGAACAAGCTCTCCGGCGGGCAAAAACAACGGGTTTCTATTGCAAGGGCCGTTCTTAAAAATCCACCGATTATGATCTTGGACGAGGCTACATCTGCCCTGGATACCGAATCTGAAAGGTACGTTCAGGATGCGTTGGAAAAGATGATGGAAAATAGGACATCTCTGGTTATTGCCCACAGATTATCTACCATTCAAAAAGCGGATCACATTGTGGTGATGGAAAAGGGCGATATTGTAGAGCAAGGTTCCCATAACGAGCTGATGGCCATTAACGGGACTTACAGAAAGTTGGTAGAGCTTCAGAATTTTGAGTAATGAATCCAATTCTGGAGTATTTTTACAGAATTGATGAACCGGCTAGAAGTGCACTTCTGTTTATCCGAGAAAAAATTCTAAATTCTGATGAACTGATTACCGAAACCTTCAGCTTTGGACTTCCTTTTTTGAAATATAAAAAGAAAATGCTTTGCTATTTCTACTACAGCCAACAGCATCAGAAACATTATCTCAGTTTTTATCACTGCGATAGGGTAGATTATCCCGAGCTATTATCCGAAGGTAGAAAGAAGTTTAAAATTCTGCTTTTGGATATAGATGACGATTTACCAATGGAATTAATTCTCAATATTCTTGATGAGGTGAAAATTTATATTCAGTAAATTTTAGGGGTAAATTATGTTTTCATTATTTAGAGAAAATCAACCATTTAAAATAGAAAACCGTGCTTTAAAGTTGTCATTAGAGCTGGGCAAGAATTTTGGAAAAGATATATCCGAAAGATTAATAGAAAAATTTCCAGAGCTTAATAGGTCAGAAATAGAATGCTATAAAAATTTGTGTAAAAGTGTTCATGATGATTGCTGGAATTTGGTTGATTATAAAGGTGATTTTATTCTTATTAATGAATTAGAAAACCGTTTAAATGATAATATTTTTCAAAAATATGAATGGATAAATAAAGATAATCAGCGTAAATTATATTCTCAATTTTCCTATTACTTTTGGAAAGACGGCTTGCTTAAATAGTAATTAGATTACCCAACTTCCAGCCCATTTTTCACAGGTAAGCTTGGACTCAACAACGTCACATCACTTTTATTTTCTCCATAAACACCAAGAACAAGAAATTCGTTGAAGAGTTGGCAATTTGTTTCTTTCGGAAATTTACCACAGCGAGAATTTGTTTTCCTATCAACTCTTCTTTCGATTATAAAGTTATGATTTGTGCAGAGGATTTTCTGATGCCTAAATTGCCCAAAATCGATTTCTAATTGATAAGAAGGGTTTCTGGCTTTTTCAAAATCATTAACGGAAGTAACTGCTCCGACTCCAACGACGATTCTATCCAAGTCTTGCCAAGTTATTCTGATTTTGTCATAATTTTTATTGTAAATTTTGAAAATGTTTGATGTGAAATTTTTCTCTTGCTAAAACTCAAAGGTTTTTAAGAGCTGTGGGGTTTAAATTTATTTTTTATTTAAAATTTCCAAAAGCTTTTCAACCTCCACTTTCTGTTGCTGATATTTCAATTGAAGTTTGCTTCCTTCGCCCATTCTTGAGTAATAAATCAAAGCTTTTTTGCCAAAGAATTTTTTGTAATAATCAGAAAGTTCGGGGATTTGTGGGAAATTGATGTGGAAAAGCATTTCGTAATAAGCCTGCCATTCCCGTTCGTTTTTGTCCAAAATCATCATTTTTGGTGACTTTTGGCGGACGTGCAGCATCTCATGTGCCAACATATTGATAACTAATGTCAAGTCAAAATCAAAAAGGTTTCTTGGAATCAAAACCTGTTGAGGTGTTCCAACTTCTCCATTAGCGGTCAACAGAATCGAGTCTTTTTCCAACTCTTCCCGAAAACCAAATCCAGCAAAATTCTCATCATCCAAGTCAAACTGATGTACCAAAAATTTGGCAGCCGACAGTGTTTCGCCTGTTTCAACATACGCACGGATGTTAAATTTCAATTGGTAGTAATTCATTCGTTCCTATAAATAAAATGTCCTGATATTGATCAAAATTACAATATCAGGACAAAAATATGAGTGTTTTGTTTTTATTAAGCGTAAAGCTGTTCCTGCAACTCTTTCACTTTTTTGTCAGAAAGGTATTCATCATAGCTCATTTCCCTGTCAATGATTCCTTTTGGTGTCAATTCAATCACTCTGTTACAAACAGTTTCCAGCAATTCGTGGTCATGGGAAGACAACAAAAGATTTCCTTTGAAGTTGCTCAAAGAGTTGTTAAGTGTAGTAATACTTTCCAAATCCAAGTGGTTGGTAGGCTCGTCTAAAAGAAGCACATTCGCTTTTTGCAGCATCATTCTGCTGAACATACAACGCATTTTTTCTCCTCCGGAAAGGACTTTGCAGGATTTAAGAGCTTCATCTCCAGAGAAAAGCATTCTTCCAAGGAAACCTCGCATAAATTCTTCGTGACGCTCTTCGTCATTCTTTGTAAATTGTCTTAGCCAGTCTACAAGATTGTCATCAACCTGAAAGAACTCTGTATTGTCCAGTGGCATGTAGGACTGGTTAGTAGTAACACCCCAGTTGTAGGTACCTTTATCAGCATTTTCGTTCCCCGCTATAATTTGGAAAAACTCGGTAATAGCCAATGAGTTTCTGGACAGGACTGCAACTTTATCACCTTTTTTAAGATTAAGGTCGATATTAGAGAATAATAATTCGCCGTCTTTGGTCTTTTCAAGGCCTTTAACATCCAGGATCTGATCACCAACTTCTCTCTCGATATCGAAAATAATAGCTGGATAACGGCGCGAAGAAGGCTTGATGTCATCGATGTTCAATTTATCAATCATCTTTTTACGGGCAGTGGCCTGCTTGGCTTTTGCTACGTTGGAGCTGAATCTCGCGATAAAATCCTGTAATTCTTTCTTCTTTTCCTCAGCCTTTTTATTGGCCTGCGCTCTTTGTCTGGTTGCTAATTGAGAAGCCTGATACCAGAATGAATAGTTTCCAGTATAAAGATTAAGTTTGGAATAATCCAAATCCCCGATGTGTGTACAAACCGCATCCAAAAAGTGACGGTCGTGGGATACTACAATCACGGTATTTTCGTAATCTGCCAAGAAATCTTCTAACCAGGCGATTGTTGAGATGTCCAGGTCATTGGTAGGCTCATCCAGGATCAGAACATCCGGATTACCGAACAGTGCCTGAGCCAATAATACCCTTACTTTATCTTTGTTCTCCAGTTCGGACATCATTTGCCAGTGCATATCATCCTTGATCCCTACGTTGGAAAGCATCGTTTGAGCATCGGCTTCGGAGTTCCATCCGCCCATTTCGTCGTAGATCACGCCCAATTCGCCGGCTTTGATCCCATCTTCATCAGAAAAGTCTTCTTTAGCATAAAGCGCATCCATCTCTTCCTTAATATCGAAGAGTTTTTTGTTACCACGCATCACGGTTTCCAATACGGTGAAATTGTCGTAAGCAAAGTGGTCCTGCTCTAGGACAGACATTCTTTTGCCCGGCTCCAGAGCTACATTTCCGGATGTAGATTCTTGTTTTCCACTTAATATTTTAAGGAATGTGGATTTCCCGGCTCCATTGGCACCAATAATACCATAGCAATTTCCTTTGGTAAATTTTATATTAACTTCGTCGAAGAGAACCCTCTTCCCGAACTGTAATGATAAATTAGAGACTGTTAACATATAGTTTTGTAAATTTGTGGCAAAATTACAAAAATTAGTTGGTTTACTGAAGTCTGCCAACCATTGCATTATATGAAAGTTAAAATTGAAAAATCTGTTAATATTCTTAATAAACGCGCCCGTTTTGAATATGAAATCCTAGAGGAGTATGAAGCTGGGATTGTACTGACAGGTACTGAGATCAAATCGCTGCGATCCTCTAAGGCTTCTATCACAGAAAGCTTTTGCCAGTTTATAGAAGATGAACTCTATGTTATTAATATGATGATAGATGAGTATAAATTGGGAACTTTTTACAATCATAAAATAAAAAGGGAACGGAAGTTGCTAATGCATAAATACGAATTGCAAAAACTTAAAAAAAAGTTAAAGGATGTTGGCAATACAATAATACCGTTAAAGCTCTATATTAATGGAAGAGGCAAGGCTAAGTTGCTTATAGCTTTGGGTAGAGGTAAGAAGCTCTTTGATAAAAGAGAAGCTATAAAAGACCGGGAAAATAAGCTGAACATCCAGCGGTTATTAAAGAAAAGTTAAAAAAACTTTGTTTATAAAGAAAAATTATATTTATTTTGCATTATCAATTATTTAATCATTTAATTCTATGAAAAATCTAAAATTAGGAATTTCAGCACTGGCGCTTACGGTTGCCTCTACTGTTTTCGCGCAAACTACTACCAATCCTTGGGTGATAGGCGTAGGTGCTCATGGAGTGAATCACGTTGCTCAAAGAAACAATTTCAGCAATACGTTCTCATTCAACAATTTTAAGGAAAACTTATTCGGTGTTTCTAAGTATTCTATTACACCACCACTTTCAAAATTGACTGTTGCAAGAAGCCTTGGTAAAGGTTTGGTTCTTGACTGGCAAACGACTGTTGGAAACGTAGACAACAAAAGATTTGGTATGGATAAGGAGTTTTTCCTTATGACAGGTCTTGGTCTTCAGTTTAAAGGTGCCGGTTTACTTTGGGACGAGGATTCTTGGTTTGATCCTTACTTGAGAGTAGGTGCTAACTACCTAAGACATGATTATACAGGATTGTCTTTCCCTGCTACTGATAGAAAGTCAGGAGAAGTTCAAGCTGCTTATGACAAAGATGGTAACCTTACAGGTAAAGCTAATCACTTTACAGTAAGTACTGGTGCTGGTATTAACTTCTGGCTTACTAAGAACTTCGGTCTTGGTGTTCAAGGAGATTATGTAACTACTCCAGTCGATAAGTCTAATGTTGCTAACTTCTGGCAAGCTTCTGCGTCTTTATTGTTTAGATTCGGAAACACAGACAGAGATAAGGATGGTATCCCAGATAAAGAAGATGCATGTCCAGATACTCCAGGTATACCTTCTGCTGATCCACAATTTAACGGTTGTCCAGATACTGATGGTGATGGTGTATTTGATAAAGTTGATAAATGTCCAGATGTTGCTGGTCCAGTTGAAAACGAAGGTTGTCCTTGGCCAGATACTGACGGTGACGGTGTACTAGATAAAGATGATGCTTGTCCTACAGTTGCAGGTCCAGCTGAAAACAAAGGTTGTCCTTGGCCAGATACTGATGGTGATGGAATATTGGATAAAGACGACGCTTGTCCTACAGTTCCAGGTCTTCCTGAATACCAAGGTTGTCCAAAACCAAAAACTGTAACGGCTAAAGAAGTTGAAACTAAACTTGGAAGTGTATTCTTTGATTTCAACAAAGCAACTATCAAAGCTTCATCTAAAGACGCTTTAGATGCTGCAGCTGAACAAATCAAAAAAGAGGGTGGTAACTACTTACTAGAAGGTAGAACCGATGCTAAAGGTGCTGCTGCTTATAACTTGAAACTTTCTAGAGAAAGAGCTGCTGCTGTAGTTGCTGCTTTAGACTCTAGAGGTGTAGATCCATCTGCTCTTAAATCAATTGGTGTAGGTGCTGCTAAAGCAACTGTACCTGCTAAAGCAAGTGATGCTGAAAGACAAGTTGACAGAAAAGTAGTTGTAACTGCTATCGAAGATGCGGCTCAATGGAATGCTCTTAAAAAGAGAGACTACGATGATCCAACTCCAGTAAAAGTTAAAAAAGCAACTTCTAAAAAAGCTGGTGCTAAAAAAGCAGCTGTTAAAAAAACAACTGTTAAAAAAAGAAAATAATTAGTAATAATTAATTTCAATATAAAAAATGCCTCCAATTTATTGGAGGTATTTTTTTGTTTTGTGTATTTTTGCATAATAAATAATCATTAAGATGGGTAGAGCGTTCGAATACAGAAAAGCTTCAAAAATGGCCAGATGGGACAAGATGGCTAAAACATTTTCAAAGATTGGTAAGGAAATCGCCTTAGCAGTAAAAGCCGGTGGTCCTGATCCCGAATCCAATCCTGCCTTAAGAAGGTGTATCCAAAATGCAAAAGGTGCCAATATGCCCAAGGATAATGTGGAGCGCGCTATCAAGAAAGCAAGTGGTGCTGATGCGGAAAACTATGAAGAAATCACTTACGAAGGATATGGACAGGGTGGTGTTGCTTTTTTTGTAGAATGTACAACCAATAATCCCACCAGAACCGTGGCCAACGTGAGAGCTATATTTAATAAATTTGATGGCAATCTTGGTAAAAATGGTGAGTTAGCATTTATATTTGACAGGAAAGGGATTTTTACCATCAATTTGGCTCAGATCAAAATGGATTGGGATGATTTTGAAATGGAAATGATTGATGGTGGTGCAGAAGATGTGGAGAAAGATGAAGAAGAAGTGATGATTACAACAGCCTTTGAAGATTTTGGTTCATTGTCACATAAGCTGGACGAACTTAACATCGAGGCAAAAAGTGCAGAATTGCAAAGAATCCCCAACAATACCAAAGAGGTGACGGAAGAGCAGTTTAAGTCTAACATGAAGATGTTGGAACGTTTTGATGAAGATGATGATGTACAAAACGTTTTCCATAATATGGAGATTACAGATGAACATCTGGAAACGATCTAACATTCCTTTTACGTTTTGATTTAATACAAAGCATATTGTGGCTCGTTATATAGTGAGCCACTTTTTATTTTGGGATCATTATATTTGCAGCCTCAATTAGATAACATGTTTTCAAAAATTACAGTTCACAGAGTCGGGAATAAAATCAACGGAGAATCATTAATGCTTTCCCAAGAGGAATTGCAACTGGAGGATGATTTGAAGGAATTGTTGGGTAATTATTTCCTAAGTGCCTTTAAGTCCGAAGAACAGTTTCAGTTTTACAGTGATTCTTATCTCGTTAATAATCCTATTTATAGTTCGGTTTCTGAGATTTTTGAAGACAAAGACAAGTTCCAATGGGAATCAGAAAACATTGCCAAGCATCTTTACGAAGCGGCAGAAAACCCAAGGGTGCAAGCTGGTGAGTTGTTTGTTGTCTATTTTCAGGGTGAGGTGATTGAATCCTCTAATGGGGATAACAAACCGATTGATTCCATAGGAATTTTTAAAACTGAAAAAAGGGAATCTTTCCTCAAGATTTTTCCTCAAAACGAATCTTTTGACATTGAGAAGGATCAGGGTATCAGCCTTTCAAAAATTGATAAAGCCGCTTTGATTTATAACAATGACAAAGAGAGTGGTTACATCCTGTCCGTTGTTGATAATAATAAAAATGGCGACATGTATTACTGGTTTGAGGACTTCCTGAAGGTGAAACAACGGGATGACGAATATTTTCATACTCAGGAAACACTTACGGTTTATAAGGATTTTATTACGCAGAAATTGCCAGAAGAATTTGAAGTTTCCAAGGCTGACCAAGCAGATTTTTTAAATAAATCCATTAATTTCTTTAAAGAGAAAGAAGAATTTAAATATGACGACTTTGTAAAAGAAGTGTTGGAGGACGAAAATGTTATCGAAAGTTTTTCCAACTTTAAGTCCGATTATGAGCAGGATTTGCAAATCTCAATTTCTGAGGATTTCCCAATTAATACACAGGCCGTTAAAAAGCAGCAACGCCATTTTAAGTCGATTATAAAACTGGACAAAAATTTCCATATCTATATTCACGGAGACCGTAAAATGATTGAAACGGGGCAGGACGAAAAGGGTAAATATTACAGACTTTATTTCGAAGAAGAAAAATAACATTGGTCGTCATTTTTATTTAATTATAAAAAATATCTACCTTTGTAACCATGCTTATCAGGAATAATATTAAAACAAAAAAACTTATAGCGGTATTCTTTGCCGCCATGTACGTTTTGGTAGTTTTGTTTTCTTCGGACTTGCATAACCACAAAGGTGAATCGTTTTTTAACAATCTGGGTTCCACAAAAACGCAAAAAACGATTTCAAAACAGCATGTAGGCAATCCGCCAGGAGATTGTCTTGCCTGTCATTTTTTAGTTGCCGGTAATTCTCTGGTTCCGGATCAGTTTAATTTTCATTTCGAGAAGCATACCCAAGAAACCGAACAGATTGTATCTGCTCAGGAAAAAATTTGGGAACAGATTAAATTCAGTTTTCAGCTTCGAGGACCTCCTTACTTTATATAAATTTTTCCGAAACAACAGCATTTCAGTTATCAAAAGATAGCTGCCACTATAGTTATAACTGTTGTTTATATTCTTGTTGATGTCAGAGATTTGATCTTCTCTGTCCCATAATTCATATATAAAGTTAAAAAATAATGAAATTAAAATATAGCTACGCCCTGTTGTTAGGGCTTATTTTCTCGTGCTTTGCTTATGCGCAAAACACATTATCAGGTAAAGTGTCAGATCAAGATAATAATAATCCTATTGGTGGTGCCACTCTCATAATAAATGACTTGCATGTACGGGTACAAACCGATACAAATGGAAATTACAATTTTCAAAACCTACCGTCATCTTCATACGAGGTAGAAGTTGTACAGCCAGGGTACAAATCCTACTCTCAGACTGTTGTTGTAAAAGGGGAGAGCAGGCAAGATTTTACAATGAGCAAAACGGCGACGGAGATTTCGGAAGTGGTGATTACAGGTTCTTCGAAAGCGACTCAAATCAAAAAATCCCCGCTTCCCATAACTACCGTTGGAAAGGATTATCTAATGACTAATATCTCTACCAATATTATTGATGGGATAGCAAGAATCCCCGGGGTCAATGCGGTAACTACCGGTCCTAATGTTTCTAAACCTTACATCAGAGGATTGGGATTTAACAGAATCCTTACGCTGTATGACGGTGTAAGGCAGGAAGGTCAGCAATGGGGCGATGAGCACGGTATTGAGGTAGATGAGTATGGGATTAATAAAATTGAAATTATCAAAGGGCCGGCAAGTTTAATGTATGGCTCCGATGCTTTGGCCGGTGTTGTTAACTTACTACCAAGCACAGTTGGTTTACCAAATAAAATTTCTGGATCTGCGCTTACCGAATATCAGACCAATAATGGGATGTTTGGAGGCTCATTATTTCTTACCGGTAATAAAAACGGTTTTGAGTGGGGCGGACGTTTTTCCAAAAGAGAAGCTAAAAATTATAAAAACGCCATTGATGGAAGGGTTTTCAACACCGCTTATAAAGAAACCGCAGCCAATGCATTTATTGGTGTCCACAAAAGCTGGGGATTTAGCCATTTGAATGTTTCATTATATGATGATTTGCAGGAAATACCTGATGGCACTAGAGATTCGCTTAGCAGAAAATTCACGCAACAAATTACTGAAGATGATGCATTTCGCCCAATTGTAAGTGATTCTGAGCTTAATTCTTATAAAATTGGTCCACTGCATCAGCGTGTACAGCACTACAGAGCATTTTTGAAAAACAGTTTCTTTTTAGGAAACAGCCGCTTAGATGCTAACTTTGCACTGCAGAGAAGCTGGAGAAGGGAGTATAGTCATCCAGAAGAGTCTTATCAGGATACTCTAGGGCTTTTTCTTAAGCTCAATACATTTAATTATGATGTAAAATACTTCTTACCCGAAATTGACCGCTGGAATATTACCATAGGTGTGAATGGTATGTTGCAGAAAAATGATGTTACGCAAGGAACTGAGTTTGTAATACCATCTTACAACCAATTTGACCTCGGGACATTTGTAACTTTCAAAAAGGATTTTAATAAGTTAAGTCTGGCGGGTGGGCTCCGCTATGATTACAGAAAATTCCGTAACGATGAACTTTTTACAAAACCTAATTCTGTAAGTGGTTTTGATGAGGCTGTGTATGGAGCGGCGAGACAAGATGCAGATCAGCCTTTTAGCAATTACACTACATCTTTTGACGGTTTTACAGGTAGTTTGGGGATTAGCTATGCCATCAATAATCAATGGGTGGTGAAAACGAATGTAGCTAGAGGCTACAGAGCTCCCAATATTTCAGAGATTTCAGCAAATGGTGTTCACCCTGGGACAGGATTTTATCAGATCGGTAATCAAAATTTTAAACCCGAGTTTAGTAACCAGATTGATCTGGGTGCAGCATATTCTTCCAAAATCGTCAATGCGGGAGCAAGTTTATTTGTAAATCAGGTTGATAATTACATTTACAATTCCAGACTTTTGACAGCCGCCGGTGCAGACTCCATCAGTGTAAGTGGCGGGCAGGATTACCCTACTTACAAGTTTCAGCAAGGTAAGGTTTTGCTTTATGGTATCGAAGGTAATCTTGATTTGCACCTTATTCCAAGGCTTCATTTTGACAACTCGTTCTCACTAATTTATGGTGATAACAAGAGTTTTCCAAAAAGCGAGAGGACTGATGAAACAAGATATGTCCCGCTAATGCCGCCGTTCCGCTACATCTCTGAATTGAAATACGACTTGGCAGAAAACTCAAAATTATTCAAAAATGCTTTTGTGAAGGCTCAGTTGCAATATACAGGAACTCAGGACAGAGTTTACAGCTACGAAAATACAGAGACGCCTACAAAAGGTTACACTTTGCTTAATTTGGGTGTCGGTACCTCTTTCATCAACCGTTCGGGTAACAATATTATCGATGTTTACGTCCTGGCAAACAACATTTTTGATACCGCTTATCAGGATCACTTAAGCAGGTTAAAATATTTTGAACAATATTCTTCTTCGCCCAATGGTCATTTGGGTATTTACAATATGGGAAGAAATATCAGTATCAAGCTTGTAAAGAATTTTTAAGCATTTTCATCTATTAATTATAAAAAGATCAATCTTAAAAGGTTGGTCTTTTTTGATGCTCATTAATTTTCAGAATTGATTATTAATTGTTATTTTTGCAACCTAAAAAATTCAATTAATGAACGTTACAGCGACAAACCACGATGATGTAAGTGCATTGCTTACGGTAACTTTGGAAAAATCTGATTATAAAGATAAAGTAGAGAAACAATTGATCAATTATGCGAAAAATGCGCAGGTTCCTGGTTTCAGAAAGGGAAAAGTGCCATTGAGCATGGTGAGAAAACAATATGAAGCAGGTATCGCTTATGAAGAGATCAACAGACAGATTTCTGAAGCGTTGAATGGTTATGTTAATGAAAACAAACTGAGATTGGTAGGTCAGCCTGTTCCTCAGCCTGTAAATGATTTTGATCACAATGCAGATTCTCTATCCGTAGCTTTTGAAGTAGGTTATGAGCCGGAATTTACAGTTGATTTGACTCAATACGAAGCGCCACACTATACCGTAGAAGCCTCTGATAAAGAAATTGCAACTAGCGTAGAGAATATGCAGAAACGTTTTGCAGAAAGAGTGCCAGAGGAGAAAATTGGTAAAAATTCTTACGTAGCATTAGAAGTTTCTCAAGTTGTAGAAGCAGAGGCAGACGGTGAGCACCACCACCAACCAAAAACTGTAACCATCTCCAAAGAGCAAAAGGAAGCTTACGACTTGGTTAAAAAATTGAAAAAAGACGATTCTGTAAAAGTTTCTAAAGAAGATTTAGTAGCAAAAGAAGAGTTGGCAAAACAATTAGGATTCAGCAAAGAAGAAGCAGAACACCTGCACCACAACGAGGTAGAGGTAACTGTAAAAGATATCTACGGATTGAACCTTGCAGAGCTTAATCAGGAGTTATTTGATAAAGTTTACGGTAAAGACGAAATCAAATCTGAGGAAGAGCTTAAAGAAAGAGTTAAAAAAGAATTGGATGAATATTTCCAACAAAATGCTGATGTACACTTTGTAAACAAGATTCTTGAGCAAGTGAACGAAAAGCAGGAAGTAGCTTTGCCAGAGGCTTTCCTTATCAAATGGTTATTGTTCTCTAACCAGAATATCACTTCTGAAGAGCAGGCCAAAGAAATTCTTGAAGCAGAAAAAACCATCATCAAAGGTCAGATCCTAGAAGGTAAACTGATGAATGATAATGATATCCAACTAGATTATACAGAAGTTTTGGGACAAGCTGAGCAATTGGTAAGAAACCAATTAGCTATCTATGGTATCCACCATTTGTCTGACGAAGAAGTTCAAAAATATGCAGCAGAAATGCTAAAAGATGAGAATCAAGTAAGACAGATTTCTTCTGAAGTAGCTATGGCTAAATTGAAAGATATCATTCTTGAAAAATCTAAAAAGATTGAAACAAAAATCTCTCACGATGAGTTTTTGGAAGAACTGAAAAAATAATCGTTCTTCTCATATTTGATAAAAAAACGCTCCGAATCTGGAGCGTTTTTTTTATGCCTTTTTGTAACTGAATAATGCTGAAAAAAAATGGTCCCTTAAAAATTCAGGAATAATTTGGGATTGATGGGCTGATTGTTTTTGTGCACTTCGTAGTGCAGATGCGGCCCTGTAGATCTACCGCTGTTACCGGATTTTGCTATAACCTGGCCTGTTGTTACGCGATCATTGGCTTCAACCAAGATTTCGGAAAGATGACCGTAGAGTGTTGCAAGACCGTTGTTGTGTTCTATGATGATGCAATGCCCATAGCCACCTTTATCGCCTGCAAAAATCACCTTGCCAGATGCAGCACACTTTACAGGGCTGCCAAACCCAACTGCAATGTCTACACCTTTGTGGAACTGCATTTGGTCTTTCTCTGCCGGCGCATTTGCAGAAGCATTTTTATCCTCTTTTACCATGTTTTGGCGCGCCAAAAGAGAGATGCTATCTTTCTCTGTAGTTTTTGCCGTTTTTGCAAGCTCATTAGCTTTAGGAGGAATCGGGTTTTTTCTGATGCCAAAATTGGACGAGATATAGCCGTCTGTAGGGATTCCCAAGGGGATTTGCTGTAATCTTTGCTCTAGATCTACAAGATACTGGCTATAGCGGTTGCTTACTTTTGCCAGGTAAACTTCATTTTCCAGGCTATCTTTGGCAAGACGTTCAATTTGAAGGTCCGAGGCGTTTTTGGATTTTAGAAATCCGTCAATATTTCTGACGCTTTGATCAACAATGGCGAGGTCTGTCTTTAGTTGTAGATGGTCTATACTGTCTTTTTCGGTATTGATTTTGACAATATTTACATCATAGACTTTGTCATCTTTGCTATTGTACATTTTTGCAATCAGCAAAGCTTGAAAAAAGCAGATAAAGAGAAGCAGGATGAGAACAATATTTTTTTTCTTCTTTGATTTTAAGAAATTTAGCATCAATCAGTTTTAAATGGATCGCAAAAGTAAGAAATTTTATTTTTTGAAATCATTCATTATCTTCAATCTAGGTTCTTGATATTCATATTTTGTTGTCAATCTCATTAGAATTGTCAATAGATAATTGATCTAAAATTTAGGTTTCCGATTTGATGTTATCTCATTTTATTACTGTAAACATATAATTTATATTAGATTTGTAATTACTTAAAAAGTCCAATCATAATGACAAAGAAATTGACTAAAACCTCAAAGAATACACGAGTTGGCGTTTTAGGAAGCGGAAGTTTTGCCACAGCGATTGTAAAAATGCTGTTGGAAAATTGTAAAACGGCTCATTGGTGCGTTCGGAATGAGTTTGTGAAAGGTGCTATAGAACAACGTGGCCACAATCCTACTTATCTTACAACGGTATCTTTCAATACCAAAAAACTTAGCCTTACAACGGATATTAATGAGATGGTATCTCAGTGCGATGTTGTTATACTGGCAGTTCCTTCGATTTACCTTGCAGAATCTATGGAAAAATTAACTTGTGATTTTCAAGATAAACTGTTTTGTTCGGCGATTAAAGGTATTGTTCCGAAACATAATGATATCGTTGCCCATTATTTAAGGGATACTTTTAAGATTGGATTTAAGAATCAAGCGGTTATTGCTGGACCATGTCACGCAGAAGAAGTGGCTATGGAGCGCTTATCTTACCTTACGGTAGCGGTTGCCGAACATGAGGATGCCGAGGTGATGAAAGATATTTTGTCTTCCTGTTATATCAAAGTTAATACAAGTAAGGATATTCTTGGTAATGAGTATTCGGCGATTCTTAAAAATATTTATGCCATCGGGGCTGGTATTGCAAGTGGATTAGGCTACGGTGATAATTTTATTGCAGTCTATGTTTCTAATGCCATTCGCGAGATGGAAACTTTTCTAGAGGCGATCTATCCGGAGCCTAGAGACGTGAATGACAGTGCATACCTTGGAGATCTTATTGTTACAGCCTATTCACTGTTTTCAAGAAACAGGAATCTGGGGAACCTAATTGGTAAAGGTTACACCGTGAAGTCGGCAATTCAGTCTATGAGTATGGTCGCAGAGGGCTATTATGCTACCAATGGAATTTATTCCATCTGTAAGGATAAAAAATTAAAACTACCAATCATCAATACGGTGTACGACATCCTTTACGAAGATAAAAATGCAGAGAAACAATTTGCAAAACTGACCGAAAGATTGACCTAAAGTAATTTCTGCCAACAAACGTTAATTATATTAGGAGTTTGCGGATTGGAACAAATCTTGTAAATTTTCTGCTCAATAAATTAACATTCAACACAAAATGAAATATTCAAAATTTAAATTGGCTCAGGAAGCGATTAAGCACAAGGGTTTTCTTCAAAAGATACCTTCTGTATTTCGCATGTTCAAATTGTATTACAAAGGTGAGTATAAGATGAAATTTACAGATGTCCTTTTACCAGCCTTAGCTTTAATATATGTCATATCTCCCATTGATGTTATTCCAGATTTTATTCCTGTGATTGGCGCTTTGGATGATCTTGCAATACTGGCATTTGCAATCCCTCTCCTGATGAAAGAAGTAGATAAATTTCTGCTTTGGGAGAGTATGAAAAAGAATCCCAAAATAGTGGATGCAGAGATTATAGAATAAAAAAATCCGGTTCGTGAGAATCGGAATTTTTATTACCTCTGTGCTCTCACGTTCTTTAATCATTGTACATTTGTAAAGAATCAATTCATTTAATATATGTTTAGGCTTAAGGTATTCTTTTTATTTTCAATTTTTATTCAATCCATCTTGTTAGCTCAGGTTTCTGCTCCCTCATATACATTACCAAAAATCAAGTCCAGCATTACGTTGCCGGTCTCTTTACCTGTTTCTGAAATTAATAATTTGATCAATCAGTCCGTAAAAGGTGTATTGTACGAAGATCAATCCTTTACCGATAATAATAATGACCAGTTCAAAGTTAAGGTAGAGAAGCAAGGCAATATTGCGTTGAAAGCGTTAACCAATAATAGGCTGATGATATCGGTGCCGCTAAAAATTTGGTCAGAAAAGGGTTATGGAACCTTGGGATATTATCTTTATAAAGATACCAATTTTAACCTGATCATGAATTTTATCACCAGTATTTCGGCTACGCCGGATTGGAAACTGGCTACCAAAACTACCACCGCAGGCTTTGTCTGGACACAGAAACCAGTTTTGGATTATGGGAAAGTCAAGATTCCGATTGCCAGTTTTATAGAATCCACATTAAAGGAACAACAAAGTAAATTCACGGATTTGATTGATCAGCAGGTTAAGTCAAAATTTAACCTTCAGCCTTATCTCGTAATGGCTTGGAACCAGTTTTCTAAACCGATAAATATCTCCGAAGAGTATAATACATGGCTCAAAATCACACCGCAGAATACTTACATGGCACCTTTGCAAGTATTTGCAGACAAGATTAAAACCACCATTGGGATCGATCTCTATTCCGAAACATATGTAGGGCAGATTCCCTTGGGCAGTAATGATGTGAGTACTGTACCAAATTTTACAATAAACCCTAATCTACAGAATATATTCAACCTGCAAACTACAGCTAATATTGGTTTTGATGAAGCTACAAAACTGGCCAGGCAGCAGTTTTTAAATAAGGAATTTCCCCTAAATAATAGTAAGAACACAGTAAAAGTGGATGATATAAAGGTTTATCCCGAAAAAGATCAAATCGTGATAGAGGTGAAAGCCGAAGGAGCGGTTAATGGGACAGCTTTTATTAAAGGAAAACCGGCTTATGATGCAGTTAATCATAAAATTGTTCTCACCAACACCGATTTTAATTTGAAAACTAAAAACCTACTTCAAAAAATGCTTACGGTACTTTTTGAAGGGAAAATCCGTCGCATGATAGAAAAAGATTATGGTATCCCTTTGGCAGAAATAGAAACAACGTCTAGAAAGAGCCTAACCGATAATTTTAATAAAGAGTACTATAAAGGGTTGCGCCTTCAGGGAAGAGTATTGGATCTTAAACCCACGCAGTTTTTGCTATCAGATAATTATATTACCGTGGTAATTGACACCAAAGCGCAATTGCAACTGAATATTTCAGGATTGAACTTTTAGAATCCTTATAAAATAAATGCTTCTGTTAAGAAGCATTTATACTAGTATTTAAGTGTCGTTTCAAGGGCAAGTTCCATCATGGTTCTCAGAGCTTGTTCGCGCTGGTCTGCCGAGATGAATTCTCTTGTAGGGATGATGTCGGACACGGTTAATATGGTTGCGGCATTTTTACCAAGATGTTGTGCATTGGCAAACAGAGCAAACGCTTCCATCTCTACGGCTGGGCAATTATATTTTTCTGCAATGGCAGGAACAGCAGGGTCTTTCCTGTAGAAAATATCACTAGAATGGATATTGGTAGGTATTATATTGAGATTTAATTCTTCTGCCGTATCGATAATATTACCGAAAGCATTGCCCTGAGAGGAGATTAACTCATCTTCTATTCCCCAAGCATATTTGGCATAGGTACTTTCGCTGGCTGCATTTTGTACATTCAGGATGTCGAATAACTGCAACTCTGTACTGTAGGCACCACAGGTTCCGATGCGGATGATGGTATCTACTTCATATTCTGTAAACAATTCATAGGAATAAATGCCAATGCTGGGAAAACCCATTCCGCTGGCTCCAACTGTGATGGTTTTATCTTTATATTTCCCTGTAAAAAAGTAGATATTTCTGGTTTTGCTTACCAAATGGACATCGGTAAGATAATTATCGGCAATGTATTGGGCTCTTAGCGGATCTCCCGGCATTAGAACGGTTTTGGCAATTTCCCCTTTCTTTGCGCTGATATGGACACTCATAATAGATATTTTTAGAACCGTGAATATAATTATTTATACTCTGATTTTAAAATGCTTTTTTCATAAATATGCTAATCGGCAATTGTAATCTCTTATGCACTTTATAATCATTTAAAAAAATCATAACTTGCTGAAAATTTTTCTAACATATGCCCGCCCCGTTACGATTTTCTATTTTATCATTGTTTCTCATTGTTTGTTTTAGTTGCAGGAAAGATAAAGCCTTAGATAGTGGTAACGAGTTGCTTTTAAAAAAGCTGGACCAAAAAATCAATGCTAAAAAACGCTACGAAAATCTCAAAAAGAAAAAGATTTTTGTTTTGAAGAATGATCTTCATCAGCATACTGATAACGATAGTATTACATATAATATTAATAATCAGATTGTAGAGGAGTATCTGGGATACCAATGTGATTCAGCTTATATCTATTCAGATCGTAATAAGGAGTTGGCCATCAAAAATCATAATAATTATTGGCTTTACCAGACCCTTTTGCAGAGGTCTGTACTGCTCTCTACTACAGGTCTTTTTACCGAATCCAAAGAAATTTTAGATAAAATTAATCCAGAGCAGTTACCAAAAGCACTGCGTTTTTCATACAATTCCGCCTACGAATGTCTCTACAATAACCTTGTGGACTACAGCAATGATAATAATATCTACGGGAAAGCTTATAAAAGAAAGCTTAACGATTACTATACCTCGGCTTATAAATCCTTGGCGCCGTCCGACCCATTTTATTTTTTGTTTCTAAGTCACAAGAACAGAATCAATAATGAGTGGGAAGAGGCCAATTATAATATAGATAGGTTTCTAAAGACAACCAAGCCCGGAACGAGGCTCTTCGCAATTGGTAGTTTTTGTAAAGCCGTGATAGAAGCCAGGCTAGGTAATGTAGATTCTCAGGAAAAATGCCTTATATATTCTGCGATTTCCGATATAGAATCTTCTACCAAAGAAAATAGATCTATGCAGGAATTGGCCAGCATTCTCTACAAAAAAGGAGAGAGCGAGCGGGCGTATATCTACATCCAATCTGCGCTAGAAGATGCCAATTTTTATAACGCCAGGTTCCGTAGTATACAGATTAGCAAGGTACAGCCTATTATAGAGGAAACCTATCTTTTAACTATTAATAATCAGAATAGTAAACTTCGTTTATCCATCATTGTTATCAGTTTGTTATTTGTGATACTGGGTATTACAGTTTATTTTATTTACAAACAGCTTAAAACCATTGCAAAATCACGTAACGAACTCAAGAAAGTTAATCAGGATCTCAAACTTGTTAATGGCAAGTTGGACGAGGCCAATACTGTGATGGAAGAATATGTGGCATTTTTTATCAATCAATGTTCTATTTATCTTGAGAAATTTGAGCGTTACAAAAAGTTAATCTCCAGAAGGCTTTCGTTGGGACAGGTGGATAAATTGACGGAAATGGTGAATAATAAGAAAAGTGACGAGATGGATCTTAATGAACTTTACCAAAATTTTGATACAGCTTTTCTAAGAATTTATCCAAATTTTGTTGAAGAAATTAATAAAATGATAAAGCCTAATGAGCGGTATTTAATCAAAAACGGCACATTAAATACTGAGCTGAGAATCTTTGCTTTGATCCGTTTGGGCATTAATGATTCTAATCAGATTTCTGATTTCTTAAGATATTCTGTAAGGACAATTTATAACTACAGAAGCCGGGTCAAGGTAAAATCTGTGATTGAAAATGATGATTTTGAGAAGAAAATTATGCAAATTGGGGCTATTTCTAATGCATAATGTTTACTTTAAGACTGACTTTGTAATTTTATAAAATGCTGATAATCAAATTTTTAATATTTATATAGTGCTGAAAACGTTTACTTTCAGCTTACAAACAAGCCAGAGTTCCATTTTTCGCATCATAACAGAAATATATTAGCAACACACAATTAACATTTCATTAATGTTGTGTTAATAGTTTTAAAAGCTAATTCTTTTTGTATGAAAAAAATTATACTACATCTTTTTTACTGCCTAGTTGGAATTATTTTCATGGGTAGTAATTTCTATAAGGGACAGACAAATCCTTATAAAGCACCTTTGTATTGGAATCCTTACGAATACCATATCACACGAGAGATGGCAGGTGTACAGGATAACTATCTTACAGAAGAAGCACTCACTAATAATATCGATTGGCTTGAAAAAAACCTTAAATCCTATGGCTATAATATGGTGTGTATGGATGGGTGGGGAGACACAAGCCAGATTAACCAAAACGGTTATAGAAGTAGTCACTCTTCTCATTGGCAACATGACTACGCCTGGTGGTCCCAGTACCTTCAGAGCAAGGGAATGACCTTTGGGATGTATGAGAATCCATTATGGCTGCATGTAGATCCTAATGATACTACCAAAAAGATTGTTGGTACTAATATTAATGTTTCCTCTCTTATCGATACGAGTGAGAATGCGAAATGGTTCACTTGGGTTCAAGTTGACAGACCGGGAGCAGAAGAATATGTGAAGGGTTATGTCAAATATTATGCAGATATGGGCATCAAGTACCTTCGGGTTGACTTCTTATCCTGGTTTGAGTCTGGATATGACCGTAACCTGGGGACAGTGGGCCCGCAAAGAACAAAGCAGCAGTATGAGAAGGCACTGCGGTGGATGCGTGAGGCTTGTGATGCTAATGGTGTTTACCTAAGCCTTGTTATGCCCAACCTTTTTAATACAGCAGAGCTGGAAAAACAATACGGGCATCTTTTCCGAATCAATGAAGATGCGGGTGAGGGAACTTGGTACAAATTCAGTGATAAAGACCGAGGGCATCATTATACTACCTGGTCTCAGTATGCCAATGCATTTGATGGTTTTGTTTATTGGTCCCAAGTTACAGGAAATAATAAGGTACAACTAGATGGCGATTTTCTTAGAATCAATACTTTTGCCAAAGATACAGAGAAAAGAAGTGTTATTTCTCTTAATATATTAGCAGGTGGACCTGTGACAATAGCCGATCAATACAATACTATAGGCAACGATCTTTGGCTTTACCAAAATGCTGAATTATTAGCGCTAAATGCTGCAAAATTTGTAGGAAAACCATTTAGTAATGATCCTACAACTGTAGATAGCCAGACATGGAGAGGGCAGTTGTCCAACGGTGACTGGATTATCGGATTTTTTAATAGAGAAACAACTGCACAGACCAGAAGTCTAAATTTTCAAAACAAGTTGGGGCTATCTGGCCAGGTGATGGTAAGAGATCTTTGGCAACATGCCAATCTTGGTAAAATGAGTGATATCTCTGTAACAGTTCCACCGCACGGCTGTGTGATTTTGAAATTATCAAAAAACTCATCGGAAAGTTGTAATGCGCAAACCATCACTTTCCCGGCAATTGCCGATAGAAATTCTGCGGATGCTGCTTTTGATCCGGGAGCTTCATCAGACTCTGGACAACCTATCCAGTACGAGATTGCGTCGGGACCAGCAAAGATTGTTAACAACCAAGTTCAGCTTACCGGTTTTAACGGAACAGTATATGTGCTAGCAAAACAAGGAGGAACTGGAGGCTACTGTGCTGCTATTCCTAAGCTGCAAAGCTTCAATGTAACCGGCGGGCATTATCAGCAGATGTATGTGGGCGGAACTTACAATAGCTGGAGTATGAAGCCAATGACTTTTGAAAATAATTCTTGGACGCTCAAAAACCAAATTCTTCTGGCAGGTAATTATGAATTAAAATTTGCCAATACCAACAACTTTAGTGGAGAGGACTGGGGCAACGCTACAGGCTTATCGGGATCTGTACAGAAAACCACAGGAGGTGGCGGTAACGTTAGTTTTACGATCACTACGCCAGGAACATATACCATTGATTTCAATGAAATCACATTGCAGTATAGTATTCAGTTTACACCATCTCATCAGCAAAATATGTTTGTAGCAGGATCATTCAGTGGCTGGGCGCCACAGCAAATGACCCTTCAGAATGATAAGTGGCAAAAAGTAGGACTTTCTTTAGCTGCCGGTGATTACCAAATGAAATTTGCCAACACCAATAACTGGTCGGGCAACGACTGGGGTAATGCCACAGGTACTGATGCATTTGCACAACAGACCACTGGAGGTGGCGCTAATATCAGTTTTAATTTGCCAACAGCAGGCACTTATAATATTGATTTTAATGACATGACTTTGCAGTACAGGATTTATGATCAGCTAGCTGTTTCAGAAGTTGCAAAACAAGCCCTGTCGGTATATCCAAACCCAGCAGATAAGGCAGTTTTTCTTTCTTCCAAAGATGATAAAATGAAAAGCTACGAGCTATATGATATGAGTGGGAAACTGATAAGGAAGGAGAGTATAGGAGCTAACAAGTTCGAAATTAATGTAACCAATATCGCCAAGGGCATATACATGTTGAATGTAAATCTTGATAACAAGATTGTGGGACAAAAAATTATTATTAAGTAAAATATAAAACCCTTTATAAATGAAATCAAAATATTTGAGAAGTACCGTTGCAGTAGCGGCTCTCTATTTTTCCGGAAATTTATATGCTCAGCAAACGGACAGTCTTCAAAAAGAACAGAAGATTGACGAGGTTGTAGTCATTGGATACGGAAAGGCGAAGGCAAAAGATTTAACAGGTTCTGTTTCTGTTATTAACCTTAACAAAGCCGGGAATCAGCCGGTTGCAGATATTGGGCAAGCCATTCAGGGGCGTGCATCGGGTGTTAATGTGATCAATTCTGGTGAGCCAGGAAGTAATGTTGCATTCCGTATCCGTGGAACGGGTACCATCCAAAATAATGATCCACTTATCGTAGTAGATGGGATGCCACTAAATGGTGGTCTTAACCAGATCAATATGAGTGATGTGGAGTCTATTAATATTTTAAAAGATGCATCATCTACTGCTATCTATGGTGCACGTGGTGCCAATGGTGTGGTAATGATTACTACAAAAAGAGGAGCTAAAGGCGGGGTACTCAATTTTGATACATTTACAGGTGTGCAAAGTGTGACGAACATGACCAAAGTTCTTAATGCATCACAATATGCTCAACTTAATAACGAGCTTCTTGCAAATGGCGGCCAGGCTACTAACCCAGAATTTGCTAATCCAGCAGCATTGGGTAATGGCACAGATTGGATCAAGGCGCTTTTTAGACCTGCCATGATGTCCAGCTACTCATTGTCATATGGTGACCGGTCTGATAAAAGCAATATCTATGTGTCTGCCAGCTACTTTAATCAAAAAGGAGTGGTTCTTAATACCAACTACGACCGTTATATTGTACAGTTGAACGGCGATACCAAAATAAAACCTTTCCTAAAAATTGGTAACAGCGTTAAGTTGCAGCACGATTTGAAAACGAAGGGCGGATTTGATATCAAAAACACCATTCTTTCCCTACCTACAAGACCAATTTATGATGCCAGCGGCAATTATGCGGGTCCGGGAAGCAACCCGATGCTTTATGGTGATATAGATAACCCAATAGGTAAAGCACGTATCATAGATACTTCTACAAAGGGTTACAATATCCAGGGTAATATTTACGCAGAATTGGATATTATCAAAGATTTAAAGTTCAAATCTTTAGGTGGGGTAGAAGCCAACCTTTGGTATGACAGAACATGGTCTCCAAAATATGCATGGGGCGTAAAGACCCAGGACAACTCTTACCTGTATGAAGGAAGCAACCGTAGCATTACTATGTTATGGGATAATACCTTAACGTATGATAAAAACTTTGGTGAACATCATATCAATGCAGTAATAGGTACCAGTGCGCAGACCAACCAGTTCAATTATCTTAATGCATCTGTTCAAAAATTTGCCAGTGAAAATACACAGCAGATAGATAACGGGATTTTGCAGCCAGTGCAACATGGGAATGCAGCTGAATGGGCATTAATGTCGTATCTGGGTCGTGCTACCTATAATTTTGCAGACAAATACTACTTAACCGCTACCATACGTAGAGATGGGTCATCAAGATTTGGAGTAGGTAACAAGTGGGGTTGGTTCCCTTCTGCAGCATTGGCATGGCGTATTTCCAATGAAAACTTCTTGAAGGATTCCAAAACCATTAATAACCTAAAACTTAGACTAGGCTATGGTATTACTGGTAACCAGAATATCGGGAATTATGCATTTGCATCGTCGTATAACACCTACCAGTATAACTTCAACAATACTTTTGTAAGTGCGGTAATGCCAACTGTATTACCCAATCCTTATGTAAAATGGGAAGGGCAGGAGCAGTACAATGTTGGATTTGATTTGGATATGTTCAACAACAGGGTTAGCTTAATCGTAGATGGTTATCTTAAAAATACCAATGACATGTTGGTTCCAATGTCGGTACCTGTAACGTCTGGTTACTCCGATGTATATACGCCATCTATTAATGCCGGTAAAATTCAGAACAAAGGGATAGAGACTACATTATCTACCAAAAACTTTGTAGGCGAAAACTTTAAGTGGTCCACAGATGTTGTTTTTTCATACAACAAAAACAATGCAGTAGATATCAATAGCAAAACATATATTCCGGGAGCTCAGGATGGCAACAACCTAAACCGTATGCTAGGTCTTACAATGGCAGGTTACCCAGTTAATGTATTCTACGGATACGTTACCGATGGTATTTTCCAAAATCAGGCAGAGGTAAATGCTCATGCGGTTCAAACACCAGGATCCAGCTCAACTACAAGTACAGCGCCAGGTGATATCCGTTTCAAAGACCTTAATAATGATGGTGTGATCAATGATAAAGACCGTACCATCATCGGAAATCCAAATCCTAAATTCACATTTTCACTTAATAATACGTTTACGTACAAGAATTTTGATTTAACGATATTCCTGCAAGGTAGTTATGGTAATGACATTATGAATGTCAACAGGATGTATACCGAGGCGATGTCTGTTATCCAAAACCAGAGTACGGCAGTACTAGGCCGTTGGACAGGAGAAGGAACCAGCTACAACATGCCGCGTGCTATTTTTGGAGATCCAAACCAGAACTCCCGTGTGAGTGACCGTTATGTAGAAGATGGTTCTTACATCAAACTGAAAAATATTAACCTGAGTTATACCCTTCCAAAAGGTGTGTTTGGAGAAAACCTAAACCTTGTTAAGATTTTCATATCTGCACAGAACTTAATTACATGGACAAAATACTCCGGTTTTGATCCTGAAGTACCTGTAAACGGGATAGATAACGGGACTTATCCTATCACAAGAACTGTTTCACTAGGCCTTAATATCGGATTTTAATTACAACTAGACATGAAAAAGATAAAAATTACACTATTCGCACTTCTTACACTTTCAATGATTAATTGTAGTGATGATTTTCTGGACAAGGTGCAACCTGATACCATTAATACAGGTAACTATCCAAAAACTGCAGAAGAGTTGGTAACAATGGTAAACGGTGCTTACCAGCCATTGCAATGGCCAAAGCTTTATAACATGAGAATGTGGACCACCGATATTTTTGCCGGAAACAGTATTGTAGGCGCTGGTGGTGGTGATGACGGTATAGAGACCACACAGCTGGCCAATTTTGTTACCAGTACAGATAATCCTGGTGTTTTAGACCTGTGGAGAGGTCCATGGCCGGGGATTCTTTCCAGTAACATTGTCATCAAAACGGCTCCAGGTCTTAACATAGACAACGCCGTTAAAAATCGTAGTTTGGGAGAAGCTTACTTTCTAAGATCTCATTACTATTTTGTATTGGTAAGATTTTTTGGTGACGTTCCTTTGGTAACAGAGCCGCAGGATGTAAACGGAGATTTGTATCCGGCCCGTTCACCAAAAGCAGATGTTTATAAACTAATCATTGCAGATTTGGAGCAAGCTATCCAATTACTTCCTACAAAACAAACTTATGGCGATGCCGACAAAGGTAGAGCAAGCAAAGGTGCAGCGATAGGAGCATTGGCAAAAGTATATCTCACATTGGGCAACTGGCAGAAAGTGGTAGAATTGACCAATCAGTTAGAAGGTATGGGCTACTCTCTTAATGCAGATTATTCAAATAACTTCAACGTTAATACAGAAAACTCTGCCGAGTCTCTATTCGAGGTACAATATGCGTCAGATGGAAATTATGATTTCTGGGGTAACCAAAATCAAGCATCATGGGCGAGTCCGTTCATGGGGCCTAGAGGATCCAATTTTGTAGGAGGTGGTTACGGATGGAACCAGCCTACACAGGAATTTGTAGACAGCTATGAGACCGGCGACAACAGAAAAGCAAAAAGTATTTTCTACGACGGATGTCCTCAGTTTGACGGTAAAGATTACAAACCTTCTTACTCGCTAACGGGTTACAACGTAAGAAAATTCTTGGTGCCATTATCCGCTTTCCCATCATATAACAACAGTCCGCTTAACTTCCCAATCATGCGTTACTCCGAAGTATTGCTGATGAAAGCCGAAGCTCTTAACGAATTGGGGCAAACATCGCAGGCCGCAATTCCGCTTAATCTTGTAAGAGCAAGGGCTGGGCTAGCACCTGTTTCCGGTTTATCGCAAGCGGATTTCCGAGACAAAGTTCTTCATGAGAGAAGGATGGAGTTGGCTTTCGAAGGGCAGCGTTGGTTTGATCTTGTGCGGGTTAACAATGGACAATACGGCCTAAACTTCCTTCACTCTATTGGAAAGTCCAATGCAGCCAATAAGCATCTTCTGTTACCAATTCCTCAGATTGAGAGAGACAGAAATCCAAATTTGACACAAAATCCTGGTTATTAATCATCTAATAATAGAAAAAATATGAAAAAGCTATATAACTTAAACAAGTGGAATAGAAAGTTGTTGCTTCTTTTGCCATTACTGGCTTTTCTGGGCATTCTGGCCTGTAGAGAGGAGTTGGCAAGCCAGGAGCATGAGATAAGTGCGCTGTCTATAAAAACAGCCGAGATCAACGAGCTTCTGCCTAACATGTACAATTCCAACTATAATTTTTCATGGACTGCTGGAAACAATATGGGAACCAGCTCGTCTATCACCTACAAGTTGGAAATCGACAAGAAGGATAATAACTTTGCACATCCTCAGGTTTATGAGATCGGTAAAAATATCTACTCGTATGATATGAAAATTGGTGATCTCAACAACATTCTGGTAAAAACTTACGGGGCTCAACCGGGGAAACCTTTTACGATGCAGGCCCGCATAACTGCCAGCTTTGGGGATAGTTCTGTAAACGCACAGACTGCAGTGGCAGATTTTACAGTAACGCCATTCAAGCCATTTACAGATCACTTGTTTATCGTGGGTGACGCCACACCTGGTGGTTGGGATATTACCAAATCAACAGAACTTATGAGAAGTAAGACAGACCCGTCGGAGTTCACATATTCCGGGCAATTGTCTTCAGGTAATTTCAAATTTGCTGTTAATCAAAACAGCGATTGGAAGCAGGACTTCTATACCAAAGATCCATCGGATGATAACAAAATCGTTTATAACGAAGGTGGCAGCGGTGCAGATTTACAATGGGTTATAGATACAGCTGGTCTGTACAAGATTACGGTAAACCTGGTTAGTCTTTCTATCAAAGTAGAAAAGATGAATGCGCCACAGTTTAGTGATATCTACATTGTTGGAGATGCGTCGCCAAGTGGTTGGGATATCAAAGATCCTAAGTCATTTACTCAGGATAAAACCAATCCGTTTATTTTTACTTTAGAATGCTCTTTAACAGCGGGTAATTTCAAGATCCTTGCAGGAACTACAGGAGATTGGTGTGGTAACTGGTACCGTCCAATGGTAGACAACCAGGGGCTGGTAAACGGTGCTGTGCAACAGCTAAAAGGTTGCGACAATGATCTAAAATGGAAAGTGTCCTCCGCAGAGGCAGCCAGATACAAGATCACATTAAATGCTGCTAATAATACCATCAAATTTGAGAAAGTAGATGTTTACATTATTGGTGATGCAACGCCTAACTCATGGAACATGGGAACATTGGCACCAATGCAGAAAAATGGAAGTGTGTATACCTATACAGGTCCGTTGACAGCTGGGTCTCTTAAATTTACTAAGTTTAACACCTCTTGGTGTGACGGGACAGAGTTGGTGGCTAAAACCAAAGATCAAAGCATTACAAATGGTGCATTTTCAGAACGTGTAAAATGTGAAGGTGGTGATGCAACAGACCTTAAATGGCGAGTGCCGGCTGCCGGAAACTATACCATTACACTTAATTTAGATACTAATACACTTAATATTCAGTAATTTTTTCTTATCAAAAATCACACGGTAGCAATGCCGTGTGATTTTATACTTAATAATTTAAATTAAATTGAATTAAAAAGCAAAACAATGGTTAAAAAAATGATTTTCCTTGCTTTAGCATTGCTCCACTCGGCGATGTTGCTGGCAACCGAATGTACATCGTACAACAAGAAAGGAAATCAGGTGATATTCAATGGGAAAGACGGTTCCAAACTTTCTTTAACCGTGAATAGCAATTTCGTCATAAAAATATGGTTTGATCAATCTGGCAAATTCACTAGAAGCAACCCCACTTTTGCAGTGGTTAATGAGAAACTTGAAAATATTGGAGACATCGGCGTTAATGAAGAGACTTCCGCATACGAAATTTTTACCTCAAAACTTCGTATACGGATCAACAAGAACCCGATGCAGCTTCAGATTTTTGATAATTATCAAAAACTGATCTATAGTGATTACAAAGATCAGGGACAGGTTTCCAAAGACAAAAGTGTGAAAGCCTATAAGGTTTTGCGTAGCGATGAGCAATTTTTTGGGCTTGGCGAAAAAACCGGAACACTCAACCGCCGGGGGAAAAACTACAAAATGTGGAACAGCGACAGGCCTTGTTACAGCGTTACCGAAGACCCGATAGCCAAGAGCATTCCGTTTTTTATGAGCAGTTACCGCTATGGAATTTTCCTTGATAATACCTATAAAACCGAATTTAAATTCGGGACAGAGTCCCAAGACTATTACTCTTTCGAAGCTCCGGATGGTGCTTTCGTTTATTACTTTATCTATGGCAAAGATTATAAGGAGATACAGCAGCAATACATCACACTCACAGGGCAACCGATTATGCCTCCAAAATGGGCGTTAGGTTTTGCACAAAGTCGTGGTCTTTATACCAAAGAGGATCAGGCGCTGGAAGTAGCCGCAGAATTCCGAAAAAGAAAAATCCCTATTGACATCATTTATCAAGATATTGGCTGGACTCAGAATCTTCAGGATTTCGAATGGCGAAAAGGCAATTATACCAATCCAAAAGCGATGTTGAAGAAACTGAAAGACAATGGTATCAAAATGATTGTTTCCCAGGATCCTGTGATTTCTCAAAAAGGGAATAAACAATGGGCAGAAGCCGATAAGTTGGGGTATTTTGTAAAAGATGTCCGTACCAACAAGGCGTATGACATGCCTTGGCCTTGGGGAGGAAACTGTGGCGTGGTAGATTTTACCATTACCGAAGTGGCCGACTGGTGGGGCAAATATCAGCAAAAACCAATTGATGATGGCATTAGAGGATTTTGGACCGATATGGGAGAACCTGCCTGGAGCAACGAAGAAGATACGGACCGCTTAAATATGAAGCACCGGCTTGGCATGCATGATGAGATCCATAATGTGTATGGTTTAACTTGGGACAAAGTGGTGAAAGAGCAGTTTGAAAAACGCAATCCCAACCGTCGTATTTTCCAAATGACCCGTTCTGCTTATGCAGGCTTGCAGCGTTATACATTTGGTTGGACCAATGACAGTGGTAACGGAAATGATGTCTTGGATGGCTGGGCACAGATGGAAAATCAAGTAGCCGTTGGCATCTCTGCCGGTTTGGGCGGAATCCCGTTCTGGACAACCGATATTTCCGGGTATTGTGGTGATATTACCGATTATCCTGCAATGGCAGAGCTCTATACAAGATGGATGCAGTTTGGCGTGTTTTGTCCGCTGAGCCGTGCCCACCATGAGGGAGACAATGCCGTAGAACCTTGGATGTTTGGCGAAGTAGCAGAAAAAAATACCAAGGCTGCAATAGAGTTAAAATACCAATTGTTTCCTTATCTTTACACCTATTCAAGGAAAGCACACGATACTGGACTGCCTATTACCAGAGGCTTATTTATGGAATATCCCAATGATTTGGAAGCGGCAAAAATTGATAATCAGTTTATCTTCGGCGAGGAATTGCTGGTGGCTCCTGTCCTTAAAAAAGGAGAACGCGTGAAGAGAGTATACTTGCCCGATGGCGAATGGATTGATTTTAATGATAAAAAAACCGAATACCTTGGCGGCCAAACTGTTGCTTACAAAGCACCACTCAACACCATTCCTATTTTTGTGAGAAAAGCATCTATTATCCCAATGATGCCTATTATGCAATACATTCACGAGAAAAAAGATTATCCTGTTTATTTTCATATTTTCCCCAATTATGAGGATGAGAAGACAAGTTTTAGCCTTTATGAAGATGAGGGCGAAAATCAGGATTATCTTAAAAATATTTTTTCCCGTACCAACATCGTCTGCACTACCAAGGCTGCTGGTTACGAGATTGAGATTACTCCAGAAGATAAAGGCTTTCGCCAGTCGGACAAGCGTAATTTTGTATTGAGCATCTTAGCAGAACAAAGGCCTAAATCGGTTCTAGTGAATGGCAAGCAAATCAATTTTGTGGCGGCTGATGCGTTGGACATCGATAAAGATACCACCAAAACCTTGTGGAGCTGGGACGAAAAAGGAAACAAAATCCTAATCAAAATACCTGATAACAGAACTAAAATAAATATTAACGTTAATTAGTAGTAAATGAAGAAGTTTTTTTTAATTGTAGCATTATTTCTGGTAGGGCTGGTTGCAGCTCAGAAATTGCAGTCGCCGGACGGAAAATTTGTAATGAATTTTGCAGTGCAAAATGGTGGGTATCCTTCCTACGAACTTAGTTACAAAGGCAAAGAAGTGGTTAAGCCAAGCAGACTAGGTTTTTTACTTTCAACCAAAGATGCGCCGGCCAATGATCCGCGAAATTTTTTAAACAATAATTTTGAAATAGTAGGCTCTAAGACTGCCTCCTTTGATGAAACCTGGCAACCGGTTTGGGGTGAGCAAAAAAATATCAGAAACCATTACAACGAAATTGTAATTAACCTTAAGCAAAAAGGGACAGATCGTTTGATGGACGTTAGGTTCCGTTTGTTTGATGATGGATTAGGTTTCCGTTACGAGTTTCCTCAGCAGAACAATTTGGTTTACTTCACGATAAAAGAAGAGAAATCGCAGTTCGCAATGACAGGCGACCATACTGCATATTGGATCCCGGGAGATTACGATACGCAGGAATACAACTATACAACATCTAAACTCTCCGAAATCAGAGGATTGATGACAAAATCTTATGAAAAAGGAAATGTTTCCCAAACTTCATTTTCACCAACAGGAGTACAGACTTCATTAATGATGAAAACCAAAGATGGCGTATACATCAACCTTCACGAGGCAGCTTTGATTGATTATTCTTGTATGCACCTTAATCTGGATGACAAAAACATGGTTTTCGAGTCTTGGTTAACGCCGGATTCTCATGGGGACAAAGGTAAAATGCAGGCACCACGCCACACACCTTGGAGAACGATTATCGTAAGCGATGATGCCAGAAATATCTTGGCCTCCAAAATGACTTATAACTTGAATGACCCTAGCAAAATTACCGATACATCGTGGATTAAACCAACGAAGTATGTAGGCGTTTGGTGGGAAATGATTTCCGGGAAAAGCAGTTGGTCATATACAGATGAGTTCCCGTCTGTACAGCTAGGTGTTACCGATTATGCTAAAGCTAAGCCTAATGGAAAGCATGGTGCCAACAATGCTAACGTAAGAAAGTACATTGATTTTGCTGCAAAAAATGGTTTTGATGCCGTTTTGGTAGAAGGCTGGAACATTGGTTGGGAAGACTGGTTTGGCCACGATAAAGATTATGTTTTTGATTTTGTAACAGCGTATCCAGATTTTGATATTGCAGCCCTTAATGCTTATGCGCATTCAAAAGGTGTTAAATTGATCATGCACCATGAGACATCAGGTTCTGTAAGAAATTATGAGCGCCACATGGATGCTGCCTATAAACTGATGAACAAGTATGGTTATGATGCCGTGAAAAGTGGATATGTAGGAAACATCCTTCCTGTGGGAGAAACACACTACAGCCAATGGACAAATAACCACTACCAGTATGCGATAGAAAAAGCTGCAGATTACAAAATTATGGTGAACGCTCACGAGGCTGTACGCCCAACTGGAATTGCGCGAACGTATCCTAACCTTATCGGCAACGAGTCTGCCAGGGGAACAGAATACCAAGCTTTTGGAAATGAAAGAAACAATCCAAACCACGTTACCATTCTACCTTTCACAAGGTTAATAGGTGGCCCAATGGATTACACGCCAGGTATTTTCCAGATGGATGTTACCAATGGCTCCCATGTTAATGCAACTATTGCTAACCAATTGGCATTATATGTTACCATGTACAGTCCATTGCAAATGGCTGCAGATTTCCCAGAGAATTATGAGAAATTTGCCGATGCTTTTCAGTTTATCAAAGATGTCGCAATCGATTGGGATGAAAGCAAGTACCTAGAAGCTGAACCAGGACAATATATTACCGTAGCTAGAAAAGCAAAAGGATCTGACAAATGGTTTGTAGGGAATGTAGCAGGTTATACACCTTTTACATCAAAAATTTCTTTGGATTTCCTAGATGCTGGTAAGCAGTACATCGCAACTATTTATTCTGATGCAAAAGATGCAGATTATCTTAAAAATCCTCAGGCTTATAACATTCGCAAAGTTTTGGTAACTAAAAAATCAAAATTGGAGCAGGTGTCTGTAGCAGGTGGCGGTTATGCCGTAAGCATTGTTCCTGTAAAAGATAAAGCAGAAACAAAAGGTCTTAAATCATTGTAATTCATCATTTATAGGATATGTAGAAATGGTTTAAAACCATAATCAATTGATTATTAATTCGGCTCCGCTTAGATTGACATTTTGATATTTTTTATAATTGATTGTCAGATTAAACGGAGCCGTTTTTAATATAAAATTGATGCAGACAAAAAGCTCAATAATAAAATTAGTAAAACTGAAGTATGAATAAAAGATTCAGGATCACACTGTTTTTGGTTCTATTTTTAGCGGTTAATAGTTTCGCGCAAAACCAAAAATCATTGTGGACTATAGAAGCCAAGAATTCGGATAATTATGTAGGCGCCCCTATTGCCAGTGGAAAAATAGGTATTTTACCTTGGAAGGAGCCATTCTCTGTGCGACATGTGATGCTCAATCACGTTTTCGATATTGGAGATGCCGGTGTTAATCAGGCTTTGCAGGGGATTAATCCCTTTCATATGGAGATGTTTTTGAATAATCAAAAAGTCGAGATGGGTTCCATCACCCAATGGAAGCAGTCTTTAGATCTTAAAAAAGCCACCCACACCACTTCATTTACCATTCCTGGGAAAGCCGAAATCAAGTATACCATTACCGCTCTTCGCAATCTACCTTATTCGGGATTGATTACGGTTGAAGTAAAAGCATTAGATCAGATCCAGATGCAATGCATCAATCAAATGGATGTGCCCGATTCTTATATCGATGTTAAAAAGCGGGTAAAAGAAGCTCACGTTGGCCTGGATGCCGGTAAGGAAATAATTCTGCAAACCGAAGCCCAATCTGCCCAAAAAGCCCATAAAGTTGTGGCGTCGTCAGAATTTTTGTTCGATCATAAAAAACTCATTTCCCGAAATGAAGATCAGATTAAGAACATCGTTGAAGGCAGTTTGAAAAAGGGCGAAACCATCCAATTTTCATTGGTAGGATCCATTTGTACATCCCGAGATTTTAACGATCCAAAAAGTGAGTCCGAGAGGGAAGTGATCTATGTCTCTTATTTAGGAACAGACCGTATTCTGAAAGATCATTATGCCCTTTGGGAAGATCTTTGGAAAGGTGATATTGTGGTTGAAGGCGATGATGAAGCACAATTGGTAGCAAGGTCCGCTTTGTTTAATCTGTATTCTAATGCGTTGGAAAACTCTAGGTTGAGTATTTCTCCGATGGGATTGTCTGGCACTTTTTACAGCGGTCATATTTTTTGGGATACCGAAATCTGGATGTATCCACCAATGCTCTTTATGAATCAGGGTATCGCCAAATCGATGATTGATTACCGTACAGATCGCCTGAAAGCGGCTGAAAACAGAGCTATGTCCTACGGTTACAAAGGCGCCATGTTCCCTTGGGAATCTGATGATAAAGGTGAAGAAGCAACGCCAATTAATGCACTCACAGGTCAGTTTGAACATCATATTACGGCAGATATTGCCATCGCATTTTGGAATTATTATCTAATGACTCAAGATAAGGACTGGCTTACAAAAGAAGCTTATCCTGTTATGCAAAAGATTGCTGAATTCTGGACTTCCAGAGCAAGTAGAAATGAGGACGGAAGCTATTCTATCAAATACGTGATTGGCGCCGATGAATATGCCGAAGGGGTGGATGACAATGCTTATACCAATGCTGCTGCTAAAAAAGCACTGGAATATGCCACCAATGCTGCTGTAATTGTTGGGAAAACAGCCCCTAAAATATGGAAAGACATCAGTGATCATTTGGTGATTTCTAAAATGAGTAATGGTGTAACGCAGGAATATAAAGGCTATAAAGGTGAAATGATTAAGCAGGCAGATGTCAATCTGTTGGCGTATCCTTTGGGGATCATTACCGATGCCAATCAAATTAAAAAAGATCTGGAATATTACACGTCAAAAATTGACAAAGACCACGGGCCGGCAATGACATTTTCAGCTTTTTCTGTTCAATATGCAAGATTAGGCGATGCTGATAAAGCGTATGCGATGTTCAAAAAAGCATATCAACCGAACCAAAGACCACCTTTTGGCGTGTTGGCAGAAACGCCATCCAGCTCCAATCCTTATTTTATGACAGGAGCAGGCGGAATTTTGCAAACCTTCATTAATGGTTTTGGAGGACTTGATATAACAGATAAAGGTATTATTCAGCATAAAAGCGTACTTCCAAAACACTGGAAAAAATTGACACTGAAAGGTATTGGTGTGGATAGGAAGGATTATTCTGTGATGCAGTAAGCATTACTTTTTAATACTTATTTAATTAAAAAAACCATCTCAATTGAGATGGTTTTTTAAGTGGAGTTGGAGGCTCTTTCTCCTGAACTCTTTTAGGTAATCACAAAATATCAAAATATTGATAATCAATAGATAACATTTTTTATGATTATGATAAAGTATCATAAATAATCTTTGTACATATTAAAAATTGGGTGTAAATTTGGGTGTCGATTATTAAGTTTTACACCCATGAATATCAAACGAAATATAGTTTTTGCGCTTGAAAAAAGAAAGAAAGAAGGTGTCCCTGTGGTAGAGAATGTTCCCATCCGTATGCGTGTTATTTACCATAATAAAAGGATAGAGTTTACAACAGGTTACCGTATCGACATTTCCAAATGGGATGAAGACAAGCAACGTGTAAAAAATGGCTGTACCAATAAACTCAAGCAGGCCGCAGCCGAAATCAATTCAGACCTTTTAAAATACTATTCGGATATTCAGGATATTTTCAAAGAGTGTGAAGTAAATGAAATCATTCCTAATCCTGAACAACTTAAAGTAGCATTCAATAATCGACAAAATAAGGAATTGCCCAATAATCTGATGCTAGAAACAGGCATCCTCTCGTTTATGGATAAATTTGACGAATTTGTACGGGATTGTGGGGTTCATAACAATTGGACAGAAGCTACCTATGAAAAATTTGCCACCACGAAAAAGCATTTGGAAGATTTTGACAAAAATTTGACTTTCGAATCATGGGACGAGAAAAAACTGACCGAATTTGTACACTATCTCCGTGATAAAAAGAGTTTTCGAAATAGTACCATCGGTAAGCAGATGGGATTTCTAAAATGGTTTCTTCGCTGGAGCAAAAAGAAAGGATATACGTCTAATTTTGCCTTTGAATTATTCAAGCCAAAATTAAAGACCACTCAAAAGAAAGTTATATTTCTGACCTGGGCAGAACTAACGAAATTGAGAGAATATAAAATCCCCGAAACAAAAAAATATCTGGAAAGAGTTCGAGATGTTTTTTTATTCCAATGCTTTACGGGGCTTCGGTATTCCGATGTATTCAATCTTAGAAGAAGTGATATAAAAGAGAACCATATCGAAATTACCACTGTCAAAACTGCAGATAGCTTAATCATCGAATTGAACAATCACAGCAAGGCAATACTGGACAAGTATAAAGAAGTTAATTTTGAATATGATAAAGTTCTTCCCGTCATCACCAATCAGAAGATGAATGATTATTTGAAAGAGCTGGCGGAATTGGCTGAAATTGACGAGCCTGTACGAGAGGTCTATTACAAAGGTAACAAACGCATTGATGAAGTGACTCCGAAACATGCTCTTTTGGGGACTCACGCAGGAAGGCGAACATTTATCTGTAATGCCCTGTCATTGGGTATTCCTGCGCAAGTGGTCATGAAATGGACTGGGCATAGCGATTATAAGGCAATGAAACCCTATATTGACATTGCCGATGAAATCAAAGCTAGTGCAATGGATAAATTTAATCAGCTATAATATTTCTATTGTAAGTTTGTAAAATTCAAATTATTTGATTGATGGGAGAAAACAATAATCAACAAAACGATTCTTTATATCAGATTATCGATGTATTACCACAATATAATGAGGCTGTCTCAAAAGCGAGATAGCCTTTTTTATGCAAAAAAGGAAAGCCTCGGCTTTCCTAATAGTTGCAAATTTCGTAATTTGCTGTGTGGTAACTAAGTCAAAAGTAGTCTTTAAAGATTACAATCCCAAACAAAATTTGCTTTTTCCTCCGAATTTATCGGAGTTGATTGATGACAAGCATCCTGTGAAAATAGTTTCAAACATCATCGATGGTTTGGATATTAAAAACTTAATCAAAAGCTATAAACCGGGAGGAACTTCATCTTACCACCCGAAAATGCTTTTGAAAGTATTGATTTATGGCTATTTGAGTAACATTTATTCAAGTCGGAAAATGGAACAGGCATTGAAGGAAAACATCCATTTTATGTGGCTTTCGGCAATGAGCCGTCCTGATCATAATACGTTGAACAGGTTTCGTAGCGAGCGATTAAAGGGTGAAGTCAAAGCTAGTCATGGTCGGAAGATTTTTTCTTCCGATTTTTTTTGTTTTTTTTAGAAAAA
>NZ_JBWEYV010000010.1:0-117633 GCF_056329745.1 Epilithonimonas sp. | reverse complement strand
CGACCTCCGGGTTATGAGCCCGACGAGCTACCTACTGCTCTACCTCGCGATATTGGATTGCAAATATACAGCATTATTATTGAAATACAACTATTTTGATTGATATTTTGTAGAAGAATGTTTTTATTGCTGAAAACCAATGGTTTGTATTTTTTAACTTGTTTTAACTATAAAAATAGTTGTATGAGTGAAAATAAATTCTAAATTTGTATTACTAAATTTTTAGTGATAATAAGATTGATTTAAAAGATAAAGAAAATGAATAAGTTAACCAAGGCAGAAGAACAGGTGATGCAATATCTTTGGCAGATAGGAAAAGGTTTTTTAAAAGACGTTTTAGAACTTTTCCCCGAACCAAAACCGCATACCAATACAATCTCTACCATCCTTAAGATCCTTATGGAGAAAGGATTTGTCAGCTACAAAACGTTTGGCAGGCAACATGAGTATTACCCGATTGTTTCCAAAGAGAATTATAGCGGGCGTTCTATCCGCAGCCTGGTTAAAAATTACTTTGAAGGGTCTTATACCAACGCGGTTTCTTTCTTGGTAGAGGAAAACGAAATCAGTGTAAAAGATCTGGAATTGCTACTTAACGAACTTAAAAATAAGGAATAATGGAAACGTTAGCGTTCTACTTGTTGAAAATGATTCTCTGCTCGGCAGTGATGTTTTCGTACTATCTGTTGTTTTTGAAGGATAAAACTTTTCATCATTATAACCGGTTTTATCTGTTATTTTCCGTTATTATAAGTTTGGTTTTGCCGCTTGTAAAAGTTTCCTATTTCACAATGGAAACCAATAAAAATCTTTACCTGCTGCTGAGCAGGATGAATCAAAATGAATTAAATACCAATCAACAAAATGATGTCACTATTTATACAATTTTTTATGCTGTTGCTGGAGTGGTTTCAGTCGCTCTTCTGATACGGTTTTTGGCAGGGATTTTAAAGATTAATACGATCAAAAAACATTTTCCGAACGAAACTGTAGGAGATATCCAATTTTATCAGACAGATCTTAATAATGCTCCATTCTCATTCTTCAAAAATCTTTTTTGGAGGCAATCTATCGATCTTAATTCCCAAGTGGGACAGCAGATTCTAAAGCACGAGATGGTGCATATAGAGCAGAAACACAGCTGGGACAAGCTGCTGATGCAGGTGGCAA
Organism: Epilithonimonas sp.; assembly: GCF_056329745.1. Lineage (NCBI taxonomy): Bacteria > Pseudomonadati > Bacteroidota > Flavobacteriia > Flavobacteriales > Weeksellaceae > Epilithonimonas > Epilithonimonas sp. The sequence continues at coordinate 116,463 of NZ_JBWEYV010000010.1, read as the reverse complement.
AGTCTGTATTCTGGTTCAATCCTGTATTTTATTTCATTAACAAAGAAATCAATCTTATTCACGAATATTTGGCGGACAAAAAAGCAGTTAAGAAATCTGATACCAAGGCATTTGCGCAGATGCTTCTGGAAAGTCATTTCTCGGGTAGGATTTTACCTGCAACCAGTCCTTTTTTATCATCTAACCTCAAAAAAAGACTTACAATGCTTACAAAAAACAAAACTAAGTATAGCTATGCGCGAAAGCTTTTTGCGCTGCCAATCCTGTTTTTTATGGTGTTTGCCTATATGGTAAATGCGAAAAACAAGGAGATCAAAGAAACCAATAAAACGATAGAGATTGCTGTAGAGCAACTAAAAATGGATACAATTAAGCCAAAGCCATCAGAATCTGACAGTTTGGCGATCAATCATCAGAACCAAACCAAGGCTTTTTCTGATGCACTACAGGAAGATCACTTGAAAATGGCTGCCATTAGCAAAAAAATGGCTGAAAAAAGCAAAGAATTGTCTGCTCTTAAAAAAGCAAAAAAAGAAGATTCGCCTGAGTTCGAAGCTCTTGAAAATGATATGGAAGCTCTTGCCACTCGGATGAATGATATTGTGAACTCTGATAATTATAAGAAAAACTTAAAAGAGCTTGAGGAAAACGCTTCCGCAGTTGCAGGGTTTTATAATTCCCCAGAATGGCATAAAAAATATGCTGATATTGAGAAGCGCGCCAAAGAAGTAGAAGCTAGAGTTAACTCGCCGCAGTTCAAAAAACGGATGGCTGACGCTGCAAAACGTGCAGAGGAAGCAGGTAAAAGAGTCAACTCTCCCGATTTTAAAAAACGTTTAGCTGATGCTCAGAAGATCGCAGAGGAAGCAATGAAAAATGTTAATTCACCAGATTTTCAGAGAAAAATTCAACAAGCTCAGGAACGAGCGAACCAAGCGATTGAAAAATTTGGTAAAACGTTTACAGAAGAAGAGTTTCAAAAAATACTAAAAGAACAATATGGCAAGGATGCTTTTAAAGAAGGTTCTATGGCCTATGGACGTGTGCCGACTGTGGAAGAGCTTAGAATTATGAGAGGTATTCCTGATAATTTCACTTACAGTTTCTCCGATGATATGTTTTTCAATACAGCCAAGTCAAAATTGTCTCCGAAAGAACTCAAAAAATTAGAAAAAAAGAGAAAGCAACTTCAGGAAAAACAAAAAGACCTGATGGAGGAGCAGAGAAAACTTCAGGACAAGCAACGGGAGCTCAACAAAGAGATGCACCAGAACAGCCCGTGGACCATCAGTATCAACGCCACGTCTAATATGTCACAACCAATGATATTGACTCAAAGTGAAATTACTCCACCGCAGAGGATCGACAGGTCCGGCCAGGTGATGGCACTTAGTAAAGAGGTGAAAACTGTTATGTTGCCAAGACGAACCTTGAAGGTTGAAAATGGACAGTTATTTAATATCCCTGATAGTTCTAGGTCTGCTGATCTTGGAAAGGCATTGGTTTATGTTAATGGTAAACTGATAGACAGAAATGATTTAGATAAAATAGATCCCAAGGTGATTGCATCAGTTAGTGTTTTCAAAACCAGCGGGAATGGGAAAATCGAAATCATTACCAAGTAATCAATTTTTTATTTTCATAATACTTTAGCCCGTTCGCCGGCTTTTAAAATTAATCCCCATGAAACAATTTTTTACGATCTTTCTTTTAATAATGAGTGTGTGCCTTTTTGGGCAAAATAAGCGATTTATCTATGAGTATCAACTGATCCCAGATTCTACCAATACGGCGGATGTCAAGAAAGAAATGATGTATCTGGATACTTCGAAGAATGGGTCCAAATATTACAGCTACACTGTTTTTAACTCAGATTCTATTATGAAGGCCGATCTGGAACGCCAGTTAAAAGCAACCGGATCCATCAATATTACGCCACCTCAAAAAATGCCTGTAGTTAGATATTCGGTTACCAAAACGTATCCGGATTATAAGGTTAATCTTCATCGCAGATTGGTAATGGATGCTTACAACATATCGGAAAACCGAAAAATCAACTGGAAAATTTCGTCAGAAAAAGAGAAAATTGGGGAATGGAACGCCCAAAAGGCAGAAGCAGATTTTGCCGGAAGACATTGGATTGCCTGGTTTTCTACAGAAATCCCAATCCAGGACGGGCCCTATAAATTCTATGGTTTGCCGGGGCTGATTGTTAAAATTGAAGACAAAACCGGTTCCCACAAAATGGAACTAAGAGGCATTAGGAATATCAGTACAGATCTTGACATTAACGTTTTTGATGCCAAGGAAGTTGCCGTTAATCAAAAGCAATTTCAGAAGGTACTGAAAGAATACGAAAACGATCCTACAAAAGGTATCAGGCAAGTGCAGATGGGTGGCGCAACCATTGTTATGACCGGTAAAGACAACAATTCTGTGCAAATGGCAAAAGATCAGGAAGAAAGACTGAAAACCAGAATCAAAAAGGATAATAACAGGATAGAGATGGATATTGTAAATTAATCCTAATGTTATGAAATATTGACAGGGAAATTTTAGTTGGGATAATACTATAGTAATTGATTTAAGAAGTATCAAAATGCCTACAAAGCCCACAGGAATGATCTATTGGCTAATTTTAAGAAAAAAACTCTGGAAGGGGAGATTTTTATGACAGATGAAGCCGGCAACCGTTTAAATGGTGCGGATTATATCAAATCTCAGGAAAAACTGATGAATGAACGGATGAAAAAGAATAACAATATTCTTGAAATCGATTTGTTAAAATAAAAAATGCCACAGAGATGTGGCATTTTTATTTCTACAATAAAAGCTTATTTTTTCTTAAGCTCATCTCGGATCTCCATTAACAATGCATCTGTAGAAGATGGGCCTGCCGGGGCTTCTTCGGGCTTTTTGGCGACTTTGTTAGCTAATTTTATCAGCCAAAACAAAACAAAAGCAATCACTAGAAAACTGATAACAGATGACAGGAAATTACCATAAGTAACACCATTCCAAGACAGTTCCTTGATATTTTCTGCACCTGCAGCTTTCAGTGCCGGCGTTAGTAGCAAAGGTGTAATGACATCATCCACCAACGATTTTACAATAGCACCAAATGCACCTCCAATGATTACACCGACTGCCAAATCTACCACATTCCCTTTGAATGCAAATTCTTTAAATTCTTTTACAAATCCCATAGTTGTATTTTTAATTAATAAACAAAAATATCGTTTTTTTTATTTAAAATGCCCTCCAAATTGATTTTTTGTCAGAATTATATTGATTAAATTTGAGAAATAACTTTTTTGTAAAAATGAAAATACTTTCGGCGTCACAAATCAAAGAATGTGACCAGCATACCATCAAAAATGGCATCTCATCTATCCAGTTGATGGAAAAGGCTGCCAATGCCTGTGCCTCGTGGATTGTAAATAATATGAAGAATATCAAAAAGGCTCAGGTCTTTTGTGGGAAAGGTAATAATGGTGGTGATGGATTTGCCATAGCACGGCTTCTTAGCGAAAAAGCCATTGATGTAGAAGTTTATATAGACCGGAACAAACAGGATTTTTCGGAGGATGCAAAAATCAATTATAAAAAAATCAGAAAGAACAGCGGGATTTTGTTCAAGTATTTCTCCGAATATTCTACAGAGAATAATGAGCAGACCATTATTATAGATGCGCTCTTTGGGTATGGTCTCAATAGAAGTTTAGCCGGCGCAGCAAAGAAACTGGTAGAGCAACTGAACCTTGCTCAACAGACCAAAATTGCGATTGATATTCCGTCTGGCTTATATGCGGATAAAATCACCGAAAAAAATGCTACCGTTTTTAAGGCGGATGTTACGCTCACGTTCCAGTTTTACAAGCGTAGTTTTATGCATCCGGAGACTGGTCAATTTTGTGGTAAGGTGGAGCTGTTGGACATCGGTCTGGATCAGTCATATATCGATGAAGCAAAAACTGATTTTTTTGTGACTGATGAAACTATTATAAAATCCATTTACAAGCCAAGAGAGCAGTTCACCAACAAAGGTACTTTTGGGAAAAGCATCTTGGTAGGTGGCAGTTATGGTAAAATGGGATCTGTGCTAATGTCAACAATGGCAGCCCTGAGAAGCGGCAGTGGATTGACATTTACAATGGCGCCGGATTGTGGCTGCCAGATTCTGCAATCCCAGTTGCCGGAAGCTATGTTTATAAAATCCGGCGACCATTTTCTGGATAATATCGAGATGGAGGATAAAGCGGTTTATGGCATTGGCCCGGGTTTGGGTAAAGAGAAAAAAACGCAGAAAGCCCTTTTCGAATTTCTGAAAACATACAAAAATCCCGTTGTCCTAGATGCAGACGCTCTGAATATCTTGGCCGAAAGTCAAAATTTAAATTTGATTCCAAAAAATTCTGTCATCACGCCACATCCGCTGGAGTTTGAACGTTTATTTGGCAAAACCCACGATTCTTTTGAACGGTTGGATCTCGCCAATAAAAAAGCGCAGGAACTTCATATTTTTATAGTTCTCAAAGATCATCATACAGCGGTCATCACGCCGGGAAATAAAGTCTTTTATAATATCACAGGAAATTCGGGGATGGCAAAAGGCGGTAGCGGCGATGTATTAACCGGCATTATCACGTCATTGATTTCCCAAAAATATGATCCGCAGGATGCGGGTATCCTTGGTGTCTGGCTTCATGGTAAAGCTGGAGATCTTGCTGCCAATCGGTATTCGAGAGAGGCGATGTTACCAACGGATCTTATCAAAGAAATAGGGAATGTTTTTAAGGATTTGTCAAATTAATAGTTTATAACTTTTTACTTGTAATGAAGAGAGAATAATATTATTGGTTTAAACCTTTTGTGAAATAATGATTTTAAACATACATGTTATCGGTTATAATAGTTAGTTGCTTGATATTCAGTTAAATATAATGATTAATGATTTTGATAAGAAATGTTATTTATCATATAGCATTTTTTAATATTCAGCATGGCATGCCCTAATTTTACAGTAAAATAATTGGAAAAATGAAAGATCTCCAACAACAGGTTAAAGAGAAGTTTTACCTTCATTTCAATTTGGTGCCTGCCATTTTATCATTCGTCAGTTTTATTCTCGTTTTGATGATTCCAAAGCCGGACGCCTTGTCAGAAGGGGCGTGGACGATGTTGGCTATTTTTGTAGCATCTATTGTAGCAATCATTGGCAAAGCTTCTAGCGTGGGCGTTGTTTCACTTTTTGGTATTGCGTTGGTAGCCATCTTCAAAGCGACTGCGCCTCACCTAGATGCCAACGGCGTTGCGTTGCCCGTAACCAGTAAGACTGCCATCCAGGATGCGTTGGCCAGTTATTCTAACGAGCTTATTTGGCTGATTGTTATTGCTATTATGATCTCGAGAGGAATTATAAAAACAAGGCTGGGTGAGAGGATCGGTTACTATTTTATTTCTGTTTTTGGAAAAAAAACATTGGGTATTGGTTATGCTTTAGCGTTCTGCGAGACATTGCTAGCTCCTCTAACGCCAAGTAATACGGCAAGAGGCGGTGCAATTATCCATCCGATTATGAAATCTATAGCGCTGGCCTTCGGTTCTAAGCCCGAGGATGGCACCCAAAATAAAATTGGAAGGTATCTCGCGTTGGTCAATTACCACGCCAATCCAATTTCTTCTGCGATGTTTTTGACAGCAACTGCCCCAAATCCTTTGGTGATGGAATATGTCAATAAAGTAGCAGGAACCAGCCTTCATATTACTTGGAGCACCTGGGCACTTACTATGTTTGTTCCCGGGTTGGTTGTAATGATGTTGATGCCATTGGTTATCTATCTTCTGGCAAAACCAGAAGTTACCAGCACGCCTAATGCTGCAGCGTTTGCGAAAGAAAAAATTAAAGAACTTGGAGCTTTCTCGCTTAATGAGAAATTGATGTTAGGTATTTTTGCTTTGTTGCTTGTCCTTTGGGCAGACGTTCCTGCGTTGCTTTTTGGTAATCAGTTTATGGTAAATCCAACAACCACGGCTATTATCGGTTTGTTTTTAATGATCATAACCGGAATTTTGGAATGGGACGAGATTCTCGGGCAAAAAAGCGCGTGGGATACATTGTTTTGGTTTGGTGCTCTGGTTATGATGGCTGATCAATTAAACAAACATGGTATTATCACGTGGTTTTCAGATAATTTCCAGGTATGGTTAGTAAGTATGCATTTGAGCAGCCTTTTGGTTTTTGTGATATTGGTTTGTGTATTCTTCTACTCCCATTATTTCTTTGCCAGTACTACCGCGCATATTTCTGCGATGATGCTCGCTTTCCTCATTGTAGGTTCACAAACGATAGAACCAAGCCTCAGGGTTCCTTTTTATCTCATGATGATGGGAGCCGGATCCCTAATGATGTGTCTTACGCACTATGCCACGGGTACTTCACCAATTATTTTTGGTAGTGGCTATGTTACAATGGGCAGTTGGTGGGGCATTGGCTTTGTGATGAGTATTGTTAACCTTGTCGTTTTTGCTATAGTAGGAGCGGTTTGGTGGAAGGTTTTAGGTTATTATTAATTATCATTTCCAACTCAAGTATTAAATAAAAAGTTCTGACTATCATAATTCAGAACTTTTTTACTTAATCACTGTCTCTTGATGGCTTAGTTGATCAGGCAGCGCGCTTAGTCGTTTTTAGTTTGGATTTCAGCATATACAAAACACCGACTTCAGTTTCTGACAAATTCTCGTTCTTTTTAAGGAGTTTTTTGATCTCTTTCTGGAAGTAATGGATGGTGTGGCCGTTTTTATAATGTTCAAAAATCCGTGGATCGATGTAAGAATCCCGCGCCACAGATGGTGTATTGCCTAGTTTTTCGGATACTGCTACGATGGCATTTCGGATTCTCTGTTTCAGTTCCTTTTGCTGTTTTTTTTCACAAATTCCCAGCTCATCCAAGATGCCTGCCACAATCATGGTTCCGGCCCATGTACGGAAGTCTTTTGCAGAAAATTCCTCGCCCATGATTTCCTTAATATATTGGTTGAGGTCCTGGCTTTCTACAAAAATAAGGGCGTCGTTTTCATCATAATATTTAAAAAGTCTGTAACCAGGTAATGCTTCCAGCTGTTTGATAACTTGTGATAACTTAGAATTAATAACATGTTTTTCCTGAAACTTCCCAGATTTGCCTTTGTAAGAGAAAATCATCTCGTCACCTTCAATGGTTAGGTGCTTTTTCCTGATTGTCGTAAGTCCGTAACTTTTGTTTTGTTGGGTGTATTTTGGACTTCCCGGGCGGAAATAAGCCGAATCCAGGAGCCTTACCATCGCTGCCAAAACTTTCTCGCGTGACATTTTTTTCTTGCGGAGGTGCTGTCCTGTTACGCGCCGCATGTGCTCTAGGTTTTCTGCAAAATGTAGAATCCTGTCAAATTTATCGGCATCTTTTCTGGCCCGGAATTTCGGGTTATAGATGTATTGTTTCCTACCTTTTTGGTCTCGCCCATAAGCCAGGATTTTAGCGCGTTTATTGGTTGTGATTTCCACATCTTTCCAAGCCGGCGGGATGACTATCGATTTTATATAATTGATAATTTCGGGATCTTTTATCCGTTCTTTATTTTTATCTAAATAAGTAAAACTTTTTCCGGATGCACGGCGAGTAACTTTCATAATGGTCGTTTGATTTTGCCTAAACAATAAAAATGCCGATTTTGATCTTTGTACCAATAATTTCTACCTAAAGCATTATCAATACAATCCTTTTATGATTTTATTAACATTGACTGTTATGACTTTTTGTGCAAAAATTTTTACTTTAGCAAAAAATTTTTGGATGCCAAAGACCGTTGACGACTATAATAAGAGCCGATTAAGATCCAGTAACGTTACTGTAGTCATCAGTATTTCACTGGTTTTGTTCCTTGTAGGATTGTTTGGATTAATATTAATTAACGCTCAAAAATATTCTGATTATATCAAAGAGCAATTGGTGGTAGAAGCCTACTTTGATGAGTATCTTGATCCTAGGGATTCTGCTAAAACTCAGAAATTTCAAGAGGAGACTTTTGATAAAATTAAGCAGCAAAACTACGTTAAGCAAGCAAAATTTATATCCAAAAAGCAGGCTTCTGTTTTGGCTAAGAAACAATTGGGAATAGACGCCAATGCACTTTTTGAGGAAGATATTTTTCCTGCATCGGTAGAAGTAACGCTTAAGCCAGAGTTTGTGGATCCTACTAAGATAGATGGTGTGGTTACCCAACTCAAGGCGATACCGGGTGTAAAAGATGTAGCCAATGACAACCAGCTAACGATTGATGTTTATAATAACCTTAACCGCATTTTAACGTGGATTCTGGCATTTTCGGTATTGTTTTTAATCGTTGCCATTGTGTTAATTAACAACTCAATCAGACTCAAAATATTTTCTAAGCGTTTTATTATCAAAACCATGCAGCTGGTAGGTGCCAAGCGGCGGTTTATCCTAATGCCTTTTATCAAGGAAGCTATTGTTTTGGGTCTCATTGGAGCATTTATAGGTTTGTTGGCGTTGGGTGGTATTTGGTACTATTTTACAAGTCAAATCGGAACACCTTTTGTGCAGGACACAAACCAGTATGTTGTGCTAATTATCATAATTTTGTTTGTAGGTATTTTTATAACCGTCGCAAGTACTATCTTTGCAACATGGAGATTCTTACGTAGCAACGTGGATGATCTTTATTACTCATAAAAATGACAAAAAAAGCAACAAATAAATTTTCTGCGGATCAGTTTGGCAAACCAGTAAAAACTGAGGAGAAGAAAACATTCTATTTTGGGAATAAGAATTTTAAATTGATGCTCATCGGTTTAGGATTGATTTTATTAGGATTTGTTCTCATGATGGGATCCGCTGCCAACACGACACCAGACGGCAAATTTGATCCTAACTATTGGAACGAAGATATTTTCTCTTTCCGCCGAATTAGGCTCGCTCCGCTTTTGGTGATTACTGGTTTTGTACTTCAGGTGGTGGCGATTCTGAAAAGAAATAAAAATTAATTTCAATTAAACATATTTAAAAGCTTTGTCCTGATCATTCGGGGCAAAGTTTTTTGTGATAAAAACATAATTTATGGATTTAATCAAAGCGATTATTATCGCGATTGTAGAGGGACTTACCGAATATTTACCCATATCTTCTACCGCTCACATGGGATTTGCGGCCAACTTAATGGGATTGGAGGAAACAGAGTTTCTTAAGATGTTTCAGGTTTCCATACAGTTTGGTGCCATTCTAGCGGTTGTGGCAGCCTACTGGAAAAAGTTCTTTGATTTTAGTAATTTTCAGTTTTATATCAAATTGGCTTTCGCGGTATTACCAGCTTTGATTATCGGCTTTTTTCTTGATGATAAGATAGAGGCTGTCCTTGGAAACCAAATTGCCATCTCTACAGTTCTTGTATTGGGAGGTGTGGTTTTGTTGTTTGCTGACAATTGGTTCAAAAATCCAGTTATTCATCACGAAAAAGAAATTACGATAAAGAAGGCAGTCACTATAGGGTTTTGGCAATGTTTAGCGATGATGCCAGGCACCAGCAGAAGTGCGGCATCTATTATTGGGGGTATGGCCCAGGGATTATCCCGCAAAGCAGCTGCAGAATTTTCATTTTTCCTTGCTGTGCCTACCATGTTGGCCGTTACGGTTTATTCGGTTTTTGTAAAAACCTGGGGGAAGGAAACTTTACATCCTCAGAAAGGTTACGAAATGATTATGGCATCCCAAGATCACATATTGGTTTTTGTTGTGGGAAATTTGGTGGCTTTTGTAGTGGCTTGGATTGCGATCCGTTCTTTTATTGCTTTGCTGAATAAATTTGGTTTCCGACCTTGGGGATGGTACCGTATTTTTGTAGGTATTGCGTTGTTGATTTATTTTTATTTTTTTAGATAAATTCGGCAAAAATAATCGCTTTAACCAACCATTCTCAAACTCATAATGACGGCAGAAGAATTACAATCCGGACATATATTTCTATTGGACAAACCTTTGGACTGGACCAGTTTTCAGGCGGTGAATAAACTGAAATACAAACTCAAAAGAGAATTCAAAGAGCTTCCGAAAAAATTCAAGATTGGTCATGCCGGGACTTTGGATCCACGGGCAACAGGGCTTTTGATTGTTTGTACGGGAAAGTTTACCAAAAGGATTCCCGAGATTCAGGATGCTCCAAAAGAATATTGGACAGAAATCAAAATCGGGGTACAAACCGAATCTTACGACACCGAAAAACCGGAAATCTTACCCACCGATATTTCTCACATAACAGAAGAAGATATTCATAGGGCTATTGAAAAATTTGTAGGTGAGATAGACCAGAAACCACCTATTTTCTCGGCCATAAAAATTGATGGAAACAGGGCTTATGACCTTGCCAGAAAAGGTGAAGATGTGGAAATGAAATCCAGAAAAACAACGATTCATTATATCAATGATATTAAGATTGATTTGCCGCTAATATCCTTTACTGTTGGTTGTTCCAAAGGGACTTATATTAGGAGCCTTGCTCACGACATTGGCCAAGAATTGGGCGTAGGGGCTTATCTTACACAATTGCGTAGGACAAAAATTGGCGATTATTCTGTAGATGATGCAAGTTCTAATATTTTGGATAATAATTATACCTTCACCACAATATGAAACCAAATTTTATAATCTTATTTTTAATGATCGGTGTTCTTGCTTCATCTCAATCAAAAGATGAAAAAAGTAAGACAATGGGATTTTACATCAGTCCTAATATTCAGATCGGTTATAACTTGGGCAACTCGATCAGAGATAATCAAAATAAAGATTCTCCATATTATCAGGAATATATAAGACCTTATCTTCCAAACGATTTTACTTACGGTATTGGCGTGGTGGGCGGTTATCATATTTTGTCGTTTTTTGCTTTGGGAACGGGTTTTCGCTATAATTTTATTGCTGATGACCAGCATCTTATTAACTGGGTCATCCAGCCAAAGTTTTTTTTCGGTAACAATGATGATAAGGGCTTTCTAGAAGTTGAATACGGGCGACAACTCAATCATTCTAATGTTGACAACACCAGTTATTACGGCTTGAAAATTGGCTATCTCGACTCCTTTTCTAAGCGACTGAATAGTGATATAGCATTATTTATATATAGTCAAAATTATGACAAATCCGGTGCTTTTTTTATTGGGATTTCTTTTGGTGCAACCCTTTTCAGTAATAAAAATTACACCGTTTACGGTAAAGATTAATGGAAAAAATAAGGATTAACAAGTATCTTTCAGAAGTTGGATATTGTTCCAGAAGGGCTGCCGACCAGCTTTTGCAGGATGGGAGGATTACGATCAACGGAAAAATCCCGGAAATGGGGACTAAGGTTTCTGAAGAAGACGAGATTTTTGTTGATGGAAAATCAATCAAAAAGCCCGAAGAAGATTTCGTTTATATCGCTTTTAATAAGCCTGTAGGTATTGTTTGTACAACTGATACCAAGCGTGAGAAAAATAATATTGTGGATTATATTAATCATCCACAAAGGATTTTCCCCATAGGCCGATTGGATAAACCGAGTGAAGGTTTGATTCTGTTAACTTCGGACGGCGATATTGTCAACAAAATCCTGAGAGCGCGAAATAACCACGAGAAGGAATATCTTGTGAGAGTGGATAAACCCATTACTGAGAAATTTCTGGACAAGATGCGGAATGGTGTGCCCATTTTGGACACTGTTACCAAAAAATGCGAAGTGGAAAAAATTGATACCATGACTTTCCGAATTGTTTTAACACAAGGGCTTAATCGCCAGATCCGCCGGATGTGCGAATATCTGGGTTACGATGTCAAAAAGCTGAAACGGATACGCATTATGAATATTAAACTTGATCTTCCTGTAGGGAAATGGCGTAATCTTTCTGAGGAAGAAATGAGAGAATTAAATATTTTACTACAGGATTCAGCAAAAACCTTTGAATAATTTCTGCTTTAATTCACAACATAAAGCCGCATTTTTTCTTCATATTCAGGTTTTAATTTTAAAAATTTCCAGATTTTTTTATCATCAGGATTGGTCAACCTATAATAGATAATTTTATCTGCAGAATATCGGAAATAGGGATGAGTTTTCAGCCAATCTTCGGGTGCATCTTTCAGGGTATATTTGGCAACATTAGAGTTGTTAAGTTTTGTTGTAGAAATCAATCTTTCGGCGATTGCACGGTCAATGTCATAAGTTTCGAGCAGCTGCTGTTTGTTAATAAAACCGCCCAATCTTTTTCTAAAAGCGAGGATTCCGGCTGCATCTTTTTCTATAAATCCGAATTCCCTCAATTGTTTGAATGTAATCTCGTTAAGATTTATTTTATCAAAATCAGTTTTTTCGGCGATTATTGTTTTTTCTTCTTTCGGCTTTTCAGGAACAGTCAGCCTGATCCAAGGTTTTAACTCCTCAAATTTTTCCTGAGAAATCACAAAACAGCGTTGAATGTCTTCCAAAGTTTTAAAACTGCCGCGCAGATTTTTGTCTTTGTAATTAACAATAACGGTGGCTTGCTTTTCAGAAAATCCTAAGGCGCGCCACTGCTCGACGCTCAGATCGTTAGGGTCAAAAAAATGAGTGATTTTTACGGGTTCTTTTTCCTTTTTGTTTGGATACTGTTTTGCAAAATTTTCCGGCGTTTTGTTCTGTAAAATAAGATATGGCCGCATTTGTGAAAATTGTTCATCACTGATGATGAAGCATTCCTTCAGTTTTTCCTGGCTTACAAAACTACCTCCCAGGTAGCTTTTATATTTGAGGATTGCTGCCGCCTGCTTTTCTGTAAATCCCAGGTTTTCCCAGTCTTTTTGGGAATAGAGATCCGGGTTAAATTTCCCTTTGATGGTTAATTTTTTCTTTTCAAATGCTTTATAGTTGTAATTGGTTTCTTTATTATTAACATTATTTTCTGGGAGAAGGATGTATTTTTCCAGTTGAAGATACTTTTCGGGAGAGATTGCGTAGCATTTCTTAAACTGAGTTTTGGACTGGAAGTGCCCGCCGACAATATCTTTGTATTTCAGGATTGTTTTGATTTGGCGATCGCTGAAGCCCAATGTTTTCCATTGTTTCTCATCAAGTGCGTTGGGATCAAAATCTGTTAGGAGTAACTCGGGTTCTTCTGAAGATATAAACTGGATGTTTGGACTTCTAGGTGTTTGACCATTTTTGTATGTGGAAAACCCCAGTTGTATTGCGATAATGAGTAAACCGAAAAAAACAAGACTTACCAATTGTCTTTTCCGGATTTGGAAAGGTAATTTTGGTTTCATTGGAGTTGTGCTTTCTCCAAAGTTAGCAAAATTAAACCGAATATATTTTTATAAAAATTATATAATCAGTCGTTTAGCGAATTTTTTAGTTTAATCAGTTCAGCTTTTATAAACTCTAGGCGATCTATAATAGTAATGGTTTCTGATATTTTGGAGTTGGTTGTAAGCGCTATCCTGGCACCGTCCAGTGTATAACCTTTTTCCTTCACCAGATGGTAGATAATTTTGAGATTGCTGATGTCATCTGGCGTAAAGTAGCGATTGCCTTTTTTGTTCTTTTTTGGTCGGATTATCGGGAACTCCTGCTCCCAATAGCGAATTAACGAAGTGTTGACGTCAAAAGCTTTGGCAACTTCACCGATAGAGTAGTACAGTTTGTCTGGAAGGTTAAGTTTCATTGTTTAAAGTGAATTTCCAAAGATAATTATTTTAAATTCTTTTTTACAAATTGTACCTTGCGACTTTACTTCCTGCTATGAAAAATTTTAGCCTTGCCATATTGCTTTTGATTCTTGTTAATTGTAAAGTTAAAGATCAAGATCGTCATTTATCTTTTGCCCAACCCGTATTGCTCTCGGATAAGTTTTCTTTTACAGAAGGACCTTCTGCCGATAAATCTGGCAATGTTTATTTTACAGATCAGCCCAACGATAAAATTTATTTTTGGGATTGGAAGTCAAATGATATCAAGTTATTTCTTGATAAAACCGGGCGCGCCAACGGGACTTATTTTGACAAAAATGACCATCTAATCACCTGCTCTGATGAGAATGGCGAGATGTGGCAGATTTCTAAAGATAAGAAAGTGAAAAAACTCATAACGGATTACGATCATAAAAGGCTGAATGGACCTAATGATCTTTGGATAGATAACGATGGCGGGATCTACTTCACAGATCCTTTGTATATGCGAGATTACTGGATTAATTTTAAGCAAGAAATCCCGGAAAAAAGTCTTTATTACAGAAATAAAAATGGCGAAATCACAAAATTAGACACATTTGTACAGCCCAACGGGATTATTGGCAGTATAGAAAAGAAAAAGCTTTTTGTTTCAGATATAGATGCGGGAAAAACCTATGTTTACGACATCTTGGGTCAAGGCAAACTATCTCCCAAAAGACTGTTTTGTAATATGGGCTCTGATGGGATGACTTTAGATAGTCAAGGAAACCTTTATCTCACCGGGGAAGGTGTTACCGTTTTTAATAAAAATGGTGATAAGATTGGACATATCAATATTCCCGAAGCTTGGACTTCTAATGTTACGTTTGGAGGCAAGAATAATTCGACTTTATTCATCACAGCATCCAAGTCCGTTTATGTGCTTTCTACAAATCTTAAGGGACTTAGATAAGAAAATCGCCTTAATAAGCGATTTCCATTTTTATTTTTTTTCCTTTCAACTTTTCGCTGGATAGTTTTTTTAGTAGTTCTACGGTTTTTTTTCTGTTGATGGCCACGTAGGATGTTGTATCTTTCACCTCGATCAGCCCAATGTCATCCTTTTCCAATCCACCTTTTTTAATCAGATAGCCTACGATATCTACTTTATTCACCTTATCTTTTTTGCCTGCACTAATATAGATAGTTTGGTTGGGAGTCCTCTCTGGTACACGGTCAAATCCGGCAACATTTTCTTCGGGTGTATTGTTTTTAATAAACGGGAAGTTTTCATCTTCCGTCATTATCAGATAAGCAAAACCTTTAGCATTCATCCTGGCAGTGCGCCCGTTCCTGTGGATAAAGGCGTCTTCCTTTGGTGGTAGTTGGTAATGAACAATCGATTCCACTTCTGGGATGTCCAAGCCTCTTGCAGCCAAATCTGTTGTAATAAGGATTCTTGCAGAATCATTCCGGAATTTCAGTAAAGCACGCTCTCTTTCGTCCTGTTCCATTCCGCCGTGAAAAGTTTCTCTGGCGATTCCTTTTTCGCGCAAAAGTTCGGAAATACGGTCCACGGCATCGCGGTGATTACAGAAAATCAGCGTTCTTTTGTTCCCAATCTTACAAATCAAATTAAATAAGGTGTCCAGTTTCTCCTCCGGAATTGTCATCACTTTTTTCAGCTGAATGTCTGGTTTTTGATCACTAAGTTTTAAGAAATTAATCACTTTTTCATTCTTCAAACCTGTAAAATTTGGGATATTTTCCATTGCGGTCGCAGAAGTGAGGATTCTCTGATTAAGATTTTTTAATGACCCGATAATAAATTCCATATCTTCCTGAAAACCCAGTTCCAGCGCTTTGTCAAATTCATCCAAAACCATGGTTTCTACCGTTTCTGGATCAAAATTATTATTTCTAAGATGATAAACCACTCGCCCCGGCGTTCCGATAAGGACAGCAGGAGCTTCTGTCAAATTATTAACTTCAATTTTTTTATCGTGCCCACCGTAGCAAACCGACACTTTGAAATCTGTTCCCATCGTTTTGAAAACCTGCTCAATCTGCAACGCCAATTCTCTTGCCGGTACTAAAATTAAGGATTGAATTCCTTTGATGTTAGGTTTTAAATTCCGCAGGACCGGAAATAAAAATCCTAGGGTTTTTCCCGATCCGGTAGGGGAGAGCAGTACAATGTCGTTGCCATTTTCAGATGCTTTGTATATCGATTTCTGCATCTGGTTCAGTTCCTTGATCTGCAGTTTTTTAAAGATTGATTCTAATTCCATTATGCAAAGGTAATGATTTGGATAGTGAAAGATGTTTGTAATTAGAAATAGTGATTTTTTGAATTTACACTTTTACGGTGGTTTTTTGCCTTGGGTATGAGATTACATTTGCCCTAATATTAACCAATTAAAATTTATTACAATGAAAAAGTTTATTTTAGGTGCAGTTGCACTAATGGCCGTGAACTTCACTTTTGCACAATCAAACGTTGATCTGAGTTCACAGATTGGAAACTTAAACACTGCTACAGTGGATCAAACAGGAATATTAAACTTCAACTCCTTACTACAGCAAGGTAATAGGAATGATGCAGACATAGACCAGGTAGGATGGGTAAATAGTAATACAGCTCTAAGTAAAGGTAACCGAAACTCAATTGATGTTGACCAATGGGGTATAAGGAACTCCAATACTACCAGCCAATATGGTAATAGAAACTCTGCGAAGACTTTACAGGTTGGTTTATTCAACGAAGTGGAACAATTGCAAGTTGGAAACAGGAACGATGCTTCTGCAACACAATTAGGGAATGGTAACTATATCAACCAATATCAAAATGGAAGAAGAAACACTGCTACAGCAACTCAGATTGGTCTGGATAATGAGATTTGGCAGGAACAAGATGGTAGAAGAAATGATGCTTATGCACTACAATTAGGCTCTGATAACTATATTCATCAATTACAGTACGGCAATGATAACAGTGCTACTCACTATCAGGTAGGTAATAGTAATATTGCAGATTCTCACCAGTACGGTAATGATAATATCACTACTGGATTGCAGATAGGCAACGGTAACACCTTGAGCCAATATCAATATGGAGATAGCAATGTGGCAATGGACTCACAAATTGGTAACGGTAATTATACAAGCGTTACACAATCCGGAACCTCACATTTCCACCTTGGTATGCAGGTTGGTAACAGCAATTCTTTGGTTGTTAACCAATCTAATTAAATGCAATAATATTAGTTTTAATTATGTGATAGTGAAGTAGGAGAAAATAATTTTCTCCTACTTCTTATTTTAGACAGGATAACTGAAAACCGTGATTTTTTATTTGTAACGTATATCCGTGTTTTTTTTCTTTAGGTGCTGATGTAATTTTAAAAAAAAATGATGAAAAGAATATTAACCATTTTAGTCAGTTGGTTTTTTGTTTTTTTTTCAGCGAGATTTAATGCACAAAAGATCAGCTGGGGACAGATTAACAGTAATAATATTATAGATGTTATTATCAAACAATCTGTAATTACCGAATCTACTTCCTCACTACAAATTGGTAATTACAACAATGCAGAACTCTTCCTTAATAATAAGACAGCCATCTTGTTGCAACAAATTGGGGATTTTAACAAAGTTTATTTCAATAATTCTTTTACAGAAACCGCCGCAAAAACCTCTATAACAACCCAAGGTTACAATAATATTATAGACATAACTGGTAGCAACAGTATTTCTGAAAAGCTAAAGCTAAATGTAAAAGGCGATAACATGACCATTTTTATGAGAAATTACTAAAATGAAGAAAAATGAGAAATTTATATATTCTGATTATTGGTGCTATAATTTGCTTTCCTGTTCTGAAAATCAAAGGGCAGGAAGAAAAGAAAGTGATTGCAAAAATCGAAAGTAAAGATATAGAGGGGCAGCTTAAACTGAGTGCAGTTGTTAGCAATAATTCGGCCATCTTTAGAAAGTTAAATTACCTTTTAGTGTCTATAAAGAAAGGTAAAAGTGGTAACCTCTCAAACAATAAGCAAAGCGGAAAATTCTCCATTGATCCAAGCGAGACAAAAAAACTGTCTGAGATAGCAATCAATATGACAGATAAAGATGCATTGAAAGTTTTTCTATTTATAAGAGATGAAGAAACTCAAAAATTGATAGCCAAAGACAGTCTGATTATCAATGATGGATCTTTTAAAAAAAAATTGAGTAGAGTAGAAGAAAGTCAAACTTTTGAGTTAAGTGGGCTTACCATAGACGAAACAAAAAGTAAAGTTGGAAAGGATTTTTATGATGCGTTCTATATGGAGTATAGTCAAATGCCTGAAAAGAGCAATTACACTATTATTATTTCCGAATTGCCATCCAGAGGATCTAATGGACAGATCAATATAATGGTAGAAGATAAGCTGATCTACAGCTTTATCACAAATCCCAATGAAGATTATCAAAAGGAGCAACTTGTCATGGCTTTCAAGTATATAAAAGATTATAATGTCAAAAGAAATCTTATAAGAAATGAATTCTTATACTAAAAACACATGTGATGAAAACTATTTTTATTTTTTTGTTCATTATTATTACTTGCGCGGTAAAATCTCAACAGCTTGTTTACAAGCCTGTTAACCCGGCTTTTGGTGGGGATACTTTTAATTATCAGTGGCTATTGAGTTCTGCCAACGCGCAAAATCAATTTGATAATGATAATGGTTACAAGAATCTGTTGAATGGCCTCAATTCGATGGATAGCTTTACGGCAAGTCTTAATAGGCAAATTCTAAGTCAATTGTCACAAAAATTGTTCGAGGATCAATTTGGAAAAGGACCATTGAAGCCTGGCAATTACATGTTTGGTTCACTTTATCTTCAGGTAACCCAATCGTCTCAAGGGCTTTTAATTAATATTTTGAATACCGAAAATGGTGAGCAAACAGAAATTGTTATGCCCAAATAAAAAATAAAAACCAATCAGATGAAAACTTATTTTGATCAGAAATGGCTTGTTATGTTATTGCTTTTGGTTTTTCAAAGTTGCAGTACACTTTTCAATTTGCCTATAAATAGCGAAAAATCCACACTGGGAGAGGTTACAAATTATACAGCCGAACTTAAGAACTTGCCTCCTCCAAGAGAAAAAATTGTAATTGGTGTTTACAAATTCAGGGATCAAACAGGGCAATATAAAGCATCAGAAAATGGCAGCAATTGGAGTACTGCAGTGCCACAAGGTACTACAACAATCTTAATCAAAGCCTTAGAAGACAGCAAATGGTTTGTGCCGCTCGAAAGAGAAAATATTGCTAATCTTCTTAACGAAAGACAAATTATAAGATCGACAAGGCAAGAATACCTCAAAGAAACTGAAAAATCATCCCAGTCTTTACCTCCACTGTTATATGCAGGTATGCTGTTGGAAGGTGGCGTAATATCATATGACACCAATGTAATGACGGGCGGTATTGGAGCCAGATATTTTGGTATTGGAGCTTCTTCCCAATACCGTCAAGACAGAATTACAATCTACTTAAGAGCGGTATCTACCCTTAATGGTGAGATTCTTAAGACGGTATATACTTCAAAAACGATACTATCCACAAGTGTTAACGGCAATTTTTTCAGATATATAGATTTAGAAAGGCTTTTAGAATCTGAAATTGGCGTTACTCAGAACGAACCTGTTCAATTGGCAGTTACTGAAGCGATCGAAAAAGCGGTAAAAGCATTGATTATAGAAGGTGTAAAGGATGGTATTTGGGGTAAATCAGCTAATGATAAATCGCAGTATAAGGGATTTATAGATGATTATGATAAAGAGGAAAAAATTAATAATAGCAGAATAATAGGTAATAAAACACCTCATAACTACAGACAAAAATTGGCAATGTTTGCAGATTTGGAGGCTCAGCAAATCAAAGGTGATTATGTAAATCCAATATGGAACGTAGGTGGGAAAATGGGAGTAAAATATTTTTTAAACAACTATATCAACCTTGAGTTGAATGCCAATATTCTCAAGGTTCAAAATGAAAACATATTTACAAGAACATTTTTAGTTTCAGAAGTTAATGTAGAATGTATGATTTTGCCGAAGTATAAACTATCACCTTTTATTTACGGTGGTGCTGGTGCGATGTCTTCCAAAAGGTCTAATTTATATAAGGCGCAATTGGGAGGCGGTGTAGAGTATATGTTGGAC
Source organism: Epilithonimonas sp. (assembly GCF_056329745.1). Lineage (NCBI taxonomy): Bacteria > Pseudomonadati > Bacteroidota > Flavobacteriia > Flavobacteriales > Weeksellaceae > Epilithonimonas > Epilithonimonas sp. Next base: position 96,531 of record NZ_JBWEYV010000010.1, on the reverse strand, counting down.
AAAAATATTGCACTACGTTTATCTTCACAGTATGATCTGGGCTTCACAGATACTTGGGATGGGTTCATAAATGGTAAAAGAAATGACCAAGCAATTCGGTTTGCATTAGGTTTTAATTTTTATATCGGTAAGAAATAAAAGCAATTGTCATGAGAACGATTATTAAAAACACAATATTCATCATATTTTCAATCTTACTGGTTTCTTGTAATGAGGAATTAGTGGAACAAACTCAGGCAGGTATTCTAAAAGGGAAAGTTGTTAAGAGAGGTAGTAATACGCCATTGGCAAATGTTAAGATATTTACCAATCCTACAACAAAAACGGTTTTTAGCGCAGCAGACGGGACATTTGAAATTGCAGACATTCCAATAGGTAATTATTCTGTAAAGGCAGAGCTTTCTGGTTATCTTGCCAATTTTACAAGTGTAAATATCCAGAAACAGAATCAGTTGGTAACTATTGTTTTTGAGTTGGAAGATGATGAGTCTCTTAATTCTCCGCCAACTAAACCAGAGCTAATAAGCCCCACAGATAATTCAGAAGGTCATCCATTATCAGTGGAGTTAACTTGGAATTCTACAGATCCCGATACTCTAGATGTTTTAAAATACAGATTGCTGGTTAAAAATAACCTTAATACAGATATTGTAGAAGTGAAGGATTTGAAGGATAAACATTATAGTCTGAAAGATCTCAAATTTGGAGTAAGTTATTTTTGGCAGGTAGGTGTGTCGGATGGTATTCATCCGGAGGTTCTAAGTGCAATAAGCAAATTTACAACCAATAAAGTTCCTGCTAACAGATTCCATTATGTAAAAAAAGAGTCTGGTAATCTCTATATTGTTTCGAGTAACGATGCTGGGGATCATTTTCAATTGACTTCATTATCCAACAACAGCTGGCGACCAAGGAAAAATAACAACGCCGGACTAGTGGCTTTTCTTAGGACAGAAGGGGGAAGTACACATATTTTCACGGCTAAACCAGATGGTTCAGAGGTGTTTAAAGTTACAAATATTCCACTTTCGGGATTTAACAGTTATGAGTTAGATTTTGCATGGAAGACTAATGGAAAAGAATTGATTTATGCCAATTTTGATAAACTCTACAGGATAAATAAAGATGGAAGTGGGATAGAATTGGTTTACACAACGCCGGACGGTAGCCTGATCTCGGAATGTGACTGGAGCTATGATGGAAGTAAAATAGCATTGAAAACCAATGACTACAATGGATATAATAGTAAATTATTGATAATAGATATGTTGGGAAATATCATTAAAACCGTTCTCGCTGGTGTTAGCGGCGCAAGTGGTGGTTTGGATTTTTCGGTTGACGGTAATTATTTGCTGTATACTCATGATATTTCAGGCTATCAAGATTCAAATTACAGACAGCTTGATTCTCATATTTTTATATACAACCTTTTAGATGATTCTGTAAGGGATATTTCTTCTCAAAGTGAAAAACCTAATGGAACTAATGATTTGGATGCCCGTTTTTCTCCAAATAATGCACAGGTAATTTTTACCAATACGTCAAATGATGGAATTTCTCAGAAAAATGTATTGCTCATTGATCTTAATAATTCGGGTAACAATTTGCAGAGAACAACCTTATTTAGTAATGCGGAAATGCCGGACTATGAATGATGAGGAGGTGTTGGGGGAAAATATTAATCGGTAGAAAAATTAATATTGGTACGATCAAAAATATATTGCAATTTTTGTAGTAGGAAGAATTTCAGGGCTGTGTCAAGAGTTTTTGAAATTCTTTTTTTTGTTGGATTATCCTATAATGTTATTCTCCAAGGCATATTTTACTACGCCGGCAGAATTTTTAACATTTAGTTTCATAAGGATTTTTTTACGGTGGGTTTCTACCGTATTAATGCTTATAAATAGCTTTTCACAGATTTTTTTGCTGCTTAAACCATCACATATTAGCTTCAAAACTTCCATTTCTCTTTTGGTAGAAAGTCAGTCTGATCTTTTTGATTATTCTGCTTATGACTTATAAAATTCATCATCCTTTCTTTGGCAGAATCGCAGATATAGATCAGGTTGGAGTTAAGGGCATCGATAGATTTTACAAACTCATCGTAACAGCAATTAGTGTCTAGGTAGCTTTTGATACCCTTTTCAAACAATTTTCTAATTTTAGATACCTCATAAAAGTTACCAATTGTGATGATCTTAAGATTTTTATGGTTGTTAACCAAATCTTCTACCAAGCAGTACATTTCTGTCAGTACCAGTGAGTTGGATCCTAATAGTATAAACTCCGGAGGCGCATGGCTGATGCATTCATAAAGCATTTCTTTTGAATTACAAATGCTTACAGTATTGAAAATATCTCCTTGTGTAAGTAATTTTGAGAGTCCCTCTGTGTAAAAGACAGGCTCATCAAAAATGATTAATTTCGAATTCATAAGTTTTTTGTTTATTAAGTATTTATTATCAAATATAATAAAAATTAATATTAATTTTTGATTAATTTTTTAATAAGTGTCTGATTATTAATAAATTTATTAATTGCAATCAGGGTTTTTATTGATGTACTTTTCTTAGTTATTTTTGTAATTAAGAAATTTCAGTTAGTATTATATTCAAATATTTTTCGTAATTTTGCACCACTTTTGTGAACGCACTTTAGGCGAAGTAAAACATTAACAATTAACAACTTCCATATTTTTCAGGATTCACAGTCGGGCCAAAGTCTGTAAAAATAGGAATACAAATTTTTTAGAAAATGTCAAAAGAGACAAATTCAGCAGAGGTTCTTTTGAACCAAAACGTAGCACCAGAACAATTTGATTGGGAATCTTTCGAATCAGGACTTAACGCAGAAGACAGAAGCGAGAAGAAAGAGCTTGAAGAAATCTACAATGGTTCTCTTAACGATCTTACAGACAATGATGTTATCACTGGTAAAGTTGTAAGATTAACTGATAAAGAAGCGATTGTTGATATCAACTTCAAATCAGAAGGTGTTATTTCTCTTAACGAGTTCCGTTACAACCAAGGCCTTCAAGTAGGTGATGTGGTAGAAGTAATGGTTGATAAAAGAGAAGATAAATCAGGACAATTACAATTATCTCACAAAAAAGCAAGAACGCTTAAAGCTTGGGATAAAGTAAATGAACTTCACGAAACCGGAGAAATCGTAAACGGTTTTGTAAAATCAAGAACAAAAGGTGGTATGATCGTAGATATTTTTGGTATCGAAGCGTTCTTGCCAGGTTCTCAGATCGATGTTAAGCCAATCAAAGATTACGATCAGTTCGTAGGTAAAACTATGGAGTTCAAAGTTGTGAAAATCAACCCAGAGTTCAAAAACGTAGTGGTATCTCACAAAGCATTGATCGAAGCAGATATCGAAGGTCAGAAAAAAGAAATCATCGCTCAGCTTGAAAAAGGTCAGGTTCTTGAAGGTACTGTTAAGAACATTACGTCTTACGGTGTATTCGTAGATCTTGGTGGTGTTGACGGATTGATCCACATTACAGACCTTTCTTGGTCTAGAGTGAACCATCCATCAGAAATCCTAGAAGACGGACAAACTGTAAAAGTGGTTATCCTTGATTTCGATGATGAGAAAACAAGAATCCAATTGGGTATGAAGCAATTAGAAGCTCATCCTTGGGATGCGCTTTCTGCTGATCTTAAAGTTGGAGATAAAGTAAAAGGAAAAGTAGTAGTTCTTGCTGACTATGGTGCATTCGTAGAAATCGCTCCAGGTGTAGAAGGATTGATCCACGTTTCCGAAATGTCTTGGTCTACTCATTTAAGAAGTGCAGGTGACTTTGTAAAAGTAGGTGATGAGGTTGAGGCTGAAGTACTTACACTAGACAGAGAAGACAGAAAAATCTCTTTGGGTATGAAACAATTATCTAAAGATCCTTGGGAAAATATCGAAGCTAAGTATCCGGTAGGTTCTAAACATGTTGGAACTGTAAGAAACTTTACAAACTTTGGTGTATTCGTAGAATTGGAAGAAGGTATCGACGGTTTGATCTATATCTCTGACCTTTCTTGGACTAAGAAAATCAAGCACCCATCAGAATTCTGTAACGTAGGTGATAAATTAGACGTAGTAGTTCTTGAGCTTGATACTCAGGCAAGAAGACTATCTCTAGGTCACAAACAATTGACAGAAAACCCTTGGGACAAATTCGAAACTAAATATGCTGAAGGCACTGTTCACACAGGTACTGCAGTAGAAGTTCATGACAAAGGTGCTTCTGTACAGTTCGAAGATGCTGAGGTAGAAGCATTTTGCCCATCAAGATTATTAGAGAAAGAGGATGGATCTAAAATCAAAAAAGGCGAAACTGCTGAGTTCAAAGTAATCGAATTCAACAAAGAGTTCAAAAGAGTCGTTGTTTCTCACACAGGTATCTTCCGCGATGAAGAGAAGAAAAATGTAAGAGAATCTAACAACAGATCTCACAGTACATCTGCATCTTCTAATAACGAAGAAAGATCTACACTAGGAGATATCGATGCATTAGCAGAACTTAAAAGAAAAATGGAAGAAGGTAAATAATAACCTGATCTGTTTTCAAAATAAAACCGTCACATTTGCAAAAATGTGGCGGTTTGTTTTACAAAAAAATCCGAAAATTACTTTTCGGATTTTTTATCTTATTGTGCAGCCTGCTGCGCTTCTTCTTTAATTTCTTCAGCTTTATTTTTTAGCTGATCTACCGTTTGGTTAGCTTTCCCTTTCAGGTCATTACCAAATTTTGTAAGGTTGTCCTTAGCTGTGTTAATGGTATCTTTTACTTTTTGCTGATCTTCAGGAGAAGATTTTTTGTATTTCCACCACGCTAGTGCGCCCAATCCCAATAAAGCTAATAAGCCGTTTGTCTTATTTCCCATGATTTGATTTTTTTATATTAATAATTTATTTCCTAAGATAAAGAAAAATTTATGCCATCTTTCATATTCTTAGCAATAATTTTTTGGGCGTGTCCTTTTGTTTTTCCACCGCTTTAGTCCTTTGTTGAAAAACAAGCAGGCCGCGCTGTCCGTTTTTATCTTTTTATTTTTTAGCACTTTACAGGCAACTATATCATTTTCCAAAAAAAATAAAAAGGATAACCACTTCCATTGCTCACGCGCTGCGCCGCAGATTGGGGCTTTACGGTAGGTTATCCATCAGTCCGGCCAGTTTTTCGCTCAGTGCCCGCCTGCTGAATTCTTTGATGTTGGCGGTATTGGTCATCGGTTCATTGGCTTTCCATTGTTGGTACAAAGACAAGATGTAATGTTTCACAGCTTCGTTTTCCGAATAATCAAAATGTTGCCCGGCTTTGGTTTTTTCCAAAATTTTTTCCACATCAGCATCTTTTGGTCCGAAAGAAATAATCTGTTTTCCTGTAGCCAGGTATTCAAACAATTTTCCCGGGATGATTCCTTTTGAACTCTCATTAGGGAAGTTGGTAATCAGAAGCAGGTCAGACTGTTTCATCTCTTCCACCGATTGGCTGTGCGACAGATAGCCAAGATTGTTAATGTTATTTTTTAAAACTGAACGCTCAAATTCATTCAGTATTTTATCATCCACACGTCCCACAAATTTCAATTCAAAATCTTGTGCAAAATCGGGATTGGTTTTGCATAAATCCTCCAAAACTTTCCACAGGTTTTGAGGATCCCTGAGCTGTTCCAACACGCCAACATAACTTAACGTAAATTTAGGTTTTAGGGTTGTAGAATTTGAGGATTTCAAAGTTTTATTATTCTCCACTTCTCCAACTCTAGAACTTTCAGACTCATCGAAACCATTGGTGATGCAAAAAGCATTTGCTCCATTTTTCCTGAAGTTCTCGGCATCTGTATAACTTGTTGCCAGCGTCATATCAGCAGTTTCAAAAACCGATTGTTCCAGTCGTCTATGCTTCTTGTCTGCTAATTTGGTTAATTTTAGATGTTTGTAATAAGAAATTTCTGTCCACGGATCCCGGAAGTCAGCAATCCATCTCAGCTCCGGTAATTCTTTTTTAAGCCCAAGCCCAATAAGATGTAAACTGTGAGGCGGCCCGGTGGTAACCAAAACATCAATGTTATTTTCCTTCAAATAGGTTTTCAAAAATTTTATAGATGGTTTTACCCAGAATTTCCTGGCATCGGGGATGAAAAAATTCCCCCTTATGAAAATAGATAACTTGGAAAAAAATGATTGGTTTTTGCCGACATCAAACTGCCCACCTTTGAATTTTTTATTGCTTTTGCTTAGTTTTTCCGCAATCTGATAAGGTTCCCAGATTTTGGTCTTCACCATTTTGATATGATCAGGGACTTCTTTTAACAAACTTTCGTCGGTTAAAGGATAACTCGGATTTTCGGGTGTGTAGATAATGGGTTCCCAGCCAAACTCGGGCAGATATTTGGCAAACTTCAGCCAGCGCTGAACGCCCGGACCACCAGCAGGTGGCCAGTAATAAGTGACAATTAAAACTTTTTTTTGATTTTCCATTTCAGAATTTCTTCATCCTCGTACAATTCTGTAAATTTATCTGTTTTTTAAACGTCCTACAACACAAGGCTCTGTAATTTGATTTCAAAATGATTATTAGACAAAGAACCAACTGGTTCAGAATGCTTTTTATCTGGAAAGGTTCTGTTTTGCGCAAGATAATGCCACAATTGGCAATGATCACCTTATTTTCTTTGGTTGTTTTATACTTCAAGGGGAATATTTATGAATACAAAGTTCATCTTAATCCCGCTATTTTTACGCTTTTGGGACTTTCTCTCGCGATATTTATGGGTTTTTGCAATTCTGCCAGTTATGATAGGTTTTGGGAAGGCCGAAAACTTTGGGGCTCTTTGGTTATCGAAACGAGGTCTCTGACACGTGAAGTCCTGACTTTAATTAATGATGACGAGGCGGATGCTAAAGAAAAAAAACAGGAATTTGTAAAGATGGTTGCCGCATTTTGCTGGGCTCTTAACTATCAGCTCAGGAACAAAGATGCCAATGATAAACTGAAATCTCTTTTGTCACCGGAAAATTTTGAAAGAGTCAGTACAAAAAAATTCAAACCGGTAATTATTTTGAATCTGATGGGTGAATGGCTCAACAGGCAAAATCAGGATAAAAAAATGGACACGATTGTTTTGGCTGCTATTGATAACCAACTCAATATGATTTCCCAGATTATTGGTGGCTGTGAGCGGATTGCCAATACACCGCTGCCGTTTGCTTACACAGTTTTGTTACACAGAACGGTTTATCTCTATTGTTTTTGGTTACCTTTTGGGCTTGTAGATGTTGTGGGTTGGATGATGCCGGTGATTGTGCTCTTTATTAGCTATACATTTATCGCCTTGGATGCGATCATACAGGAGATTCAGGAGCCTTTTGGCGAGGAAGAAAATGACCTGGCGCTTAACAGTATTTGTACAACCATCCAGTTTTCCATTTTTGAACAGGCCGATATTTCTCAGGAAAACCTAGAAATTCCTAACCAATATTTTATAGATTAATGGATTATTTTTCCGAACAGATATTTTGCAGAATCAACGCTTCACAAATAGCAAACGGCGATTATGATAGCTGTACTTTTATAGATTGTAATTTTGCAGGTCAGGATTTATCGGATAGCAAATTTTCGGAATGCGAATTTCGGGATTGTGATTTAAGTAATTTAACAATTCATCAGGTGGTTTTTCGGGATGTGATTTTTAGAAATTGTAAAATGATAGGAATCGCCTTTGAAGATGCCAATCAATTCAATATCTCTTTCCGTTTTGATCATTGTGTGCTGAATCACGCATCGTTTTACCAGTTGGATATTAGGAAAACGGTTTTTAAAGATTGTGAACTGCGCGAGGCGGATTTTACCGAAAGCAATTTGGCTTCATCGGTTTTTGACCACTCAGATCTTAGTGGTGCTATTTTTGATAGGTCTATTTTGGATCAGGCGGATTTCCGTACGGCGAGGGATTTTTCCATCAATCCCAATCAAAATCAACTCAAAAAAACAAAGTTTGCGAAAGATAATCTTTCAGGATTATTGGATCAGCTGAGTATTGTAATTGGATAATTTTTTATATAGAGTTTAACTAATGTGAAAAACCCGGAGAATAGATGTTAAACATCATTTTCCGGGTTTGAAAATTAAGGATTATTTACTGATTTTATTAGAAATCAAAGTTGATTCTTGCAAATAGGTAGCGCCCATTCATCCCAAATTGAGACACATTTCTGGAGTAAACAAATTGATTGGCATTGGATAAATCATACGAGGCTGGTGCTCCATATACCACTTGTCCGTTACTAACTCCGGTTGCTCTCGATACTTTTGCAGACGTGTAGTTGTGAGCTGGATAAACATCAAAAAGATTGTTGGCTCCAACAACTACCTGGATGCCTTTGGTGAAGCTATAACCTACAGAAAGGTCTGTGATGACCCTTGCCGTCCACACAGGGTGTTCTATTTCTACAGCTTTTCCATTGATCACGGTAGCGTCAATTCGGCCGTCTTTGTTGGCATCGCCAGCGTTAGGATCTGTTACTTTTCCAAAAAATCCGTTTCTTACCAAAAAGTTAAAGTCACCAACCTTTAAACTATGGGAAAGATTCATCTTGGTTCTTGGGATAGCTTCCTGAAGATAAACCCTGGAAGATTCTGAGAAGTAGTTATTGATATAACCGTTGTTGGCCAAAATATCGGATGCGTGTATTGCTCCTACGTTGATAGTCTTATTAATATTCATCCCAAAATCATTGGTCAAAGATACTTTTTCGCTAAAAGTATATTTGTGACTGATAACAAGATCCAATCCTCTTGTCTCTGTATCAATTGAGTTGGCAAAGAAAATAGCCTGGCTAGCCCCAACTTCATCAAATTTTTCCTGAATAAATCCAGGAGCGTCAGGTCTTGCAAAAACGTCTGTAAGTGTTATCCTGTCTTTAATTTTAACAAAATAACCATCCGCTGTAAATGTCAGATTCAAAGAAGGGATTTTATAAGTAAGTCCCGCTGAGTAAGAGTTTGATTTTTCCTGCTTAAGTTCGGAGCCAATCAAAGCATTTTTTATTGGAGAACCATCAGCAAAAGTAGCTACCTGATAGCCTACACCACCAATGAATTGTGTAGAAACATTACTGAAATATTTCTGTTGTAGCGATGGTGCCCGGAAACCTGTTTGTGCAGCTCCCCTTACATTAAGATTGTCCAGAAGCTTGTAGCGCAATGCTAGTTTATAGTTAAAAGTGGATCCAAAATCTGAATAATTTTCATACCTCAATGCAACATCGGCCAAAAACTTTTTGGTGAAGTTAATTTCACCATCTACATACAATGCTTCACTTGTTCTGCCTTTGTTTACCGCATTGGCTGGTGTAAATCCTGGGAAAACCTGGCTACCTGCGGGTCTGTAGGCGCCAAAAAAGTCTGTTGGGAAGGATGTAACAGGTGTTCCATCATTGGTGTAATGTGGGTTACCACTGATATCGTATCGTGCATATGAATTCACATCACCAGCAGTAATTTTGTAATTTTCAAATCGAACTTCACCTCCGAACGCTACATTAAGACCTGCTAAAACATCAAATGGCCTAGAGAAATCTAAATTAATCGTGTTTTGGCTGAAGCCCATTGTTCCTGCATAGAACTCTGAAGGCGATTTAAAAGCCAGTGTGGTATTACCAGTATTTTTGATATCGTATCGGAACGAGTTCTTTCCAAAAGTATTGCTTAGATCCACATCCCATTCACCCAATTTCCCTTTTGCTCCACCTACAAAAGAAATATCCTGTATTGTCGAACCAATTTCAGGCAAAAAACCATCTGGATGCAAACTGGAAAATGTATTGGCCTGAACAGGTCTTCTATAGAACCCAGCGGAATTACCGCTTCTATAACCGTAACCGCCAAATGCGTAAGCTTTCCATGAGCCAGTTAATGGAACCTCTGCATTGGCAAAAAATTGCCCACTTCTAAGAGATGATTGCCCAACACGCATATTGAAATCTTCCCGTGTAAGCCCACGGTAAGCTAGTTCGTTATCAGTAACGTCAGCGCCCAACAAGCCCTGAAGTGCAGAGATGCTGTTAGCACCTTGGATGTCAGATTGTTGCTTGGCGGTCAGATAAGAGACTTGACCTGCGTACTGATGTATGGCGTTAATAATTGTGGACGCATTTGCGGAAGAAACGGTCTTGATGTTGGTAAAATAATTATTAAAATCAAAACCATTTTGTCTTGCGCGCCCTTCTATTGCATTAAAAATATTGTACAAAGTTCCACTGTAAGCATCAGCTCTATAGGTAGGATCACGATAAACAGCAGACGCTGTAAGGTTGATAAAGCCACCTTTGTTTCCGATTTTGGCACCATAATTAAGATCGACCTGATAGTTTTGGCCATCCACACCGCCGGTCAAATTATTGGATTCTGAAGAAAAGTTGGCTCCGGCCGTTAACGCGCCAGACAATCCGTTGGTAGAACGTTTTAAGTTAAGGTTGATAACACCGGCAATAGCGTCAGAGCCGTACTGGGCAGCTGCACCGTCACGCAATACTTCAATTTTGGACAACGCAAAAGCAGGTATGGCATTAAGGTCGGTTCCAACAGATCCGCGCCCTGGTGTTCCGTTAATATTAACTAGAGATGAGGTATGTCTTCTTTTCCCATTGAGTAAAACCAAAGTCTGGTCCGGTCCCAAACCGCGTAATTGAGCTGGATCTATATGATCTGTACCGTCTGCAACGGTTTGCGTATTGGAGGTAAATGATGGTGCTACAAAATTAAGGATTTGGTTAAGGGTAGTTTGCGGCGATTCCTTAGATATTTTTTGAACATCAAAGACATCTACCGCTACCGGTGTCTCAGTTTTGATTCTGTTTCCCGCGCGTGATCCCAGGACTACAACTTCCTCAATACTTTTATCTTTTGTAGAATCGGCCACCTGTGCAGAGATCTCAATAACAGAAAAAAGCAGTATTCCTAGAGCAACAATCTTTTGGTAATTTTTCTTCATAGTACAAATTTTTATTAAAAATAGTAATTATTTATATTAAACATAATTTTTTTTGAAAAAAGTTAAATTAAATTTATTTAACACAATTATAAATTAATATAACTTTAAATTTTTATGTTAAATTAACTTTTTGAAAATATTGTTTTACAAGACATTCTTTATATATCTTTGATAAAAAATTGTATGAAAATCAGGATATCTATATTACTAGCCCTTAATTACGTTGGCGTTTTTTCTCAATACACCGATATTAATATCATCAAAGAAGTGAGAGTTAAAGATAAAGGCGTAGTGGTTTCTGCGCATCCTTTGGCGAGTGAGGCAGGATCCAAAATTTTGAAACAGGGAGGAAATGCTTTTGATGCAGCGATTGCAACGCAGCTTGCTTTGGCTGTTGTTTATCCTCAGGCAGGCAATATTGGGGGTGGTGGCTTCATGGTAGCGGTGACTTCTGATGGTAAAAAACTGGCTCTAGACTATCGTGAAACGGCGCCAGCCAAGGCGAGTTATAATATGTATTGGGACAAAAAGGGGAATGCTGATACCGACTTATCGCAAAACGGAAGATTGGCAGTAGGTGTACCGGGAAGCATCTCCGGCATGTTTGAAACCTTGAAATATGCAAAATTACCTTTTACTCAATTAATAGAACCTGCCATAGATCTGGCTCAAAAGGGTTTTGCTATCACGGAGCAGGAGGCTGACCTTCTCAACCGTCATCAGGCTGATTTTAAAAAGCATAATAAGAATAAAATCGTTTTCATCAATGATAAGGGCTGGAAAGCTGGCGATCTCTTGATTCAGCCAGAGTTGGCAGAAACGTTGAGAAGGATTCAGAAATTTGGTGAAAAAGAATTTTATGAAGGAAAAACGGCTGAGCTACTCCTTGCCGAAATGAAACTTGGCAATGGTATTATCCAAGCTAAAGATCTCAAAAATTATAAAACCAAGGACAGAAAGGCTTTGTCTTTTGATTACAAAGGGAACGAAATTGTATCCATGCCAATGCCTTCCAGCGGTGGGACTTTGTTGGTCCAGATGCTGAAAATGGCTTCTTACGAAGATCTTTCAAAATATCAACAAAATTCTGCAGAGGCTGTGCAGATTATGGTGGAAGCTGAGAGACGAGCATACGCCGACCGTGCAGAATATATGGGTGACCCAGATTTTACCGAGGACAAAACCCAAATGCTTATTTCCGATGATTATCTCAAAAACCGATGGAAATCCTATAATCCCAATCAGGCAACGCCAAGCAAAGATGTGGGCAAAATCGTTAATCAACCTAAAGAAAGTACGGAAACAACCCATATTTCTATCCTTGACAAATTTGGTAATGCTGTTTCTATTACCACTACGCTCAATGGCTACTATGGTAGTAAAACGGTTGTATCCGGTGCTGGATTTTTCTTGAATAACGAAATGGACGATTTCTCTATAAAACCCGGCGTTCCCAATATGTTTGGCGCTGTGGGCGGAGAAGCGAACAAGATAGAACCGGGGAAAAGAATGTTGTCATCTATGACACCAACTATTGTTCTGAAGGACGGGAAAGTGAAAATGGTGGTTGGAACGCCCGGAGGTACTACAATACCAACTTCTGTATTTCAAGCGATTGTGGGAGTGGTCGATTTTAAACAAAATGCTAATTTCTCTATTAACACACCGAAGTTCCATCACCAATGGCTACCCGAAGTGGTGAAAATTGAAAATAATTTCCCAGAAACAACTGTCAAAATATTGGAGAAAAAGAATTACAAATTTGAGAAAATCAAACAGATTGGTAAAACAGAAATTATCCTGATGGATGATCACCAAAACATAAATGCCGTAGCAGACGGTCGAGGCGATGATTCTGTCGCAGTAGAATAGGTTCTAGGTTTCAGTGGTTGTAAATCCCTTAGTTTAAAACATTTCGATAATCAAAAATATTAAAACAATCCAGTTTTGTAATTATTAAAATTCAATGATTTATAAACGGTCTTTTCTGTCAACAGCTATCAATAAAAAAGGCTTCCAAATCTGGAAGCCTTTACAATTTATTTCTAAGTCTGGATTATCTCGCGATATTCACCGCTCTTGTTTCTCGGATTACTGTGACTCTTACTTGTCCAGGATAAGTCAGTTCATTTTGGATTTTCTCCGAGATGTCGTAAGATAATTGGTGTGCGTTTTCGTCGTTCACTTTTCCACTTTCTACCATTACTCTCAGTTCTCTACCAGCCTGGATGGCGTAAGCACTGGAAACACCTTCGAAACTTAAAGCTGCAGCTTCAAGGTCTTTTAATCTTTGGATATAAGATTCCAAAACCTGCCTTCTTGCACCTGGTCTAGCACCGGAGATGGCATCTGCTACCTGAATGATTGGTGATAGGAGAGAGGTCATTTCGATCTCGTCGTGGTGAGCCCCGATAGCGTTGATAACTTCTGCATTTTCACCATATTTCTCTGCCCATTGCATCCCAAGAAGTGCGTGAGGCAATTCGGATTCCTGCTCAGGAACTTTTCCTATATCATGTAAAAGGCCGGCTCTCTTAGCCAGTTTTACATTTAATCCTAATTCTGCCGCCATAGTAGCTGCGATGTTGGCCACTTCTCTGGAGTGTTGTAGCAAGTTTTGACCATAAGAAGAACGGAACTTCATCCTACCTACGATTTTTACCAATTCTGGGTGAAGGCCGTGGATACCAAGATCGATGATGGTTCTTTTACCCACTTCGATGATTTCTTCCTCGATTTGTTTTCTGGTTTTTTCCACCACTTCCTCGATTCTCGCCGGGTGGATTCTTCCGTCTGTTACCAACCTGTGGAGGGACAATCGCGCAATCTCTCTTCTCACAGGGTCGAAACAAGAAAGAAGGATAGCTTCGGGTGTGTCGTCTACAATTATTTCTACTCCTGTGGCAGCTTCCAAGGCGCGGATATTTCTACCTTCGCGGCCGATAATCCTACCTTTGATCTCATCCGATTCTATATTAAATACAGAAACTGAGTTCTCAACCGCCTGTTCTGTACCAATTCTTTGAATGGTTTGTATGACGATTTTACGGGCTTCGTTTTTAGCATTTAGCTGTGCTTCTTCCATGATGCTCTGTACATGCGCCTGAGCTTTTGTTTTGGCTTCTGCTTTCAAAGATTCTACCAATTCGTTTTTGGCTTCTTCGGCAGAGTAGTTGGAGATTTTTTCCAGCATTTCTACTTTTTGCGCGGTAGCTACATCCAACTCGTGTTGTTTTTTCTGTACAACATCCAGCTTTTTGTTATAATCTGCCAGTTGTCGTTCCAAGTCTTTTTCTAGTTTTCCGGCTTTGCTAAGTTCGTCGTTTAGCTTGCTTTCTTTGTCTTTGATTCTTTTTTCAGAATCCTGCATTTTCTTCTCGCGGGACTGGATGTCGGCGTCATGCTGGGATTTGAGTTCCAAGAATTTTTCTTTCGCCTGCAGTTGTTTCTCTTTCTTTACTGCTTCTGCCTGTACATTAGCTTTTTCTATAATGTTTTCGGCTGTTTTCTTCGCATCTTCTACAACAAACTGAGCTTTTGAATTAAGAGAACTCTTTCCGAAGAAAAGCCCCGCTATGGCTCCGATGATAAGTGCTACAACACCGATGATAATGGTTATTGTGTCCATAAATTTATATATATTGAGTTTTAATTGTCTCTCTTTTATTTGTAAAAAGTACAATGTAGGATGTACAATGACTTTTACATGTTATTTTAATTTTTTTAAAATGTACTTAATCCGTTGTAAAACGGGTATAAAAAAAACCTACAACAGTTCAGTTATAGAGTAAACTCCATAAAAACACGATTTGAACTGATTTTCATTCTCTGTAATCTGCGCAAGGCAGCACGCCATCAAATGAACTTTCGTCCGGTAATTTTTAATTGTTGAGTTTACTTCTTTGTGTTAGAACTATTGTAGGCAACTTGTAAGCCGAGGAATTACTTCTCCAGCTGTTCCAAAAGTGTATTAATCTTGGTAATACGCTCGTTTGTATTTTTTATATTTTTCTCGTTGTTTAAAGAATATACTTCTGCATTGGTTCCCAGTTTCAAGGCGCACATGGCAAGAGCATCTTGTTTGTCTCTTACATCAAAGCTCGCCTCAAAATCCTTAATCATGGTTTCTATCTGTTTACCTACTTTGCGGAGGGTTTCTTCCTCAGCAGCAGGCACATTCAGCGGATAATTACGTCCGGCAATATTGATGGTAATTCTTCTAAAATCCATTGCTATAAACCGTTGTTTTGTAATTCGGAGACGCACATGTCAATTTCTTTTACCAGCCTGTTGATATGGTTTTTCATCAGCCTGTTGTGTTCTGCGTTTCCTGATATTGCCGAATAGAGCTTTAATTCTTTATTTTCTTCTACCAATATCTGGTTTCTGCGTTTTTCCTCACCATACTCATCCTTCAGTTTTTGCAATTCGTCAGACAATTCTGCATGTTTTTCGGAAAGATTCCTGTAGCTTTTGTACAGACTGAGAATCTTCTTTTCCAGCACAGTAAAATTGTTTTCTAATTCGCTTAGCATCACCAGAGTTAATTCTAACTTTTACAAAAATAGGAAAAATTAATGATGATTGTACAGGATATTGCGCTTTTCTGTTAATAGAAATGTTTCTGTTTGATTGATAAGTGATTAAAGTTCACTAATCTGTATTATTTATTTATAAATTGCTTGAATTGAGGTCATGTTTTAATGTGTAGTCCAATATCTGCATAAAAAAAGAGCTTCAGGAAAGCTCTTGTGATTTTATTCAAATTTTAGTACAAACATAAATGCCCTTGTCTGCATCGTAGAGATGGCTGATGACCAGTAGGGAGGAGTAGTTGGCTTATCCTGTACCAGCTCATTATTGGTGAAAAATGTTCCCCGCAAAGCCGGTGTCAGCTTAAAACGGCTAAAATAGAACTGGATACCAATCTCTGCAGACCAGCCAAAGTTGTGCGTTGTCGTACGGAAAGTATTCACGCTGTTGTCACCTTCAGAAGTTTCGTTGGATTGCAGGTTCATCATATAATTAATCCCGGCAGCAGCGTAAGGCCGTGAGTTATACCAGCGGTCACCATGTACTTCCAGCATAACAGGGATATCCACATAAGTAGATTTTACCGATCTTTTCATGTGCGCTTCGGTGGGGTTGGAAATAACTTCTGTTAATGAGCCGTCCGGCGTTGGATATCCGCCAGGATATAATTTGTTGACATGATCAAAGGTGTTGAACGTTAAATCCCGCTGAACAAAGTGCAAACCCGGCTCTATCCTGAGGTCAAAAAATTCATTAAGCCGCATTTTCCCAATTAACCCGGCACCAAAACTATAGGCAGGTTTGGATTCTACAAGACTCTGGTTGCCATCCATCCCAAAAGTAGGATTCAGGACCATTTTGTAATCAAAATTATTACCGGCTAGGTAAAATCCCCAGCTGAATTTCTGCAAATCAAAATCCTCCAGATGGTCCTGCCTGTCTCTTGTCTTAAAAAGATTGTTGAAAGTCTGTGACTGGAGGCTTTGGCTCCCCACAACTATGACGAACAATGAGACGATCCTGATAACGCGCTGCTTCATCTACTTGGTGGCTTTATAAATGGTGGCTATTCCTAAACTTAATTTTGTGTATTCTACTTTGCTGAAACCGGTTTTTAAAAGGATAGACTTCATCTTTTCGCCAAACGGGAAAGCATTCACCGAGTCAGGAAGATAGGTGTATGCTCGGTTATCCTTAGAAACCAAACGCCCAATGGCAGGCAGTATATTCTTAAAATAAAACATATAAAATGGTGCTAGAAAACCTTCAACTTTAGAAAATTCTAAAATATAAATGCTTCTGTTTTCTTTTACGACTCTTCTAAGTTCCGACAATCCTTTTTCCAGGCTTTCAAAATTTCTTACTCCAAATGCAACGGTAACACCATCAAATTTATTGTCCTCAAAGGGAAGTTGTTCGGCATCACCTTTCTGCATACTGATGCTGTTCTGCAAATTCAGCTTTTTGATTTTATCAATGCCTACATTCAGCATTTGTTGAGAAAGGTCAAGGCCTACAACGTGGGCATTGGTACCTTTTTGTACGGCAATTGCCAGATCCCCGGTGCCTGTTGCCACATCCAAAACCAAATTCGGCTGATCCTTTTTCAGCATATTAACCAGTTTGTTTCGCCACAGGACATCAATCTTCATAGATAAAACATGATTCAGGAGGTCATATTTAGGCGCGATATTGTCAAACATATCTTCTACCTGGCTTTTTTTGCTGTATTCGGTATTGTAAGGCGTTACGTTGTTGTGATCCATTGTTATTGTTGATAAATGATAACTGATAAAATATTTTTTATCCCGAAATTAAAATTTATAGTAATTGTTATAATAATTGATAAAATCCTGTTTCCTGAAAATCTTGGACCGGCTCTCCACTTTTGCCACATTTTTGATAACGCGGTCATAATCTTCATCCAGGTTATAATAAAAATCTTCTGTGTAAAGGCGGTTGGTCTTTTTCACATCGCCAATGTACATCTTATGATCGATCTCGATACCTGGTTTTGTGGCCATCAAAGAATCTTTGTTAAGACCATAGCCATAGTACTGATTATTGATGTAATAATCTTTGTGTGTGATATTGATAAGGCCGCGAATTTTTTCTACTGTAAAAGCAGAATCATAAATCATCCTTTTATTTTGGTCAAAAACCTGAATGTTATTTTTTCCTTTATTAAGGTCCACTTTCAGGTATTGGCCGGCAGAGAGAATTTTTTGCTCGCCATTGTTCAGCTTAAAATAAAAAGTCTCCGGAGTTGGGTTATCCACCAGGTAATAGTTGCGTTTGGCTAGGAAGAGGAAATAGATACCAAAAGCCAAAACTACAGCCAAAACAGAAAAAACCAAACCTTTTACAGGCGCACTCAGACTTTTCATAAGAACATTTTATTTTGCAGGAAGTTGATGAGCATCCTATTGAAGATGCGAATTTAAGGAAAATTTTTTCAGCCTCGATTTTTTTAAGTTTGAACTTATTGAAAGCTGCTGTTATTGAAAAATAAAACCTGTGTCTCTCTCAGGTTTTCGCTGGATTGGGGACTGAAATTAAACTCAGGTGCTTTGGTACCGTTTTCCAAAATCAGGTTAGGGTTTTTAAAAATGACCGCTTCGTCCCAAAGGTTTTGATCAATAAATTGTTGCAGTGTAAACCGACCACCTTCTATAATCACGGATTGGATTTGGAGCTTGTAAAGATGTTCCAGGATGTGATTGAGTGGGTTTTCTTTTTCTATTTTGATGAATCTCAGGTTTTTCTCTTCCCAATCTTTAACGGAATTGAAAATAATTGTTTCCGCTCCATCATTATAAATATTAAAATCTTGGGAAACTTCCAGATTAAAATCTATCAGGATCCTAATAGGGTTTCTCCCTTCTGTTTCCCTTACTGTAAGACTCGGGTTATCATGGAGTGCGGTGGTTTTCCCAATCAAAATCGCATGCTCTTCACTTCTCATCTGATGGACAAATTGTTTTGACAGTGCATTACTGATTTGATAAGGTTTGAAGTTTTTATCCATAAAACCGTCTGCAGACTGCGCCCATTTTAGGATAATAAACGGTCTTTTTTTCTCGTGGTAAGTAAAAAAACGTTTGTTAAGTTGTCTGCAATCGCTTTCCAAAATGCCGGAAATGGCATCTATGCCAGCATCGGTAATGGTTTTTTTACCTTTTCCGTTCACTTTATCATGGCTGTCCATAGCGCCAATGACTACTTTTTTGAAACCCAGTTCTTTGATTTTAAGGGCGCAGGGCGGTGTTTTTCCAAAGTGTGCGCAAGGCTCCAATGAAATATAGATTGTAGATTCTGGGATCAGGTGCAAATCTTCATCCTTTACCGAATTGATCGCATTGATTTCTGCGTGCGCTTCGCCAGCTTTTTTATGGAAACCTTCACCAATTATTCTCCCGTTATGGACAATCACGGATCCAACCAAAGGATTAGGATATGTCTGCCCAAGGGCTTTCCCGGCAAGTTCTATACAGCGCCTGATGTAAAACTTATCATCATTTCTAACTTCTAACATTTAAAATCTAACTTCTGTTTATTTCTTAGGTTCTACAGCGGTTGGCTTATAAGTTACTGGCGGGATAGCAGTAGTGATCACAGCTTCCATCAGGCGGCTTCGGTCTTTGGACAGGGATTTTACGGCATATTTCAAGTCGCCTGGCAATCGTTTGGAATAGGAGAAAATAACAAATGATTTTTTGCCGCCAGCATCATAATTCTTGAATCTGTCAAAGTTATATTCCGCATAAGATTCGCCATCTTTTGGGACAACGGTTACCAGGTAATCTACGATAATCTCTTTGCCGTCCGGGCTTTCTGTAACATTTACAAAAGAATATTTGTCCTGCGAGCGGTCTTTCCTGTTTTGTACATAATCCACTTTTTGCCTCACCGCATTGTCCATATCAATCTCTTTATCAAAGTAGGAGATGTTGATCAACTCTTTATAGTTTTTAAAATCGTCATCTCTCAGCAAATATTGCTGCTGCGCCCAGGTCGCCGAATTTTGTTTGCTCCAGGTCAGGAAATATTCGTTGCTGTCAAATGTCAGCGGACCAGGGATATTCAGGCGGTCAACAATTTCTGTGGGCGTTGCTGGGATTTCCTCTTTTGGGGTTTCCTGAGCATAAGATGCTGACGTGAAAATCAAACCGATTGAGACAGCAAGTAGATTTTTAATGGTCATATATTGGAAGATTTGGTTGATAGAAAAGATTATTTTAATTCCTGAGGGATTTTGCAAACCGGGATGGGGTTCATTTTATGCTGGGTAGCTTTGTTCAGTTTCAGGTAGATTTCCAAGACTTCCTTCTGCCTTGCGTCAAAATCTTCCGGTTTCTTACCTGCGGCCTGTTGTTCCATCGCCCATTCCAGTTCGGGATAAGTGGCGCCCATCTGGTCTTCATCGGTTTTATCGGCATCCCAAAGCCCATCTGTAGGTGCCGCTTTTTGGATGCTTTCCAAGATATTCAGTTCTTTTGCAATCTCATAAACCTGCGTTTTGTAAAGATCTGCAATCGGGGAAATATCTACGCCGCCATCGCCATATTTCGTATAAAAACCAACGCCAAAATCTTCCACTTTATTACCGGTTCCTGTTACCAAAAGTCCGTTCAGCTGACCATAATAATACAGCGTTACCATACGGAAGCGGGAACGCGTATTGGCCAAAGCCAGGTTTTTGCTCCATGCGCCTTCTTTGTAATTGTCCACGGTTGCCTCAAAACTTTCAAAAACATCGGTGAGGTTAACGGTAAAACCTTCCACATTGGGGAAATTGGATTTTAAAAATTCGATGTGGTCCTGCGCCCTGTCCACCTGATCTGCTTTTTGACGGATTGGCATTTCCAAAACCAGGGTTTGTAAACCCGTTTTTGCTGCCAGCGTTGAAACCACAGCCGAGTCAATCCCGCCGGAAACCCCAACAATAAAGCCGTTTACTTTGGCGCTCGTTGCATAATCTTTGAGCCAGTTGACAATATGATCGATAACTTTTTTTGTCTGCATTATTTTTATTTTCAAGTTTAAAATCTGTTTTTTGGCGTGCCCTTTTTGTGCCAATGCTTTCCCAAAGCTTACAAAAAGGTCGGTCTGCGGGCAGTCGCTCTCGCTTAGGCGAGGAGCTCCAACAGTGCCCTCCGCCCTCACGCGCTGCGCCATTTTTGAAACATTAACTAAAATTATGAACTTTCCTTTCTCATTAACTGTTTCAAAAACTTTATTTTTGCTTTTCCTAAATATGAATGTAAAAATAATGAACTTTTTCAGATATATCTGTTTTTCGGCGATAATTGTTTTCGGTTTATCTGCCTGCAAAAAGGAAAACACGAACCAATGGGACATCGAAATCAAAAATCCTGTAAATAAAGTGACGGTCACAGATTTGTCCGGTGAGTTCTATAATCCTGCAGTTAATTTAGAAGATTTCAAGAAAAAATATCCGTGGTTCCAAGGTTCTGTGCCCGATGCAGACTTTGGTGAGCGTAGAAAAGACACCGCAGAAATCCGAATT
Source organism: Epilithonimonas sp. (assembly GCF_056329745.1). Taxonomy (NCBI): domain Bacteria; kingdom Pseudomonadati; phylum Bacteroidota; class Flavobacteriia; order Flavobacteriales; family Weeksellaceae; genus Epilithonimonas; species Epilithonimonas sp. The sequence goes on along the minus strand of NZ_JBWEYV010000010.1, from coordinate 75,468 downwards.
TATAAAGAAGCCATTTACAAAATTGATAAAGCAAAACTGAACAAAGATCTGGTGAACCTGTTTTCGCATATCAAAAATTACTTTCCCAATTTTGTTCCGCCTCATATTTACCTTTATTCATCAGTAGTCGATCCGCAAAACGTGATAGATCCTATTTTTTTGAGGGAAGACCAGAATATGCTTTTTGTAGATATTACTGCTTTTATGGGAGACGGTAACAAAAACTATAAAGGTCTGGAACTGTATTTTCAAAAATCAATGAATCCAGACAATTTGGTTCCGAAGATTTCAGCATTTTTTGCGGCAAGGCTGGTTCCTGCACCTGTAGATCAGCAAAAATTTCTGGATCAGATGGTTTATCAGGGAAAAATACAGGTTTTGCAGGATGCTTTTTTACCCAATGTACCGGATAATCTGAAAATCAATTATACCAAAGAGCAATACCAGTGGGCTGTTGCCAACGAAGCCAACATTTGGAATTATTTTGTCGAAAATGATTTGCTGTTCAGCCCGGATCCCAATCTTTCCGAACGGTTTATTACGCCCGGACCTTTCTCAAAATTCTATACCGAAGTTGACCGCGAGAGTTCCCCACAGATTGCCATCTGGACAGGCTGGCAGATTTGCAGACATTATCTGAAAGCGCATCCCGAAGAAAAATTGCCTGTATTTTTGAAAAAGAATGCAACAGAAATCTTTAATGCTGCGGATTACAGACCGAAGTAAGGTTTGAGAGTTAGAGTGAATAAAAAATTTTTGTGGACTTTGTGTTCAAAAAGAATCTAAATATTAAGAATAAAATCAATGAAAAAAACAAAAATAGTTATAGATGTAGAGTTGGACGATAACCACGTCCCGGAAAAAATGTTTTGGAAAGCCGAAGACGGTGGAATCAAAAGACAAGAAACCAAAGCCGCAATGATTTCTGTTTGGGACAGCAAAGCTATGGAAGCGCTTAGAATCGACCTTTGGACAAAAGATATGCCTGTGGATGAGATGAAACGGTTTTTCCATCAGGTTTTAGTTTCCATCGGACACACTTACGAAAGAGCAACCAGCGAAGAAGACGTTGCGCAATGGTTGGCCGAAGTTGCAGAAGAATTTGCTGTGAAATCTGCTATAAAAATGTAAAAAAATAATGTAACAATAAACCAGTGTAACAATTTAGCAATCTTAATGACATTGGTAAACTGATACATTGTTATATTGGAAAATTAAATATTATGAAATTCAATACAAAAGTAATACACGGTGGGCAACACCACGAGCCGGCAACAGGTGCTGTGAATGTTCCTGTTTTCCTGACATCCACATTCGCACAAAAAAGTCCTGGGCAATTGCTTTTCGGATACGAATATTCCAGAGGTGCCAATCCTACAAGACAGGCTTTGGAAGACAGTTTGGCAAGCATTGAGAACGGTGCGAGAGGTTTGGCTTTCGGTTCCGGTCTGGCTGCCATAGATTGTGTCCTTAAACTGTTAAATCCCGGTGATGAAGTGGTTGCTGTGGACGACCTGTATGGCGGTTCTTACCGATTATTCACAAGGTTATTCGAGAAATACCAGCTTAAATTCACCTTTATCGGTTTTGAGAATGTTGAGGAATTGGAAAGTGTTATTACCGAGAAAACCAAACTAATTTGGCTTGAAACACCAACCAACCCGTTGATGAAACTGGTTGACATCAAAATGGTGGCCGATACGGTGAAAGGAAAAGATATTCTGGTAGCGGTTGATAATACGTTTGCTACGCCTTATATCCAAAAACCGTTGGATCTAGGTGCTGATATTGTGATGCATTCTGCAACTAAATATTTGGGCGGCCATTCTGATGTAATTGCCGGTGCCTTAATTGCAAAAGATGCAGAGTTGGGCGATAAATTGCATTTTATCCAGTTTGCGAGCGGCGGAATTTTAGGACCTCACGATTCTTATCTGGTTTTGAGAGGAATCAAAACTCTGGCATTGAGGATGCAAAGACATTCCGACAACGGTTTCGAAGTGGCCAAATATCTTGAGAATCATTCTTTGGTAGATAAAATCTATTACCCGGGATTATCCTCTCATCCACAATATGATTTGGCAACAAGGCAAATGACGGAATTTGGCGGAATGGTTTCTTTCACGTTTAAGTCCGGTAAAAAAGAAGATGCGATTAAATTCCTGGAGAATATTAAAGTTTTCACGCTGGCAGAGTCTTTGGGTGGCGTAGAATCTTTAGCGAACCTTCCTGCAATGATGACGCACGCATCCATCCCAGCAGATAAAAGAGCTGTTCTTGGGATTACTGATGATTTGGTAAGGTTAAGTGTCGGAATCGAGGATGCAGAAGATCTGATTGCAGATTTGGAACAGGCGTTTAATTCAATTGTTTAATTTGTTGATTTGTAAAACTGTAAAATCATTAAATTGACCAATCACAAAACTGTAAAAACGATTTTGCAAATCAATAATCTTACAATTTAAGTAATAACAAATATGACTTTTCGAGATGCCACTTTAGAAGACCTTCCGGAGATTGTGGAGATCTACAATTCTACGGTGGCGTCACGATTGGTTACTGCTGATTTGGAACCCGTTTCTGTTGAGAGAAAAGTCGATTGGTTTCATCAGCACAATGCTGAATTTCGTCCGCTTTGGATGGTTGAGGATTCTCAAAAAAATACCATTGGCTGGGTCAGTTTTCAGGATTTTTATGGGAGGCCGGCTTATCAGAAAACAGCTGAAATCAGTATTTATCTTTCAGAAAATGCCCGTGGAAAAGGTTTTGGTAAACAAATTTTGGAATCTTGTATCGAAAAAGCACCTAAGCTCGGAATCGAAAACCTTCTCGCATTTATATTTTCCCATAATCTACCCAGTTTGACTTTGTTTGAAAAACTAGGTTTTGAATTGTGGGGCAATCTCAAAAATATCGCTGAACTTGATAGCGAAAAAAGAAGCCTGATTATTCTCGGGAAATCATTATTATAATGTAGTTTTGTTATTTTAATTTTAAAAATGAAAATAGCATTCCTAGGACCCGAAGCTTCTTTTACGCAGTTAACTGCAACCCATTTATTCCCAAATGAAGAACTAATCCCGAAAAACAATATTTTGGATTGTTTTTTAGCTGTGCAAAATAATGAGGTGGACAGAGCAGTGGTTCCCTTGGAAAATTCGATAGAAGGCACAGTTTCTATGACATTGGACTATCTTTTTCAGACGCCTGATATTAGTATAGAGGCCGAGGCAGTAATGCCCATTGCGCACCAGCTGATGATCAACCCTAGTCAGAAAAATGCTGATGAAATCGAAAAAATCTATTCTCATCCGCAGGCTCTTGCACAAAGTTTCAATTTCCTGAATAACAAATATCCGCAGGTTCCCAAGCAGGATTTTGCCTCAACAGCTGCTGCGGCCAAGCGCGTTTCTGAAAATCCTGACCGTAAGATAGCCGCCGTAGCCAACAAATTTGCTGCAAAACTGTATGGATTAGATATTATTGATGAGAATATTCAGGACTTTGAACAGAACCATACAAGATTTATTGTGATTTCAAAAACGTCATCCTCAGCGCTTAACGAAGAGGGACTGGCTTTAGGTTTAAAAGCTTCTGGAAAGAAAACCGGACTTTTGATAACACTTCCCAAAGACCATGCTGGTGGGCTACATCAGGTGCTATCAGTATTTGCATGGCGCAAGATGAACCTTAGCAAGATAGAATCCAGAACGTTGAAAACGGGTCTAGGCAATTACTTCTTTTTTGTAACTGTTGTGGGCGGCTGGGATGATCCTTTGTACATCAATTCTGTGGAAGAACTGCGTGCTCTTGGAGCAGATGTTAAGTTTCTCGGCAATTATAAAGAGTTTTTGCTGCAATCTTAGGTTTGATTTTTGTTAAGATAATTTGATCTTAAACAAAACAACGGATGACCTTCGCTTTATTTCTTTTATTTCTACTGATTGCCTACTATTTCTATAACAAATTATCAGGTAGAATTACTGATTTGGAACATCAAATTTCTGAGTTGAAAAATACAGCTCCTACTGATATTCCTGCTCAAAAACCAATAGAAATTTTAAAAGAGCAAAACGTTGATTTGCCTGATGAAGTACCACTTGAAACCAACCTTCGGAAAAAAGTTATTTCTGAAACTCCACAAATTCAGAAGGAAGATTGGTTCTCGCAGCTTTTGGCGTTTATACAAGATAATATCCTAAGTATTTTAGGGATTATAACGCTCATATTAGGAATGGGTTATTTTGTAAAATACGCCATTGATAGGGATTGGATTGGTGAGACGGCGCGTGTTGCCATAGGTATTTTGGCTGGTGTTGGCATTGCTTCAATCGGGTTTTTCTTGAGAAAAAATTATAAGATCTTTTCTTATATCTTGACTGGTGGTGCACTGGTTATGCTATACTTCAGTATAACATTGGGATTTCGGCAGTATCATCTGTTTTCTCAAACTGTTACCTTTTTAATTTTAACCCTTATCACAGTATTGGCAATTGCACTGGCATATTTGTATAATAGCCAGTCTTTGATTTTGATTGCTGTGATTGGAGGATTCTGTGCTCCGCTAATGGCCAGCTCTGGGGCGGATAATTTTACATTTCTGCTAGGTTATATCATGCTTCTCAATTTTGGAATGCTGGTGATTACATTTCTTAAAAATTGGAAAAGCTTGGGCTGGGTTTGCTTTATCATTAGTATGATCTACTTTTTTTCCTGGATTCTTTACAAGCCGCAGATCATTAGTACTGTTTATCTATATTTGTTTTACGCTGTTATCTACGCATTCGCTCTGTTAGATTATTTCAGGGGAAGGAAATTGCAAAAATTTGATATTGTCATGTTGGTCTTGGTCAATATTTTTACGGTTGGCCAATTAATTTCCACCTTCAAATTACTGGATTACGAACCAATTATTCTCATCCCAATATCTTTTGCAATAGTCAATGCATTATTATTAATAAGAGAGATCAGGTCTGGCAGTCATTTGTTATTTTCGGTGTTTTCTGGTTTGGTGATTAGTTTGGTCACCTTTGCGGTTGCTGTTTATCTTAATAATTTTATTATAACAAGTTTCTGGGCTATCGAAAGCTGCTTATTATTCTATCTTTGGCTGAAAACAGGTCATGATGTTTTTAAGAAATTCTTCGGTTTTATATTTGTGCTTTTGGTAATGGCTCAGGTTTTTACATGGTATCAATATTATGAAGAAGAAGATTTGAGCCTCATTTTTAACAAAGTATTTCTTACCAGTTTGTTGACAGGTTTATCGGTACTTTTTAATCTTTGGCTGCTCAACCGCCGTAAGAATGCTACAGACAATACTGCACTTCAATCGACTCTTATGCTAAGCAGTATTATACTGTTTTATGGATCGTTTTTATTTGAGATAGGCTATCACATCAAGCATTTTAGTTATACAAGGATTTTTATCATTTTGTTGTTGTACAGTATTTATTACTGTTTTGTAATTTCAATTTTACAACAATTGACAAAGGCGACAGCAGATGCAAGAACATTGGTTAATTACTTGATATTTGCTTTTGTTGCTTTGTTGACGAGTTTTGCAACTTCGGAAGATGCAATTGATGTGCTTAGAAATTCGATGGTATTTTATGGATTTTATCTCCTATACTTTATTCCTCTGGTTTTTACTTTAAGAAAAATCCTGATTGCTGCTAATCAAAAAAAGCAACCATATCCTGTTTGGATTAGTCTAATAACATTATCTCTTGTTTTGTGCCTAGAGATTAACCATCTTTATATTATCTTTTCAAAAACCACTGCACTTTTTGAAGATTTAACACAGCAATTTATCGTCTTTTGGTTACCGATAATATGGGCAATTATTGGGGTTTCCATTATTTATATCGGTATCCGCAAATCTTTGTCTGTCTTTACAAAATTCGGTTTTATCCTGATAGGTTTGATGGTTATAAAACTTTACTTTTATGATATTTGGGAGATGGATAATATCTCAAGAATCATTGCATTTATCCTATTAGGAGTGATTTTATTAACCAGTTCATTCACGTTCCAAAAACTTAAAAAAATGCTTATCAATGTTATCGATAAAGATCAATCTGACGATGATATTTAATCTTGTGCCGATTTGTTTTTCTTGTTAATAAAATAATAAACAGGTAAACCTAATAGAATTAATCCCAATCCAGGCCAAGTGTATTGTGGTTTGTAGATGAAAAGCAAAATACAAAATCCTGTACCAACCAATAAATAAAGAACTGGTGTAAAAGGATAAAGAAATGTTTTGTAACCTCTTTCCAAATTCGGTTGTTTGATTCTAAGCCATATGACACCGAAGACCGTAATCATGTAAAATAATACGATGACAATGGATATCATGTCCAGCAAATCACCATATTGGCCGCTGAGACAAAGTAGACTGGCCCAAATCCCCTGCATCCAAAGGGATTTTTCGGGTACGCCATTTTTATTGTTTTCGATGGCTGGCTTTAGGAATAGTCCGTCTTTTGCCATCGTCTGGAAAACCCTTGCACCGGCGAGTACAATGCCATTAACACAGCCAAAAGTCGAAATCATAACAAGAACTGCAATGATGATGGTTCCAGCGTTGCCAAACATTTTTTCGGCTGCCGCAACGGCCACTCTGTCATTGGCAGCAAAGGCGATAGAATCCCTGTCTAGCGCATTGAGGTAAACAAAATTCACCAAAAGATAGAGAACCATCACAGCAGAGGTACCAAGGATCATTGCTTTCACAACATTTTTTTTTGGATTTTCTATTTCGCCGGAGATAAAAGTCACATTTTCCCAAGCGACAGAACTGAAAACAGAACCTACCATAGCAGCGGCAATGCCACCCAGTAGAGTGGCCCCAGAAATGGTTTGCCAACTGGTTTGTTTTAGGTTTTGGAAAGCCTGCCAACCAAAACTCATATTAGAACTCCAATTGGAGTGTGAGATCAAAACAAATCCAAGGATAATCAACCCAAGAAGCGCAATGACTTTTGAAGAAGTGAAAATATTTTGAAGGATCTTCCCACTTTGGACACCTCTTGTATTAACGAAGGTCAGAAAAAGGATTACCGCAATAGCTAAAATCTGGATCCAGGTGATTTTGAAACTTCCACTTTGGAAAATGGGCGCTGCATCATTAAGGCTCGGCACCAGATAAGCGGTGAATTTGCCAAACGCAACTGCCACTGCTGCAATCGTGCCTGTTTGGATAACAGTAAACATTCCCCAGCCATAAAGAAATCCCATTGGCCTGCCAAATATCTCTGTAAGGTAGGTGTATTGGCCTCCGGCTTTGGGGAATAAGGCGGATAATTCTCCGTAACTTAATGCGCCTGCAACCGTCATTAGAGCAGTGATAATCCATACGACAATTAACCAATAGCCTGATCCTAGATTTCGCATAATGTCGGCGCTTACAATAAAAATTCCGCTGCCTATCATAGACCCCATCACAATCATCACGGCATCCCAGAGTTTCAGTTTTTTCTCCATAGTTTTATTTATAATCAAATATATAAAAACTAATGGCGTTTTTATGAAAATATGTCAGACTGTGGAAACCATTGTCATTGGGTCAAAAAAAAGACTGCTTATTGGCAGTCTTGGTTTATTCTAGCAGATCGTCATTCTGCTCCTCGTGATCATCATCGTTGTCACTGGTACTCCAGTAGTTGTTTTCTTCATCTTCGGAACCTATCTCCTCGCTGTCGTTATCAGCGTTGGAACCGGGAACATCCAGATCCATTTCCATATCGTATTCGTTATGCTCTTCTTCATCCAGTATAGGGTTTCCATCGGCATCTAGCGGAACTGTTTTGTCCTTATTAAAGATATCTTCCTCAGGATTATAATTCATTTCCCTTAGCCTTTCATTCTGCTCTTCTTTGTTGTTTTCTGGTATCATAATACTATTTTTACTTGTACAGTGTATCACAAATATAATTCCAATATCGCATTCCTGCAATTAATTATTATCATAAACTTCAGGATTTACACAATTCGGCATTTGAAGACCTTTCGAAAAAGCCACGATGTTTTCTGCAGACAATCTGGCCATTCCGTCCCGGGCTTCTACTGTAGCAGAGCCTATGTGTGGCAACACGCATACATTGGGTAATTGCAGCAGTGGATTGTCTTTGTTCATGGGCTCAGGATGCGTAACATCCAAGCCTGCTCCCCATATTTTCTTGGAGATCAAAGCGTTGTAAAGATCATCTTCATTTAAAAATCCGCCACGTGCCGTATTGATGAGAATAGAATTAGGTTTCATCCTGTCAAAAGTATTTTTGTTAAAGATGTTTTTCTCTTCTGTTGTATAATTGGCATGAATGCTTATTACATCTGATTTGGTGATCAATTCGTCAAAACTAACGTATTGGGCATCCAGATTTTTTTCTGCTTCTTGATTGCGGTTTCGGTTATGATAAATGACAGACATTCCAAAGGCCGCTTTGCATTTTTCAGCCATTTCGTAGCCAATTCTCCCCAAGCCGAGAATACCCAAAGTTTTCCCATACAGTTCTTGACCAAGCTGCTCTTGAGCATCAAAGTTTTTCCATTGCCCGGTTTTTACTTTTTCTATATTGTAAGTCGCTTTTCTGGAAACCATCTGCATGAGGAGGAATGCAATATCCGAGGTAGCCCGGCTCAAAACCTCCGGTGTGTTTCCAACCGGGATTTTCCTCTTTGTAGCTTCTGCAAGGTCCACCTGATCATATCCTACAGAGTAAAGTGCAACGGCTTTGATATTAGGGAAACTATCGAAAAAAGTTTTATCATATCTGTGTTTGCCAACATTTAGGATAGCGTCGGCTTTTTTACAATAGTCTGTCCATTCTTCTGTAGTCAGATTTTCTTTATCTGGAATGATGAAATCAACGTTATTGTTTTTCAGGATGTCGAGACCCAGTTGTGGGATTTTTTGTGTTACAAATACTTTCATTGGTGTTATTATTAAATAAAAATAACCGGATAATTGTCCGGTTATTGATGTTTCAACTTATGTTCCAAAGCAGCAAAAACTATTCCTGAGTTGGTCTTTCTTTATCTTTTGTGAAAAAGAATTTGATAACGATAGGCAAAGTGGTTACCAGTACAATAACAATGATAATCAACTCCAGCTTTTTCTTTAGATCAATGCCAAACTGGTCCATAAATAGTTTATCCAGATAATGGCCTGCATAAATTAAAGTATAAGACCAAGCAACGGCGCCAATCACATTGTATAGGAAAAATTTCTTTTTATCCATTTTTACAATACCTGCTACAATAGGCGCAAAGGTTCTCACCACAGGTAGGAAACGCGCCAAGATAACGGCTACTGTCCCGTGATCTTCAAAAAAATCGTGGGCTTTGAAAAGGTATTTTTTCTTGAAAAGAAAAGTATCTTTTTTCTCATAAAGCATGGGTCCGCTTTTGTAACCAAACCAATATCCGATTTCGTTACCGATGATAGCAGCCAGTGCAACGGCTGTCGCCAGAATTGTGGTATCCAGAAAATCGGAACCTGTAGAAGTAAATGTGGTATTGATGATGTCTACAGCGTAGATTCCGGAGATGAAAAGCAAACTGTCGCCGGGTAAAAAGAAGCCGACAAACAGACCTGTCTCTGCAAAAATAATAAACAATATAAGCCAAAAACCGCCTAGTTTAATGTAAAATTCGGGGTTGAGCAAGTCTTTCCAACTTTCAAAGTGATCCATATAATTGTGTGTTTCGCAAATATATTAAAACCAATTCGAAATTGCGTCTTTCCCGAGGCTTAATTTTTAGCTTTTTAAGCGGTTATTGATATTTGTTTTTCCATTTATTTTTAAGCTGTTCATCAATCTTTTTTTCGGTAGCGTTATGACCGGGTTTGTAAAAAGAAGTACCTTTGATTTCGTCCGGTAGAAATTCCAAATCCACAAAGTTGCCTTCGTAAGAATGGGCATATTGGTAATCTTTTCCATAATCCAGGTTTTTCATCAGTTTGGTTGGCGCATTTCTCAGATGAAGCGGAACTGGCAAATCACCAGTCTTTTTTACGAAGGCCATAGCCTCATTGATTGCATTGTAGCTGGAATTGCTTTTGGGCGAAACGGCCAGGTAAACGGCTGTTTCACTCAGGATAATCCGGGCTTCTGGGTTTCCAATAACATTCACAGCCTGGAAACAGTTATTAGCCATTACCAGAGCGTTTGGATTAGCCAGTCCAATATCTTCTGCTGCCAAGATCAACATTCTCCGCGCAATAAATTTGATATCTTCTCCGCCCACCAACATCCTGGCAAGCCAGTAAACAGCACCATTAGGATCCGAGCCTCGCATTGATTTGATAAAAGCCGAAATGATATCATAATGCTGCTCACCGTTTTTATCATAAAGTGCCATGTTTTCCTGCAAAACGGCAAGGACATCTTTGTTGTTGATTTTGTTTTTTTTGGCAGATTTGTATTGATTCAGAACCAATTCTACAGAGTTGATGAGTTTCCTGGCATCGCCTCCCGAATATTGGATGAAGGCTTGCTTTTCTTCGATATAAAATTTGGTATGGTTAATTTCGTTGTACTTTGCCACAGAAATGTCTGCCAGTTCTTCCAGTTTTTCAAAAGACAAAGCTTTGAGGATATAAACCTGCGAACGGGAGAGTAGGGCAGAGACCACTTCGAAACTTGGGTTTTCCGTAGTGGCACCAATCAGAACAATCCAGCCTTTTTCCACAGCGTGCAGCAAAGAATCCTGCTGGGATTTATTAAACCGATGGATTTCATCGATAAACAGAATCGGGCTTTTCCCGGAAAAAAGGTTTTGCTTTTTTGCTTCTTCAATCACGTCGCGAACGTCCTTAACGCCAGAAGAAACGGCGGAAAGTTTATAAAATTTCCTTCCTGATTTTTCCGAAATAATCTCTGCCAGCGTTGTTTTTCCTGTTCCCGGCGGTCCCCAGAAAATCAAGGAGTTGATAGTGTCGTTTTCCAGCATTTTCCGGATGGTACCGTTTTTATCGGTCAAATGTTCCTGACCCAGCACATCATCCAGCGTTTTTGGACGCAAAATTTCGGCAAGAGGAGAATTATTCATATCCCAAAATTACGGAATAAAATTAAAAAACCCTCTCTGAGTTTTAAACGCTGAAAGGGTACCTTTCTAAAAATTATTTTTAAAGCTTACGCTCAATCACGTAATTCAGCATCCTTTTCAGGGCTTCTTTGGCTTCGTTATCTGGGAATTCTTTAAGGATGTCAAGTGCTTTTTGCTGATACTCTTTCATCACGCCGATGGCATAATCCATCCCGCCAGAAGATTTTACAAATTCTACCAGTTCGCGCACTTTTTTAGAATCGTTGTTGTAACGCTTGATGGTGGCAAAATATTTTTTGTAATGCTCAGGGCTTGCATTTTTCAGAGTGTAAATCAAAGGCAAAGTCATTTTTTGTTCCTTAATGTCGATGCCCACAGGTTTCCCAATGATATTACTTGTTTGATAATCAAAAAGGTCATCTTTGATCTGGAATGCCATTCCCGTATAAGTCCCAAACTGCTGCATTTTTTTTGCCATAGTCTCATCCACACCGTTGGACAACACGCCCACTTCGCAACAGGCGGCAATCAGCGTTGCGGTTTTTTGTCGGATAATTTCGTAATAAACATCCTCTGTAATGTCCAGTTTTCTGGCTTTTTCCAATTGCAGCAATTCGCCTTCAGACATCTCGCGGATGGTTCTTGCAATCACAGAAAGCAAGTCAAAATCTTTGTTGTCTGTAGAAAGCAAAACCGATTTGGATAGCAGGTAATCGCCCACCAAAACAGCAATTTTGTTTTTCCAAAGGGCGTTAATCGAGAAAAAATTCCGGCGTTTGAAACTCTCATCCACCACATCATCGTGAACCAAGGTCGCCGTGTGGATCAGCTCAATCATACTTGCACCGCGGAAGGTTTTTTCGTTCACATCACCCACCAGTTTGGCGCATAGGAAAACAAACATCGGGCGCATCTGCTTGCCCTTGGTCGTTACAATAAAACGGGTAACTTTATCCAGCAGCGGCACATTACTTTTCATCGATTCATAAAACTTCTGTTCAAAAAGTTTCATTTCGTCAGAAATCGGTGCTTTGATAAGTTCTACTGTATTTGCCACGTTTTACGTTTATAGATTGATGATTTTTGGAGCAAGTCGATTAGACAATCTGTTCACTTTTTCACCCGCTTTCCGTTGCAATCTTTTTAGCCAAGCTTGTTCCGAAGCTAAAAAAGGATTTCCACTACAATCGGGGCTATGTTGACGGTTGGTCTATCGATTCACCCAAAAAGTCTGTCGCTAATATCAGATTCCGACATGTTAAACGAACCAATCGTTTTCTGACTTGCAGACTTTATTATTCTACAAATATAATTATTCTAAATCTTTAAATGGTATAAAATAAAGACTTTGCGGCACTTTTTTGATTTTGATAGAGAAGCGTTCTCCAGAGATATACAAACCTTTTTCGGTGGCGCTAATACCTTCGATTTGCCCGATGTTGTAAGCTCGTCCCAAAAAATATTTTTTAGCCGGTTTGGTGAAGAACAGATTCCCTGTATCATCTTTATCAAAAATCATCAGGTAAACCATTGCTTTTTTGGTGTATCCCACTACATATAGCTTATTTTCATAGACAGACGCATCTGTTACCACAAACCCGGTATTGTAGCTTTCCAGCTTTTGCGCCGGTTGGTTTTCTGTCTGGTTTTTATCGATTTGGTAGTGGGAAACAGTGTTGGTTATCCATTCTTTGGTGAAAAGATGAATATTCCCGTCCAGGAAAATCATTGCTTCTGCATCAAAGTTATTATTGATGTTTTTGGGTGTAAAATCGGTTTGTTCGGGATAAAAAAACGGAATCGTCTTGATAGAATCGGTTATCAATATATTATTCCGAAAAGGGATCTGATAAATCTTTAAATCTTTTCTTGTTCCCAGGTTGTTCCCAAATTCGCCAATGTAAAAATCCTTTCCGTCATTAGTCATCGCTTCCCAATCAATGTTGGTCAGTCCTGTTGGAAAGGTTTTTTCGATGTGTGAACTGCCGGGTTTGATTTCGAAAATTTCACTGGTATTGCCGCTATCATTAAAAGAGAACAGTCGACCATTGAAAGTTGTCAACCCAGAACTTTCCCTCAAAGAATCGCTTAGAACAGCAATATGGTATTTTTTGAGATTAAGTTTTTGTGTTTTTTGGGCATACCCCAAAAAGGAGATCATCCCTACAATCAGTAAAAGAGCTTTCTTCATCTTTATCTCAAATTTTAAACTGCTTTTTTCTGTTGGATTTCGTCTTTTCTTTTCTTCCTTTCCCAGTATTCTTTTTGGTATTGCTTAACGGTTTTTCCGGTCCCGTCATGGCGCCATCCCGGCGAATTAAAAAGATAATTGAATCTGTCGCTGATGCTCAGGTTCGGCTGCTTCAGATCTTTCCATATTTTCCGCCATTCGTAGAGCAGTGTTGTAAGTGGGCCATCATCCGGCATTTTTGGGTATATTCCAAATTTAACAGGGACATTGGGATCTTCGGGTTCAAAAGTTCCAAACATTTTATCCCAAAAAATAAAAACCATCCCCATATTGCGGTCCAAATATTTGATATTACAGCCATGATGAACTCTGTGATGAGAAGGTGTTACCAGGATATATTCCAGAAATCCCATTTTCTTAATTGTCTGTGTATGAACCCAGGTGCCGTAAACTTGACCCACTGCATAACATACCATTACAGTCCAAGGATTAAAGCCTAATAACGCCAGGGGTGAGAAAAACAGGTATCGGTAAAGAGGTTGGAAAACCGGGCTGCGGAATCCTGTGGTGAGATTAAAATATTCGGAATTGTGATGGGTAATATGAACCGCCCAAAACGCCCTTGATTTGTGGTCTACCAAGTGATGGAAATAATAGGCCAAATCGGTGGCTAAAAAGCACAACAGCCAATAATACCAGGTGTTGAGGTTGAAATCAAAAATACGGTATTGGTAAAAGAAAAACATCACCGCCATTGCAAACACCTTCATCAGAAGATCCAGTCCAAAATTCATAAGAGCCAGGTAAATGTTTGTAAAAAGATCTTTTCTGCTGTAGAGTTTTGCCTCCATAATGTGGCTGTAGATCATCTCTGCAAGGATTACCGTTGCATGCAGCGGAACAGCCCAGACGTACACGCTCTCTAATGCGTTTTCACCAAAAATGAATTCCATGTCTTAATTTGTAGTTTAAAAGATACAGATAAAGTATTATTACCGTACACAATTTTTTCTTTATCAAAGATACAATCTATTCTCAGGTTTAAGATTGATTAATTGTTAATTAATTGATTTTTAATCAGTTGTTTTGTTGGCTAACTGTCCACACGCCGCATCAATATCACTTCCGCGGCTTTTTCTTACCACAATCGTGATGCCTGCTTTCTCCAGTTCTCGGACATATTTTTCCTCAGCAGCAATACTTCTGTGATCAAATTTTCCTTCGCCAATCGGGTTGTATTGGATCAAATTGACTTTACTTGGGACCTGCCGGCAATATTTGATCAAAGCTTTGATGTCTTCATCTCCGTCGTTGATACCTTTCCAGACGCAATATTCAAAAGTGATAGGAGAGCCTGTTTTCTGATACCAATATTGAAGCGAATCCATAATGTCAGTTAGTGGAAATTTCTCAGAAAAAGGCATTATGTCGTTGCGTTTATGCTCGATGGCGGAGTGGAGGGAGAGTGCCAGTTTTACTTTCAGATCCTCATCTGCCAGCATTTTTATCATCTTGGGTATCCCGGATGTAGAAACCGTAATCCGTCTTGGGGACATTCCCAGACCGTCCGGTTTTGTGATTTTGTGAATGGCTTCCACGACGTTTTTGTAATTCATCATCGGTTCGCCCATTCCCATAAAAACGATGTTGGTCAGCGGCCTGTCAAAATATTCCTTACTTTGGCGGTCGATTAAAGCGACTTGGTCCACTATCTCTGCCACCTCCAGGTTTCGCATTCTTTTCAGCTTGGCTGTCGCGCAGAATTCGCAGTTTAAAGAACATCCAACCTGGGAAGAAACGCAGGCTGTACTTCGGGATTCGGTGGGAATCAAAACCGATTCTACCATCAGGCCGTCGTGAAGTTTAACTCCGTTTTTAATAGTTCCGTCCGTTGATTTTTGTAGTAAATCCACGGCAATCGGATTGATGAAAAAATCGTTGGAAAGATGATCGCGAAGGGTTTTGGAAAGATTGGTCATCTCATCGAAAGAATGCAGATTTTTGCTCCATAGCCAGTCATAGACCTGCTTGGCACGGAAAGGCTTGTCGCCAATGGTGCTGAAGTAATCTTTGAGCTGATCTAGGGAAAGGGTGCGGATATCTCTCAACGTAAATGGGATTTTTTGCAAAGATAAGGTTTTAAGGAGATAATCTGTAAGTTACGCCATTTATGATAGCTTTGAGGTGAAGTGATAATTTCTATCCAGAGAAGCGCCCTCGGGTTTAGCGAACCGTTGAGAACCTAAGATAGATACAGTGGGAGCGCAACATGAAAATGGAGTCCTAATAATTTAAAGTATTTTCGGCTATTGATCGACTTTATTTATAATCCGATAATTTTTACATTTGCATTGATTTTTACCCCTATGGAATTCCAAGCCTTTTACGAAAGCCCTTTTTTTCTCAATTTTTCCTTTGAAAAGCTGATTCATAAGATGGAAGTGCGCGCTTCTGAAAATCACGATTATGCACTTTCCCACCAAAGCATTCTTGAAAAAGCTAAACATATACCCGAATTGACCCAAGGTATCAAAAAACTTGATTTTTTTGAAAAAAATGAGGAGCTGATGAAGGAAATTTTGAGTGATCTTTTTCCGCCAATGCTTACGGATAATGAGATTAAGGCCATTGGTTTCCCTTTTTATAATTTCTTTTTTAATCCTACAGAACGCTTTAAAAAGATCCTTAAAAATGCCGGAAGCGATTTTGACCTCTTTATAAAAGGGCTGGATCCGCACCGGTTTTATGTGATGAGTTGCTGCATTATCCTCAAGAATTTTTACGATGTCCCGCTCAATTTTGCGCTGCCTTTTATATTTGATATTCCTAATGAAGAAGGCATTGTCAACCATTACCGTTTCTTGAATAACATCGATTTTATAGAAATAAAGCCAGTGGGCGACTACAAAAAACTGAGCGATGAAGAAGTTTCTGAATTGCTGGATAATTTTGAAGATTACGAATTATGGAAAGAGAAGTTCCCGCCAAAAAGCTGGGAACTGAAAGGTTTTGCGGTGATCAGTTTTTTTGATGCCACTACAGAAATTGCCATTTCTAATCTTAAAAGCAAACTGATTAATATCGAAGATGATGAAAACCTGAAACCAGAACTGACCAAGATTTTTAGGTCTATTTTTCAGGTTCCCGATCTTGAACTGGGTTATACAGCCATCGATCCTGAGGAAAATAAATTTGTGCGCCATCCCATCAACGGTGTTATAGAGAGTTTTATCCTCTCTGGGATCCCGAAAAACTTCAGGAATGAGTTGCTTTGTGAGAAAAACTTCAATGCAATGGTGGAGTCACGGAAATATTTTAGCATTTCTGATGTGGACAGGACTTACCACGAGTTCCCAGACAGTCAGCTGGCACAGCAGTTTTACGAATCGGGAATCAAAAGTGCCATTTTTGCGCCGATTATCAAGAACAAAAAAGTCCTCGGGATTATAGAACTCGTATCCAAAAAGAAAATGCTCAACAGCATTATCGCCAATAAAATGGAGGTAGTTATGCCTTATCTGGAGGATACGATGGATCGCCTGTATGATGGCATAGAGACGCGGATTCAGGCCATTATTCAACGGGAATATACATCGATCCACCCAAGTGTTTACTGGAAGTTCCGTCAGGAGGCAGAGCGGCATATTGGTTTTTATAAGGAAGAATTTGACCTGCCGTACAAAAATATCACGTTCCAGAACCTGACACCACTTTTTGGGCAAACTGATGTGCGCAATTCTTCGGTTTCAAGAAATCAGGCAATTAAAAAAGACCTTGAACTTAACCTGATGCTGATTGCCGATGTCTTAGCAAAGTTGAAAGATGATCATGATCTTTCGGTAATTAACAGGCGGCTTATAAACCTTCAGGGGTTCTTGAAACATGATCTGAAAGCCGATACCGAGAGCCAAGTGCAGCATTTTATTCAGAATGAAGTACATCCGTTGTTGGACTCGTTAAAATTAAAGAATATCAATTCTAATTATGTGGTAACAGAGTACCATAAATTGCTGGATGCTAAAACCGGATTGGTATACAACTTCCGTAAAAAATTTGACGAAAGCCTTGCCGCTATTAATAAGATGTTAGCCGATATTCTTGACAAAAGACAGGAGGAACAGCAGCACCGTTTTCCGTTTTATTATGAGCGTTTTAAGACCGATGGCGTGGAGCATAATATGTATATTGGTGCCTCTATCGATCCGGATTTAAGTTACGATCCCGTGTTTTTAAAAAACCTGAGGTTATGGCAATTGCGTGTACTTTCGGAATCAGAAATCCATTATAAAAAGTTTAAGAAAACGCTGGAATATCCCTTGGAGGTTTCATCGCTTATTTTGGTTTACAGTACACCTATAAGCATCAGATTCAGGATGGATGAAAAACGTTTTGATGTGGACGGCAGCTACAATGCCCGTTACGAAATGATAAAAAAACGTATTGATAAATCCACGGTTAAGGATTCTGGCGAGCGCATTACACAACCTGGGAAAATCAGTATTATCTATTCTCAGGATGCCGAGCGAACCGAATATCTTAAACTGATCAAAATCCTTCAGGATCAGAATATCCTCTCCGATTTAGAAGAACTGGAAGTAGAAGATTTACAGGGAATCAACGGTCTTCGGGCGCTGCGTGTTGCGGTTAATTATGATGCCGGCGAGGTTAATTATGATTTTCAAGAAACACTTTGATAAGCCTCTTTTGGGAAGAATCAATAATTTTTAAGTGCCTTTTTGATAGCCGCTTCTTTTTCTTTTGGCGATAATTTGTAATTGTATTGGTAAAATGCACCTTCCCAATCACCGTAATTGGCGTTTGGCAGAACAATGAATTTTTTTCCAAATTCATTCGCCGATTTTTGCGTGTTGGCTGTTCTTTCAGATTCGGTTTTATGGTCAAATAAACTGCTAAAATCTGCCAGATTATCGCCAATCAGCATTACAACATCATGTGAAGCTTCTAATTTTTGCCTTCTTTCCTCTTTGCTGGATGCAGAGGTTCTCAGGATGAGATGTGCATCATCGGCATAAGGTAAACCAAATTTTTGAAGATTCTTGAGGGTGCCTTTTCTTTCGCTTTCGGCGCGGTTGGATACATAGAAAACTTCAACTTTGTGGGCTGCCGCATACTTAAAAAAACTGGGCGCGCCGGCAATGGTGTCGGCTTCGGCGCGGCTGGTCCATTCCCGCCAGGATTCGGATTCGTAATCTTTGCCCAATAATGCCTGATGAACGGCGTAAGGCGAATTGTCAAGAACGGTTTCATCAATATCTGTGATGATAGCTTTGGGCCGCTGGTTGTCAGTTTTACTGAGATTTTCGCTCAATTGTCTGGTGGCAATGTTATAAGCCTGAAAACACAACGCTTTATATTCCGCAGCTTTTTGCTGAAAAAATGAAGTGAACAGTTTACCGTCTACGATAAGTGCGCTGTTCTGGTCGGCTTTATTCTGTGAATTATTTTGGGCAGTACAAGAGCATAACGATACAACTGCGATTAACGAAATATTTTTAACAGATAATGTCATTGTTTTGGATTTAATTAAAATGAAATGGGAAACTAAACGGTTACATTCCGGAAAGCAATCACAAATGCAATCACCGAAATCAGAATCCCAATGGTGAAAACCGTATAGGTAACTCTTAAAATTTTATACTTTCGGTTGAGGACAACGCCCAGATAATAGAGGTCTTTTATCATAGCATCGTATAGGTATTTCCGGTCGTTCATCATTTCCTTCATCGCCCAGACATATTCGTCAACGGGCATTTTGTAAAAGTTTCCAAAGAAAAGGAGATTGACCTTTCTTTCATCAATTTCTTTCCTTGTGAATGTTCCGCCGGACACTTTTGGGCGTGTTGACATGATCGACAGGATGATGCAAACCACACTGAACATAATCATAATAAATGTGGGAATGATGAGGTGCGAATTGCTTGGCGCATCAAGTTTGGGAACCAGCGTTGACAACGCCACCGAGATGATGATGGAATTAACCGATAGCAGGATGTTGGCCTTGCTGTCCGCAATCTGGCTCAGCTTGGTGTGGTTGCTCAACGTTACACGGAACATGGTTTCTATGCCGCGCTCGGGCGTTTCCATTTTTTCCAGCTTTTTCTTGTTGAGCAGGGCTTTATCTTTCTCTAGGTTGTCTTTTTCCTTTTTCTCCTGTTTTAGTTTTTTGATTTTATCCAGGATTTTTTCTAGGTTTTGCTCTTTTTTAGGTTGCCAGTTTTGTTTGGCAAAAGTGGTATAAAACTGGTGTTTTGCAAAGAAAGCCACGTTCAGCTCTGCCCATTGCAATTTCCCGAATTTCTGATGATGCACATCTTTGATTTCCTGTCTCAGGTTTTCGCAGGTAGCCGCATAATCGTCTGAAGCTAGATGGTAAAGGTCTGCATCTTTTATAATCTCTTCCAAATGATTTTTCGGTCTATAAAACTTGTCGGTGGCAAGAATCAGCGTTCCGATTTTTTGAATCCGTGTTTCGTCTAGCTGATGCTCGCGGAGAAACTGTTCCGCTATTTTTTTGCTTTCTTCTTCGTGGTTTTCTGCATCTGCGGTATAACCAACATCATGAAACCAACCGGCTAGAAGCAGGTTTTCTGTATCTTCGGGCGACGTGTGTTCTTCTTTTGTAAGGATTTTTATTTTTTCTACCACCTGAATGGTATGTTCTGGGCAATGGTAAGCAAACTCAGCAGAAAGCCTGTCTTTCAGCAGGTTTTTCACATATTCTTCTGTGATTTTTAAAATATCCATACAAGTTATTTAAAACAAATTTAAGAAAGTAATGCCAGCAAATGCATTATTATTTCTGTAAAAGATTGGTTTATTCAATTTCAACAGACCAATTAGCATTCCATGATGTATTGGGTTCTAATGTAATGATACCAAATTTCTCCTTCAGTTCCTGATTGTGATTTTCCAGGTCGGCAATGCCCTGCCAAGGTTCCAGGCAAACAAAATCAGCATTTTTGGCCGCCCAAATCCCAAAATAAGGGAAGTTGGAAAACGAAAAAATCACTTTTTCATTATTTTTACCATTCCTCAAAATCAATCTTTTACTTTTCATATTTGTCATGACCAATGCATCTTTGGAAAACAACTCATAAGTCAACGGCAATGATTTATTTTCAAGCCAAATCGTTTTGGTTTCATTGCTGATGAGGTTGTTGATCAGAGGATGGATTTCCAGTTGGTCATCGTCAGAAAAGTTAATTTCGTAATCGTTATATTGCATTCCTTCCTTGGTGTCGATGGCAAATCCGGGATGCGCGCCAAGGGAAAAATATAGGTTTTTATCAGCCGGGTTTTCCACAGTATAGGAGACCGTCATTTGATTGCCAATCAAAGTATATTTAATTTGCAGGCGGAAGGTGAAAGGATAGATTTTCAGAGATTCTTCGTCAGCATTGAGTTCAAAAATAACTTCATTTTCAGACGATTTCTTCACGTCAAAAGTTCGCCTTCTTGCAAAACCATGGCGCGGTAATTCGTAAGTTTTCTTTTCATAAGTATAGTGTTCATCCTTCAGCGCACCGATGATAGGGAAGAGAACAGGACTTATGCCACCCCAAAAATCCGGGTTTCCGCTCCACATGATTTCTTTGCCGCTCTCCACGTTAATAAGTGAAACCAATTCTGCGCCCAGTTCCTGGAAGTTTGCTTTTAGTTTATTGTTCTGAATGCTAATCATTATTTTAATTTTAACAGAGCACAAATATCAACATTAATCTTTGATTTTGCAGTCTATTATCTAAATGTCTATTATCTGTCATCTCTTTTTACAATAAATTCATAAATTGCCGTTTTTATAGTAATGAAAGGATTTAATTTTCTGAAACGGATTAACAATTGGGTGGTTTATATGATCCTTACCGCCATTGTTTTTGGGATTTCGGTTTCGTCTTTTCTGATGATCAATCAGTTGAGGAAGCAAGAAATTCAGAAAGTTAACCTGATTGCAACAGCGCTCAAAGCCTATACGGATGACGATATCTCGGCAGATCCCAAGATTCAGGAGTTGTATCTGGCTGTAATGCAGGATAATACCAACCTGCCAATTGTGGTGACGGATAAAAATAAAAACCCTGTTTTCCTAGCCAATATCCCACCTCACATAGAGCAAAATTCTTTAAAACTGAAAGAATTAATCCGTAAAATGGAAAGTTCTTATGAACCTTTTGTTGTAGAATTGCCGTCCGGGCAAAATCAATATATCTATTATGATAATTCGGATTTGCTCAATTATTTCCGCTATTATCCTTACATCTTGGGTTTGTTCATTGGTGCTTATTTACTGTTTTCGTTTTGGTTTCTCAGGACGCTCAAGAAAACCGACGAAGGCTTTGTATGGGCAGGCTTAGCTAAGGAAACGGCGCATCAGATCGGGACGCCGTTGTCATCAATGATTGGCTGGGTCGAGATTATGAAACTGGAAGATGAGAACAGTTTAGGCGTCAAAGAACTCGAAATGGACGTCAACCGATTGAAAACAATTTCCGAAAGATTCTCAAAAATTGGATCGGTGCCGGAACTTAATGATCTTAATATCAATGAAACCGTTCAGCAGAATTATGATTACCTGAAGAAGAGAATCTCTACGAAAGTGGATTTTACATTAAGGAAAACTTACGAACCTTTGCTTGTCCCACACAGCCGAATCCTGATGAGTTGGGTGATAGAAAACCTGGTGAAAAATGCGGTGGATGCCATGAAAGGCGAGGGAAAACTGGAACTGGCACTCTACAAAAAGAACAAAAATATCTATATAGACGTGACCGACAGCGGCAGCGGGATGACCAAACAACAAATCAGGAATGCCTTTAAACCGGGATTTTCCACAAAAAAACGGGGCTGGGGATTAGGTTTGTCGTTAACTAAAAGAGTCGTTTCCGAATATCACAAAGGCGACGTGAAAATTGCCAGTTCCGAAGTGGGAAAAGGCACGACGTTCCGTATTGTTTTGAAAGAAGATCAGCAGTAATTCAACAAAAAAATAAGTCTATCTTTGCAAAATGAATAAGACCACTTTTGCAGATTTCGATTTACCGGAGAAGATCCTGGACGTTTTAGCTGATCTCGACTTGTTTGAGCCGACACCAATTCAGGAAAAAAGCATAAAACCAATTCTTTCCGGCCGCGATGTCATGGGCATTGCACAGACCGGAACCGGTAAAACATTGGCTTATTTGCTTCCGGTTCTTAAAAACTGGAAATACAACAAATCCGGCAACCCAACGGTTTTGGTGCTTGTCCCAACCAGAGAATTGGTGGTGCAAGTGGCCGAAGTGATCGAAAAACTGACAGAAAACATTACGGCGAGAGTGATTGGCATATACGGTGGAAAAAATATCAATACGCAAAAATTATTGTTTAATGATGGATGCGATATTTTGGTGGGAACGCCGGGACGCGTGATGGATTTGGCGATTGACAATGCCATCTCCCTAAAAGAAGTTCAAAAATTAATCATCGATGAGTTTGATGAAATGCTGAATCTCGGTTTCCGTCCTCAGCTGACCCATATTTTCGAAATGATTAAGGAGAAAAGACAGAATATTCTTTTTTCTGCGACCATGACCGACGCTGTAGACGATATGCTAAACGAGTATTTTGCAGGTCCTGTGGAGATTTCGTTAGCAAGATCGGGTACGCCTTTGGAGAAAATTGCGCAGTCAGCGATCCCAGTTGAGAATTTTAACACCAAACTTAATCTGCTAATCCATCTTCTGAAAACCGAAGATAATCTGGAGAAAATCCTTATTTTTGCGAATAATAAAAAACACGCCGACCTTATTTTTGAAAAATTGGATCACGAATTCCCTGGGGAATTTGGGGTCATCCATTCCAACAAATCTCAAAATTTCCGTCTGCGGGTGATGGAAGAATTCTCAAAAGAGAAATTGCGCGGCGTGATTACGACCGATATTATGGCGAGAGGTCTTGATATTCCGGATATTTCGCACGTTTTCAATTTTGAAGTTCCGGAAGTTCCGGAGCAGTACATCCACAGGATTGGTAGAACCGGCCGTGCAGATAAAGACGGGATTGCTGTCACTTTTTATACCAAAAAAGAAGAGGGCCAATTACTCGACATCGAATTGCTGATGGATAAAGAAATCCACAAAGCAGATTTCCCGGGAGAAGTGACTCTTTCTAAAGTTAAAATTGCTTCGGAACAGGATGAGGTTAAGATGAAACACCTTACCAACGCCAAACTAAACGAAGGCGAATCGGCTTTTCACGAGAAAAAAGACAAGAACAAAAAAATCAACCTTGGTGGGCCTAGCAAGCGTAAAGCTCCTAAAAAATTCGGGGCAAACAGAGCGCAGCAAAAAGCAAAGTCAAAAGCCAAGCGAAAAAAATAACAGAAAAATTGTGAAAAAACTCCTTTTTGCTTCGTCCGTTTTGTTGAGCCTTGCAGCGGCTGCACAAACTTTTGATATAGTGCCATTGGGTGTCTACGGCGGCGAGCAGGAAGATAACCTGTCGTCTTACCTGATCTCTGAGCATAACAAAAATGAATTTTTGGCTTTGGATGCGGGCACTATTAATGCCGGCATCAGGAAAGCGATTAGCTTAAAAACTTTTGATGTTAATGAGGAGAAAGTTCTTCGGGATTATATCAAAGGTTACTTTATTTCGCATGGCCATTTGGATCATTTGTCGGGTTTGGTGATTAATTCTCCGGCTGATTCCAAAAAAACGATTTATACGATCCCTTTTGTTCAGGAAATTTTGGTCAATTATTATTTTTCAAAAGATACCTGGGTTAATTTTACCGACAAAGGTGAGAAACCGATTGGCAAATATCAGATGGTATCGCTTGATCTTGGCAAAATAACTTCTGTGGCAGGAACGGGATTGTCTGTGTTGCCTTTTGAACTGAGCCACACAAAGGATTACAAAAGTTCTGCGGTACTTGTAGGGTCGCAAAATCAATATCTTCTTTATCTTGGTGATACAGGCGCAGACCGCATAGAAAAAAGTCAAAACCTGAACACGCTGTGGCAAAGCATTGCTCCACTGGTTAAAAATAAACAGCTGAAAGCGATTATGATTGAAGTATCTTTTCCTAACGCTCAACCGGAAAATCTACTTTTTGGACATTTGACTCCCAAACTTTTGACCGAAGAACTTACTAAACTAAGTACACTAGTCGGGAAAAAATCAATGGCCGGTTTGCAAATTGTGATAACGCATCTTAAACCAAGCGGTGAAAATATCGACATTATAAAAAAAGAATTGCAACAGAATAATCCCCTGCAATTGCAATATGTATTTCCTGCACAAGGCAGTAAAATTAGTTTCTAATCCACTTCCATATTTCCTTCAAAGTGGCTTTGTTGCCATACATCAAAATCCCAACCCTGTAGATTTTTGCGGCGATATATACCATTAATAGGGTAGAGGCAATCAAAAGGAAAATCGATAACAAAATCTCCCAAAGCGGAACGCCAAATGGGATCCTTGCTATCATCGCGACTGGCGAAGTGAACGGAATAATCGATAGCCAAAACGCCATTGGCCCGTCGGGGTTATTCATAATGGTGAAACTCCCGTAAAGCCCCAGCATCAATGGAACCATTGCAAACATCGTGAATTGCTGGGTTTCGGTTTCATTATCCACGGCACTACCAATTGCAGCGTACATCGAGCTGTAAAAGATGTATCCGAATAGGAAGAAAAATACAAAAACAACGATGATACTGCCATAATTCATATCCAAAAGGATATGCGAAACTTCGGTGGCCATTTGCTGAACATCCAAGTTTTTCATCATACCTTCGCTGCCGGCAGGGATGTTTTTTTGCATCGCCGCAAATCCTGTGTTGAGGAAGATTGCCGCAGTTACGGACATTGCGATCCAAATGATAAACTGCGTCAAAGCCACCAAAGTAACGCCTAGGATTTTTCCCATCATCAGTTCAAAAGGTTTCACAGATGAGATGATGATCTCTACCACACGGTTGTTTTTCTCTTCTAGCACGCTGCGCATCACACGCACGCCATAGATGATGATGAACATAAAAACTACATACATCAGTCCCATGCTTAGTGCGGTTTTGATCCCAAACGCCAGGTCACTTTCCGGCCTGTCACTTTCCGCCACATTCTGAGAAATAATCTTGAAGTTTTTATCCAAGTTTATAATGCGGTCCTCGGGGATGCCCAATTGTTTGATTTTCTCTTTTTTCAGGATATTGCTGAGGTCAGATGAGACAGACGATTTGGTATCTACGCCAATTTTCTTGTTCGTCAGTAGTTTGGTTCCCGTTTCCAACGCATCAAAGTTCTTGTCTTTCAGTTCCGGGATAATCAAGAGCCCGTCTGTGCCTTTTAGTTCTTTCAGGTTTTTAGACAGAGCAGTTTCGGTATTCGCTGGAACAAAAGTGTAGGTGATATCTTTTGTAGATTTTAGCTGACCATTGAAAACACCGCTTTTATCGATGACATCAAAATGGTATTCGGCTTCGTTGGCTTTGAACATGACGCCAATCAATACACCAAACCCGATGATAAGCAGTGGCGCCAAAAGCGTGAGAATGATAAAAGATTTTTTCTTAACCTGCGTCAGAAACTCTCTTTTGGTAATCAGGAATATATTTTTCATTTATTGTAAAAAGTAAAATGTATTAAGTAAAAAGTCAATCATTTATTGATTATCACGTTTCAATTATGATTTGACGGCATTGATGAAAACCTCATTCATACTCGGTATTTTCTCGTTGAATGTCCGTATGGTTCCGGTTTTCAAAAGATCTTGGATTAGGATGTTCTGCGCCTCTTTATTTTTCAGTTCAAAACTGAACAAGCCATTCGCCGTTCCAACGGTTTCAATCTGGTATCTTTTGGTGAGTTCTTCCAGGTTTTCAGAATTGACATCGGATAAAACCACTTCAAAAACATTTTGTTTAAAATCTTCCCTTACATCAAACACTTTCCCGTCTAGCACCTTCTTAGAATTGTTGATCAAAGCTACAAAATCACACATTTCTTCCACACTTTCCATGCGGTGCGTAGATAGGATAATGGTAGTCCCATCGTTTTTCAGCCGGATAATTTGGTCTTTGATCAGGTTGGCATTCACAGGGTCAAAACCCGAAAAAGGCTCATCTAAAATCAAAAGTTTTGGGCGATGCAACACCGTTACCACAAACTGGATTTTTTGAGCCATCCCTTTGGATAGTTCACTCAGTTTCTTTTTCCACCATTGGTCGATATTCAGTTGTTCAAACCAAAATTTTGCTTGCGAAAGTGCTTCCTGGCGGGACATACCTTTCAATTCCCCAAAATACAAAAGCTGGTCGCCCACCGTCATATTTTTATAAAGACCGCGCTCTTCCGGCATGTAACCGATATTTTTGATATGCTCGGGATTAAGTTTTTCGCCATCAATCCAAACATCGCCTTCATCGGCCTGTGTAATTTGATTGATGATGCGTATAAACGACGTTTTTCCGGCACCATTGGGTCCCAGCAAGCCGTAGATACTCGCCGTAGGAACGTCTATCGAGAAGTCCTGAAGCGCCACTTTCTTCCCTGCGTTATATGTTTTTGTGATATGTTCTGCTTTAAGCATTGATCATTAATAATTAAAAATGAATAATTAATATTTGGGAGCAAGACGATTTTTGCCTTGTTTCACTTGCCCAACCCGCTGTCCGCTATATCTTTTTTTCACAGCTTGTGCCATTGCAAAAAAGGATGCCGCTACCATCGGGGCTAGGTTGAGGTTTTTTCTTTTCTCTCAGCCCTATTTTGAAACTTCACAAAATTAGTTTAAAAAAGACAAAAATGATAATTAATATCATATTCAAAATATGATATTAATTTCTTTGTTAGGTTTTGATGCTCTGGCCAAACTAAAAATTTGTTTTTGATAATTTCAAAACTCTTTGCTTACTTTATGTTCAAATTTCCCATTAACAACTATTTTATTTTAAATTTGCCGAAGCCAAAAGCATTCATTATGACTCAAGAATTTTTGGGAAATCCCCAATTTCAGATATCCAATCAACTCGTTTCCGCAAGCTGTCCGTCCAATATCGCATTGATAAAATATTGGGGGAAGTATGATAATCAAATCCCTGCTAATCCCAGTATTAGCTATACTTTGAACCATTGTAGAACCAATACCACAATGGAGTTTTTTGCCGGAGAAGAGTTTGCTGTTCAGACCTTTTTGGCAGGCAACGAAGAAAAAAAATTCGCGGAAAAAATTGAAAAATATTTCAAAAATATCGAACCTTATCTGCCTTGGATCTTGAAAGGGAAATACATCATTAGAACCGAAAATACATTTCCACATAGTTCCGGCATTGCAAGCTCAGCGTCCGGTTTTGGAGCAATTGCAAAATGCCTGATGAATCTGGATTTGAAATTTGAAATTGAATCCGATAATCGTGATACTTCAAATTATAAACTTCAAAATTCAAATCAAAACGCAAGCTTTTTGGCAAGATTGGGAAGTGGAAGTGCGTGCAGAAGCCTTTACGAAGGTTTGGTAGTTTGGGGAAAAACCGAAGAAGTGGAAGGAAGTTCGGATTTATTTGCTGTACCTTATGATAATGATGAGATTCATCCGATTTTTAAAAACTTTAATGATTGGGTGTTGTTGATTCACGAAGGTCAAAAATCAGTTTCTTCAACGGTTGGTCACGGCTTGATGAAGAATAATCCTTACGCGGAAAGACGTTTCCAAGAAGCGCACGAGAATTTCGCCAAACTGAAAAATATTCTTTCATCAGGCGATATGGAAGGTTTTATTAAGTTGGTAGAACACGAGGCTTTGACACTTCATGCGATGATGATGATGAGCGAGCCTGCTTTTATCCTGATGCAAACCGGAACTTTACAGGTCATCAACAAAATATGGGAATTCAGGAAAATTACAGGGTTGCCGTTATTTTTTACTTTAGATGCAGGCGCCAACGTTCATCTTCTTTTCCCGAATGATATCAATAATAAGAGAATCACGGATTTCATCAATACAGAGCTGATTCCTTTTACGCAACAAGGTGGAGTGGTAAAAGATGTGATGCGGTTTTAGAAAGATGGTTGCTGTAAATTTTGAATGAAATTTTTTTTTACAATTAACCCATAATATTTGTCATTGCGGAAGAATCTGAACCGTTTAAATTTCTCCGTTATGACAAATATTGTTTAATTATTAATAATAAGTCATTTAGTACAATGAAAATCCACCACATCGCTATCATCTGCTCCAATTACGAAGTTTCCAAAAAATTCTATACAGACGTTTTAGGTCTTAATATTGTTAGGGAAGTTTATCGTGAAGAGCGGCAATCTTATAAGTTGGATTTAGCCATTGGAAACCATTATGTGATCGAATTGTTTTCTTTCCCCAATCCACATGCCCGGCCTTCTAGACCGGAGAGTTGTGGACTTCGTCATCTCGCTTTTTCTGTTGATAATGTAGAAGAGAAAAGGGATGAGTTACTTTCAAAAGGATTGGATTGTGAAGAGATCAGAATTGATGAATGGACTAATAAAAAATTCTTTTTTACTTCAGATCCAGATGATTTGCCTCTGGAATTTTATGAAAATTGAGACTAATAGATAATAGACGGATAGATGATAGAATGGCTAATTACAATCAATTATCGATTATCATTTATACTAATGCGCATAGCCTGTCAAAAAACTCACAATCATAATGGTGAGTACGATGACAGAAACGGTCACATAGGTGTAATCTTTTTCTTTTAAATAACCAATTAAGGCAAATACAATCCTTACCAAAGGTGTCAAAATCAGCAACAAAATCCCAAGCTGGATAATGGCCATTCCTTCGCCTTTGCACAGTGTATCCCAGAAACTGCTCCATACTTTTTCCGAAGAGTTGCCGATTTCTAGCAAATTGTACTTTTTTGGCATTTTAAAGCCTTCTGTAAAAAGCTTTATAAAACCTACCAAGGATGTAATGACGGAAAGTATGACGCCTAATCTCAATAGATTGCCGACGGACCGGTTCAAGTCAATGTCTGTAAAAGGTTTTGTTCTCATTATTGGAAATTTTTTGAGATGCCGTTGTACATCATATAAATAGAAAGCAGTGTAATAACAATAGCGAAGAAAGCTTTCAACTTTTTAGTTTTGGAGACCATCAGTGTTTTGGAACCAATAAAGCTCCCCACAACAACACCAATCAATACAGGCGCAGCAATAACCGGGATAATCTGTCCTCTCTGGAAGTAAATTAGGGCACCGGCAACTGCAGTTACACCAATCATAAAATTACTGGTGGTGGTAGAAACTTTAAAAGGCAATTTCATCATATTATCCATCGCCAAAACTTTTAAAGCTCCCGAACCTATTCCCAATAATCCCGACATGGCACCAGCAAATACCATCATAAAAAAACCGGGGATACAGTTTCTTGCAGCATAGCTTTTTAGGCCATCTTTGTCTGGAAATGTGCCATAAAGTTTTAGTTTTTCTTCCAGGCTTCCTTTTATAATAGATTCCTGATGATCTGGTTTTCCCCTCAAATTGAGAATAACTGTAACAATAAGAATGCTGGCAAAGATGATCCCTATGGTATTAGGATTTAGAAAGCCAGATACCAATGCCCCAATAACAGCGCCCATTGTTGTGGCAATTTCAAGAAACATCCCAATTCTCATATTCGTAAAACCTTCTTTCACAAAGGCTACTGCCGCTCCAGATGATGTACCGATTACAGAAACCAGCGAAGCTCCAATAGCATAATGCATCGGCACGCCAAAACCTAATGTAAGCAGCGGGATAATAATGACGCCGCCGCCCAATCCTGTAAGAGATCCCATCAATCCGGCAGCGATGGCACCAAAAAATAAAATAATGATTTCTGACATGCAGCAAATATAAAAGTTTTGGGTAAGATTATACTTTGGAAAGTCCGTTTTTTTTGAAATAATCAATTCATACATAGTCTATTAACAAGGTATGAATTAGCGGTTTATGTATTGAAAATATAAAAATTGACGACCAATTTCAAGATATTTTTCGATGGCAATTTTCTTTCAGGTAACAGCTTTTTATACGGGGAAACTATTTAGTTCGTCACTGGTAAAACAATTAATTATTCATTATTTTTGCATCTCTATAATAGTGAGGATGAAGTTATTTTATGTTATTTTGGGTGCAACACCAGAAGGTCGCAATATTGAGCAACACGACGTTTTTTTCGGTATTGCCGAAGCGGTAGAAGATTTAATTCCCGAGATGAAGGCTTTCTGGAGTCATACCAAACTTCATATGGACTGTTATCAAGAGGTAATGTTTGCAGATGGTTATGAAGTCAAAATTGTTGATAAAACAGCTCATCTATCAGAGAATCAATTGTTTTTTATCAATCTGGGTGGTTATAAACCGGGATATTTTGAGGAATTTCATGAGCAGCATCTCATGGTGGGAAAATCGATGAGTAATGTCATTAAAAGAGTTAAAGAAACCGACTTTTATAAAACAATGGGTTTCGAGAACGCTGTAAGTCATATCGATGACAAACACGGTGTTGATATTGATGATATTTATAACATTAATGATCTGCTATCAAAAGAGACCAAACAAAAATATTCTATTGTTCTTGAAAAATCATTATCTGAGCATCAGGAAAACGTAATGAAAATTGGATATATGAAACTTAAATAAATTTCTTCTTCTTCTAATCTAAAAAGTAAATATCTACAAATGAAAATAGGAATTTTAGGCGGCGGACAGCTCGGCAGGATGTTCATACAGGATGCATTGAAGTATGACGATGAATATTTTGTTTTGGATCCCAATCCAGAATGTTCGTGCGCACATATTTCTCATTATACAAAGGGGGATTTTAACAACTACGATGATGTTTTGGAGTTTGGGAAAGACAAAGATGTGGTCACCATTGAAATAGAACACGTGAACGCCGATGCGCTGGAAGAACTTGAAAATAGAGGCGTAAGGGTGGTTCCCAATTCTAAAATCATCAAAATCATTCAGCAAAAAATCCTTCAGAAAAAATTCTATGAAGATAACGGAATGCCTTCTCCCGATTTTGAAATAATGGATGGCACCGATGATGAAATCAAAATCCAGTTGCCCTTTGTACAGAAATTGAACACAGGAGGTTATGATGGCAAAGGTGTGCAGGTGATTCGCTCTAATGAGGATTGGAAAAATCTTTGGACAGAGGAATCTGTATTGGAAGATCTGGTGGATATTGATAAAGAATTGTCCGTGATTGTCGCCAGGAATGGCAGCGGGGAAACCAAAACTTTTCCTGTGACAGAAATGGTGGCTGACCCTAAGCTCAATCTTCTCGATTTTAATATTTGCCCCGCCGATATTTCGGAAGAAACGCATCATCAAATTGAGAGAATTGCGAGACAGTTCATCAAAAGTGCCGATTCTGCAGGACTTTTTGCCATAGAGCTATTTCTTGATAAGGCTGGAAAAGTATGGGTTAACGAAACTGCACCAAGGCTTCATAACTCTGGGCACCAATCTCAGGAGGGCAATGCCAACTCCCAGTTTGAGCAGTTTTACAGAGTGGTTAAAAATTTACCGTTGGCAGATACGGATAATTTTGGTTTTTCGGGCATGCTGAATCTCGTTGGTGAAGAAAATTTTTCTGGAAAGGTAAAATATGAAGGTCTAGAAAAAGTTTTGAAATTGCCCAAAACGTATGTACACCTTTATGGCAAAACCGAAACAAAGCCAGGCAGAAAAATGGGGCATATCAATGTTCTGGCTGATTCCCGCGAAGAATTAATGGAAAAGTTAATCCATATCAAATCATTGGTTAAAGTAGTTTCCGAATAAAAAAAACGGTTGAATTATCAACCGTTTTTTTTAGAAAGTTATTTAGCTTTGGCCTTATCCAAAGCATTGTTGTAAGCTTTTTTAGCATCTTCAGTTGCTTTTTTTGTAGCATCTTTGGTATCCTGAGCAGCTTTGTCAACAGCTTCTTTTGTGTCTTTAGCAGCATTGCTCATATCTTGTTTTGCTTTTTCCGCAGTAGCATTTGCTTTCTCTGCAGCATGGTCAACATCTTGTTTTACATCTGTTGCCGTTTTATCAACTGCAGATTTTGTAGAAGCCCAAGCTGTCTTAGCATCTTCCAAGGCTTTTTTGGCAGTAGCTTCTGCGTCTTTATCGCCTTTTTTGATTGCCGCATCTAGGTCAGCTTGTGCTTTGTCTACTTTAGCTTTCGCTTCAACTTCTGTAAGAGGTGTAGTTTCTGTCGTTACCACTGCCACTGTATCATTGTTTTGGTCTGTAACAACGGTTTTTTCTTCTTTTTTACAAGATGTTGCGAATAATAATGTCGCTGCGGAAGCGAATACAATAAGTTTTTTCATTGTTAATGGTTTTAATGTTAGAAAAATTAATAACGTAAATATATTAAAATTTTAAATTTAATGACGCTTATCGGTTTTGCAAAAATGATTCCAATAATTAAAGATAAAGTCTAGTTTAGATTAGGATTGATATTTTAGAAACAATTAAGGTTATGGAGTCTGAAAAATTTTACATCTGACAACAAATTTTTATCTTTGGGAATCTAATTAAAAATAAAAATGATCGGAATAATCATGGGAAGCCAAAGCGATTTGCCAATTATGGAGCAGGCGGCAGATTTTTTAAAATCTTTGGAAATCCCTTATGAACTGACTGTTATCTCTGCACACAGAACGCCCGAACGTATGTTTGAATATGCCAAATCAGCGAAACAAAGAGGCTTAAAAGTAATTATTGCAGGAGCTGGTGGTGCAGCACATCTTCCAGGGATGGTGGCGAGTTGTACCACTTTGCCGGTAATTGGCGTGCCAATTTTGTCCAGCAATTCCATAGATGGCTGGGATTCCATTTTGTCTATTTTGCAGATGCCATCGGGAATTCCCGTTGCTACGGTGGCTCTTAATGGCGCAACAAATGCAGGGATTCTTGCCGCGAAAATCATTGGGACTTTTGACGAATCCGTATCTCAGAAATTAGAAATTTATCAAAACTCATTGAAGGATAAAGTTCTTGGTACAATTGGTGATATCAAAAAAAATCATCCTAATCAGTTTGATTTATAATTTTTGGGTAGCGGGTCTGCATTTTAATTCGCTTTGTAGCTCGCAGATTTTTTAAGAGTCTGTTCAATCAATTTTGAGCTCCCGTACTAATTAACTCTTTTGTAAAAAAAATGATTTTGTCATTGGTTTCAAAACATTTAAATCAAATTATAATGAAATGACAAAATCATTTTAAATATTAATTACTTATCCAAAATTCCCCTGATTTTATTGGCATTCCGGATTAGTTCTTCCAAATAATCAAAGTTTTCTTTTTCCAAAGCAGATTTAAATTTTCTTAATTGCGAAATATGTTCATTCAAAACATCCAGCACATTCTCTTTGTTTTGGCGGAAAATAGGAACCCACATTTCCGGATGAGATTTAGCCAAGCGAACCGTGCTGGAGAAACCCGAACTGGCCAACTGGAAAATACGATCCTCCTCGCGCTCTTTTTCCAGAACCGTGTTGGCAAGTGCGTAGGATGTGATGTGTGAAATATGCGAGATGTAAGCGGTGTGCACGTCATGGTCATCTGCATCCATATAAATAGGGTGCATCTCAAGGCTCTGGATCAGTTGTTCAACAGTTTCCAAAGCATCTTTGTCTGATTCTTCGCTATTGCAAATTACCGCGGCTTTTCCTGTAAAACTTTCATTGGTTGCTGCTGCAGGACCCGAGTTTTCGGTTCCCCACATAGGGTGGAAAGCTACAAAACGTTTCCTTTTTGGATGATTTTTTATTGCTTCCGTAATACCAGATTTGGTTGAGCCAACATCCATTACCACTTGGTTTTCATTAACCAGGTCCAGGACTTTGGGTAATATTTTCCTTGCCGCATCCACAGGAATTGCAATGATAATCAAATCAGATTTAGGAATCGCTATTGCTAGATCTGCCTTTTCATCAATAATCTGCCTTTCTAGTGCTTTTTGCAGGTTATTCTCGTTTTGATCAATTCCATAGACAAAATTTGTAAACTGATGTTGTTTCAATTTCAGAGCGATGGATCCGCCAATCAAGCCAGTTCCTATAATACTAATTTTCATAATTTATATAATCAAAAATATATCAAAGTTTTAAAAACAAAAAACCCCGCCGCAAGGACGAGGTTGTTCTATATATGCATACGAATCCTAATCCTTACAAAGGTTTTGAATTGCGTAATAATAATATGTTCTGTTTACTATTTTCACAAGACGAATTTAGAAATTAAAATTGGTAAATCAAAGACTTTAGTTAAGTTTCTTTAGATTAAAAAATTGAGCATTATCTTTACATTTGGAGTAAAAAATTTCAAATTTTGGATGGTCTTTCGGATAGAGTAGGAGATACTCCGGGCACGGCTGTTTCTGTGCGTTGCTTCGGTCAAAATCGATTTTTCCGTTGGTAACAATGTCGTCCTTCAGTGATTTTTCAGAGATTTTATTCACTTCCAATTCCTTTTTGAAATTATCAGTAAAAATAAAATCCTTGGTCAATGTTTCTGCAATTACCCTGTCATTTGGGAAGTAAGAGCAGCTTGTCCCTTTTTGGTTTAGTATAAAAAATACGATCAACAATCCCGGAACCAGCCCGATAAAATAGAATTTAAGTTTTTTCAGCATGATTTGATTTTAAAAAATCAGAAGGTTGATATCGTGGTAAGGTAGATCGAACTTGTTGCAAATCAACTGCTTGGTATGTCTTCCTTTGTACATATAAAGTGATTGTTTGATCTCGCTCTTATGGATTAGCATGTTTTCAAAACCGCCTTCTTCATCATAGCCTAAAAGGTAGCTTAGGAAAAAGTTGCTGATGGCTTTGGTAGTTGTCCTTGGCATTCTAGACGTTAGGTTAGGTAATCCGCAATGCAGCACACCATGTTTCAGGATATAAGGTTTTTCTGTACAGGTAAGTTCCGAGGTTTCAATCACTTTGCCATTATCAATGGTAATATCGATGATCACACTTCCTTTTTTCATTTTCATCACCATATCTTCGGTCACAATAGGCGGCAGGTTAAGTCTTGGTAAGGCACCTATTACCACATCGGCGCGGCGAAGGGCTTTGGTTAGTTCTTTTGGGTCTATGATAGACGTTGGCACGCGGCTGTCTACCAAGGTATGAAGCCTTCTCAGTTTGGATAAAGAGTTGTCAAAAATCTTTACGCTTGCCCCTAGTCCAATAGCGGCTTTGGTCGCAAATTCGCCCACAATTCCCGCACCTAAGATTACTACTTCTGTTGGACGAACACCTGTAATACCACCCAAAAGAAGGCCGTTGGACATAGCCAGGAGTTCTGAAGCATACATTACGGAAACGCAGCCAGCAATCTCACCAATTAATCTTACCAAAGAAAGTTGTTTGTACTCATCCAAGATGAATTCAAACGCAATAGCATTGACTTTTTTGGCAGCCAGCTGGGTGAAATATTCTTTGTCGCGCAGGTTAATTTGCAAGGCAGAAATGAGATAAGTGAGCGGTCTCAGATATTCGATTTCTTCTAATGTTGGCGGATTGATTTTCAAAACCAAGTCCTGAGAAAAAGCAACTTTGGGATCGTTGGTGATCTCGGCTCCCGCTTCGGAGTATAAAAGATCGGAATAATGAGAACCTTCTCCGGCACCACTTTCTACAATCACACGGTGCCCGTTGTTGACAAGGATTTGCACAGCATCCGGGATCAGGCATGTTCTTTTCTCGCTAAGACATGTCTCTTTTGGCACGCCAATGCTGAAGGTTTTACCTTTTTTTACAACTTCTAGTTTTTCTTCCTTGGGAATCAGTTCTTCTTCAGAAAAAGGTGTAAATATGGTCGATGTGCTGCTCATATAATGATGATGTTAAAAACAATTAAGGAACAAAGATAAAATTTTTTACAGTACCAGTTATTCAAAAGTGATTTCCCTTCCGGATTCTGTTGTATTAATGGACATCTGATGAAAACCATCAGTTTCCAGCTCATCCATATAAATTTCCGGCCATTCTATAATAGAAAGATAAGCATTGTCAAGATATTCTTCGATTCCAAAATCAAAAGCTTCGTCTTTATTTTTCAGGCGGTAAAGGTCAAAATGGTACACTTTACCTTTGGGCGTATCATATTCGTTAACAATAGAGTAGGTGGGCGATGAGATCTCATCATTGCTGCCCAGTTCTTTGAGAAGGAATTGCGTAAAAGTCGTTTTCCCTGCACCCAGGTTACCTTTAAGAAGCAGGATGTTATGCTGTAATTGCGGGACAATTTCTTTGACAACATCGTTCCATTGTGCAAGGTTTGTGATATTAAATTCCATCTCAATTTTTTTGCAAAAATAGGATAGTTTTTAACAAGATATAAAATAATCTGTACTTTCTGTAAAAACAAAAATCCGTTTTTGAATGACCAAAAACGGATTTTAATTGATTTATTTTGATTTTCTTTCCAGAACTTCATCTA
Organism: Epilithonimonas sp.; assembly: GCF_056329745.1. Taxonomy (NCBI): domain Bacteria; kingdom Pseudomonadati; phylum Bacteroidota; class Flavobacteriia; order Flavobacteriales; family Weeksellaceae; genus Epilithonimonas; species Epilithonimonas sp. The sequence continues at coordinate 38,738 of NZ_JBWEYV010000010.1, read as the reverse complement.
CCATGCCAAAATCTTTGGCTTCGGACGATGTCATCCAGTAATCTCTGTCAGAGGCTTTTTCTACCCACTCATAGGTTTGCCCGGAGTGGTGGGAAATAATGTCGTATAGTTCTTTTTTCAATTTCAGCATTTCTCTCAGGTTGATCTCCATATCAGAAGCTACACCTTGTGCGCCGCCGCTTGGCTGGTGGATCATCACTCTGGAATGCTTCAATGCAGAACGTTTTCCTTTTTCGCCTGCTACCAACAGCACAGCACCCATAGATGCGGCCATACCAGTACAAATGGTGGCAACATCAGGCTTGATAATCTGCATGGTGTCATAGATGCCCAATCCCGCATAAACGCTTCCGCCAGGCGAGTTGATGTAAATTTGAATATCTTTGGACGGATCAGAGCTTTCCAAAAACAAAAGCTGCGCTGTCACAATGTTGGCCACCTGGTCATCGATGCCAGTTCCTAGGAATATAATCCGGTCCATCATAAGTCGGGAGAAAACGTCCATCTGTGCTACGTTCATCCTTCTTTCCTCCATAATGTATGGCGTAAGATTGGTCGGGTTAAACATTCCCATATATTGATCTGTCGCCAGACCGCTATTTCCCATGTGTTTTACCGAGAAATCTCTAAATTCTTTGTTGATGTCCATATTAAGGTTTATTGTTTAAAAAATTAATTTCGGAATAGTCTTGGCAAAAAATATTCCTTTGCTAAAATAAGTCATTCTGTCATAATATGCGGAATAACTCATGGTCTAATTTGTTTTTAAGTTGTGTCAAAAGGATAATTTTCTGATAAATCTCGCTGTTATCATTGTCATTGTCCAGATTGCTCTTGAGGTCATTGATAAGTTTAAGGATATATTCACGCTTGTGGCGCAGTACAATATCGGATACTAATTTTGGAACTACCTCTTCCTCTTTGCTGAAGTAGATGTTGTACTTGCTCCAGTTGCTGGTCTGGTAATTGTCAATCAGTGCGTTGGCGAGCTTTCCTGTTACTTCCTCATCCATAAAGTTAAAGAAAAATCCGCCAGACCGCAGCTCGTTATGAAGAATGCCGTCTTTTATCTCCGAAATAATTTTTTTATTGATGTCCAGTTGGATTTCGCAATCGTCCTCTGCCAGATGATTCAGGATTTCTTCTATTACCGTAATTTTATACTCCTGTCCGTCAGCATCTTTTCTGTCCAGGACAAAGTCGCCGTACTTCAGCATCAGCTCTACCAGTTTTTCTTCCTGCACCCAGAGCGGATTTACCGAAAAAACAGCTTCGCGGACCACTTCCAGTTTGGGTTGGCTGGTTTTTTCTGTAGCCAGAGGTTTGGCATCTTTTGCGGTGATATTGGTCTGGATTTGCAGCTCATTAAACAAACTCTGCTCGCTTAAACCAAATTTGTTGGAGACTTCTTTAAGGTACACTTCGCGTTTCAGTGCGTTTTGCACAAATGCTACAGATTTTACAATATCCCGGATGGCATCTGCCTTTTTGATAGGATCTGTATCAGCTTCTTTCAGAAGGATTTCTGCCTTGAAATCAATAAAATCCTTAGCTTCTTTATCTATAAAGTTTTCAACAAATTCCTGCGGATGTTTCCTTGCGAAAGAATCTGGGTCGTCACCGTCCGGGAAAAGGAGAACACGGATATTCATCCCTTCGGACAGCAGCATGTCTATGCTTCGGAAACTGGCTTTGATACCGGCATTATCGCCATCGAAAAGGATGGTAACATTTTCTGTCAAACGTTTGATAAGTTTGATCTGCTCGGTGGTGAGTGATGTGCCGGAGCTTGCCACCACATTCTCTATCCCCGACTGATGCAGGGAAACCACATCCATATAACCTTCTACCAGCAGGCAAAGGTTTTTTCTGGAAATTGCCTGTTTGCCTTGGTTGAGGCCATACAGGACATTGGATTTGTGATAGATTTCCGTTTCAGGGGAATTGAGATATTTGGCTGTTTTGACATTATTTTTAAGGATCCTGGCGCCAAATCCCAAAACCCGCCCGGAGAAACTGTGAATCGGGAAAATTACCCTGTCACGGAAACGATCTATGCCGGAAGGTGTATTTTCTGGAAAGATTGATAAACCTGATTTTTCTAGGATCTCTTTACTGTAAGCCTTTTCCAGTGCAAACTCGGTGAAGGCATTTTTCTTTTCAGGAGAATATCCAAGCTGGAATTTTTTGATGATGTCATCCCGCAGTTCGCGCTCCTTAAAATATGAAAAACCGATCATTTTTCCTTCTTCGGATTCCCAAAGTTGTTCCTGGAAGTAGTCATTGGCCACTTCGTGGATTTTATAGAGGAGATCGCGTTCGGTTTGTGATTGTTTTTCTTCTTCAGAATATTCGCGGATATTTTCCTCGATTTCGATGCCGTACTTTTTTGCAGCATGGCGAAGGGCTTCGGGATAGGTAAAGTTTTCAATCTCCATCAAAAAAGAAATCGCCGTTCCGCCTTTTCCGGTGGAGAAATCTTTCCAAATCTGCTTGCTTGGGGAAACTACGAAACTCGGTGTTTTTTCCTCGTGGAAAGGGCTGAGTCCTTTGAAATTGGATCCAGCTCTTTTCAGTTGGACATACTCACCAATAATCTCTTCTACCCGGATGGTGGAAAATATCTTATCTATCGTTTCTTTGGTAATCACGATGTAAAATTAACAATAACTTTTTTAACAATACTTGTCAAGACTTATTAATGTTAATATTCATATAATTATAGTTATTACGGTTTTCAAATAAATGGCAGTATATTTGCAAGCTATTTTTCCCAAATGATGAATAATATAAACATGAGGTTGTTACTGGCCTCATTGGCGTTTTTTTCATTTCACGAAATCAACGCTCAGGTAGGAATTAACACACAGACACCTACCAGAAAACTGGATGTTAACGGTAATGCCAGGATTGAGGCACTTACAAACAAATCGGATAACGCTTCTTATGACAGGATCCTGGTAACGGATAATGACGGGAATGTAGATTATACGACCAAAGAAAGTCTTCTGCCATCCAGCAACCCTAATAACTCCGATAAGGAAAGCTACAGCCAGATCTACAACAGGCCAAACTCCTATGGTGACCCTGCTAAAACTTTGAAATGCGGAAAATTTTATTTCTCATTTTCTAATGTTTATGATTCTCATATTGGTTTCAGGCTGATAGATAATCCGGGAACAACAATCAACATCTATATGACTATGGAGCAGAATTGGGATGGTAGCGGATATCAGCTTTATCAGGGGAAAAGCAGTTCCGATGCTGCAACGGTTCCTTTTGTTTTTAACAGTTCTAACTGGAATGTGATTCAGGAATTTGCAAATTCCCGTGTTGCTGATTATGAGCAAAACGTTATGCACTTTCAATACCCCGGAGATAACGATTTTTATAGATTAATCATTTACAAAGTTTTACAAAAAACGGGTACTGATAATTATGATTTTGCAGCTGTTTGCGAAAAATTTTAGACTATGAAAAAGCTACTATACATTAATATATTAATCTCAGGATTATTTTATGCCCAAAATGTGGGTATTGGAACAGATTCACCAACCAGAAAACTGGATGTCAACGGTGATTTAAGGATTAGAAGTGCTGCTTCTGTAACAGGTGATAAAAATTATAACAGGATTATAACCGCTAACAAAGATACCGGTGATATAGACTACATTACAGTTTCTTCTATCCCACAAGATGAAAAAAATAATGTGGAAGTAAAGAGAATTATCTATCTTGCCACGGCACCTGTGACTGCTAATGAATGCAATTGTGGGGATATGACTTTTCGTTTGAATAATAACGGCACGCCGGAGTTTAAACTCAATTCCACCACTATTTTTTTGACCAATAGTAATATCACCACCTTTGATTTGGGATATGGGATCAAACGCTGGACAAATGCTACCTATAATTATAGTAACAGGTCTGTCAACTTTACTACTGATAATTATTCTACTTATCATACACTGGATAATGTAGCAATACCAACCGTTTTTACTGCGGCCGGTAATACGGTAAGGATTTATACCATTGTACCCCCAAACCAGAATAATCTTTATAAGGTAACTGTTTCCCGAACCAATAATAATAACACCAGTACATTTGCTTACGGCGTTGTTTGCGAAAGATTTTATATGCAAAGTTTATAATGATGAAAAATTTTATATTGTTGGCGATTTTATCTTCGCTTTTTTCTAATGCTCAAGTCGGGATTAATACTACGACACCTACAAGGATGCTGGATCATAATGGAGATCTAAGAGTCCGTACCCTTACTGATAAGACTTCTGATACCAGTTACAATAACGTTATCGTAGCAGATGGTAATGGTAATCTGGACAAATGGGACAAAGATGATATGAAGGCAAAAGTTCAGGAAGTTATTTTGGAAAATAAAAAACTGACTTATGTTTCCAATTCCCCAGATATCAACAACACAATGGATTGTGGCAGGTTCAGTTTTAGGTATGATACTACGGTTCATCCACAGATAAAACTGGTGTCCGGCAATTCGCTGAGTGTCTATTACACCGTTATCCATAAGGTCAATTCCTCAGGATCAACATTTTCTTCTCCCAATACACTGGCTTCTGGAAAATCTGTGACTATTGGCAAAGGTAACAATGTGGATACCAATGGATGGCAAACGCTTGATAGTACCTTTGAGAACAATGTTTTGGACGAAATTTATATAACCTATCCGGGTGATAATAATCTCTACAGGCTTACTTTTCTGGCAAGGAATAGCAGCGCAACCCAATTTTACTATACCATGATTTGTGAAAAATTCTAGTATCTAGGCTTATTAAAAGATATTTGTTAAAAATTATTTTGCAGAAAATCCAAAGTTCACTACTTTTGACACATCAAAAAAATTAAAATGAAAAAGACCGTTATATTATTAGCTTCTGTGGTTTTGTTGGTTTCTTGTGAACTGCCTCAGGGTGGAAATAAGAGAGTGTTGAAACAAACAGATGATGTAGTAGCATATAATGATCCTGGTGCACCAAAAGGGACATACAAACCTGCTTCCGATTCTGCAAAAACAGTCCAGCCAGTATCTGTGGATTCTACAAAAGTTTCTGCTGATTCTAAAAAGCCGGTGTCTGCTGTAGCAACACCAGCTGAGCATTAATCAAGAATTTTATCATATTTTTATCATAAAAAGTGTCTTGCAATTGCAGGGCATTTTCTATTTTTACCGATCAACTTTTTCTCAAAATTAGCAGAAAAGTTTAACATCATTTATCAACCATCATTTATTATTAAAAATGAGTACTACACAAAGTTACATTCAAGAGAACAAGCAACGTTTTCTTGATGAATTATTTGATATTCTTAGAATTGCGTCCATCAGTGCAGATCCCGCTTACAAACAAGAAGTGCTAAACTGTGCCGATGCGGTAGCCAAACACCTGAAAGCTGCTGGAGCAGACAATGTGGAAATTTGCAAAACCAAAGGCAACCCTATTGTTTTTGGCGAAAAATTGATTGACCAAGACCTACCAACAGTCTTGGTTTACGGCCATTATGACGTGCAGCCGGCAGATCCGTTGGAGTTGTGGACAAGTGATCCGTTCGAGCCTGTTATCAAAAAAACTGAACTTCACCCAGATGGGGCTATTTTCGCAAGAGGTTCTGCCGATGACAAAGGACAGTTTTTTATGCACGTGAAGGCTTTTGAAGCGATGATGAAAACCAATTCCCTGCCTTGTAATGTCAAATTTATCATCGAAGGAGAGGAAGAAGTTGGTTCTGCAAGCCTTGCGGATTTTCTGGAAGAAAACAAAGAAAAGCTGAGTTGCGATGTAATCCTGATTTCAGACACGCATATCTATTCTAATGAACAGCCGACAGTAACTACAGGTTTGCGTGGCTTGAGCTATGTTGAGGTAGAAGTGGAAGGGCCAAACCGAGATCTGCATTCCGGCTTATACGGTGGTGCTGTTCCAAACCCAATTAATGTTTTGTCAAAAATGATTGGCGAACTGATTGATGACAAAGGCCATATCACTATTGACGGTTTTTACAAGAATGTTTTGGTAGTTTCAGATGAAGACCGAAAAGAGATGAACAAACTGAAAGATGATCCCGAAGCTTACAAAAAGTCAATCGGACTCAATGATATTCAGGGAGAGGAAGGTTATACAACCTTGGAGAGAGCATCCATTCGCCCAACGCTAGATGTCAATGGTATCTGGGGTGGTTATACAGGAGAAGGTGCAAAAACAGTAATAGCTTCTAAAGCATTTGCAAAAATTTCGATGCGTTTGGTACCCAATCAGACTCCGGAAGAGATCACGGAAAAATTCACAAAATATTTTGAAAAAATCGCCCCAAAAAGTGTCAAAGTAAAAGTAACGCCTCATCACGGCGGTATGCCTTACGTTTTGGAAAGCAATACCAAAGAATTTTTGGCAGCTAAAAAAGCGATGGAAAAAGCTTTTGGTAAAGAAGTTTTACCTTACCGAAGTGGCGGAAGTATCCCTATTACGTCTTTGTTTGAAAAAGTGCTTGATGCAAAATCTGTATTGATGGGCTTTGGTTTGGATACCGATGCTATCCATTCCCCAAACGAGCATTACGGATTGTATAACTATTATAAAGGAATAGAAAGTATCCCTTATTTTTTTGAGTTCTACGCTCAAGAAAATTAATAAAATCAAAATTTAGCCCTTTCCAAGTATTGAACTCCGAAAGGGCTTTTTTTTAGTCCTTTTAATTTTGTTTAAACAATCTTTCAAGAGGCGTTCTGTCAAAGAGTGGCTTTTTCTTTTTAACGGGAATAGTTATAATATAACCATGTCAAATATTTATCGTATCTTTGCAAAGTAATTAAAGAGCGAACCTTTGGCTTAGTTTGTTCCACAGCTTAGAATATTCACTTTTCTTTTATTCTTTTTCTTTTCAGTTGCCTCTTTTGCTCATTATTAAGCGGAGATGGTGAACAAAAATCTATAAGCGTAATTATCTGGCGATTTTTTTAAGTTCCAAAGGATTTTAGGAGTTTGTTTTGGTACTCATTTTTGTGATAATGATGCAGAGACTAATTACCGTAAGCGAGTCGATTTTTTACGTCGACATTTATTTAATTTACCGAACTTAAGATTATTAATTAAAATATCATACTCATTATTTATGGCAGATTCTTTCTCAAAAAAGGAAAACTTCAAGAAAAAACTTCAAAAACAAAAAGAAAAAGCGCAACGCCGGGAGGAGCGTAAAAGCAGTAATAACAAAGGAAAGGATCTAGAGGATCTCTATTCCTATGTTGATGAATTTGGCAGAATTACAAACACGCCACCGGAAAAAAGGGAAGAGGTTAATGTGGAAGATATCCGATTGGGAGCAGCACCTATAGAGCCAGAAGAAACTGTTAAAACAGGCTTTGTAACATTTGTAAGTGAGAAAGGTTATGGCTTTATAACAGAGAACGATAGCAAGGAAAATGTTTTTTACCATGCTAACAATTGCCCAGAAGTTCTCAAAAAAGGCAATAAAGTTTCTTTTGAGAAAGAAAAATCAGTAAAAGGTTTTTCTGCAATCAATATTCAGGTTATTAAGTAGTTCTTATTTAATAAAAAAGATAAAAGATTCTCAATGAGAATCTTTTTTTTGTTTTTAATTTTAAGGAAAATGCTAAAAAGTAGCGAAAGTGAAGTAGGAATGTATAGATATTACAGTACCCACAACACCGCAATACTCAGCAGCAGCGCGGGCAACATGACAATCCATCCTATTTTTAGGAATTGCCATGCTGAGATTTCGATGCCTTCTTTTCGTAAGATTACAATCCATAAAATTGTAGCCAGTGAGCCGGTGATGGAGAGGTTGGGCCCCAAATCGATGCCGATGAGCATGGCGCGTTTGATGATCTCGGGAACGCCGGCTTGCACTACATCGGATACAGCAAGTGCAGCAGGAAGGTTGTTCATTACATTGCTCAAAAGCCCGATGCCTACGCCACTCAACCAGGTTGTTTGTGTTTCAGATTGAGCTAAACCCTGTTCCAGTGCATGGTGCATAAACTGAAGAAGGCCGGTTTTCATCAGCCCTTCCACAATAATAAAAAGTCCTGCAATCATTGGCAATACGCCCCAAGAAATGTGTTGGAGTAATTTGAGTTCGGTTGTTCCTTTTTTCAGGATAATAATGAGCAGAAGTGCAATGCTGCTCATTGCAGTGGGCAAACCTAAGTCATACCCCAGCGCAGAACATACCAGCAATACTACCGCTGCAAAACCAATTCCGATAAAGGAGATTTTCGCATCGGTCGATAATGGAGGGATGGCAATATTTCGCTCAATGGGCAAATTAATATTTCGACGCTGATTGAAGTAGAGGCAAATAAAGGTAACCACTACCGCCACTACCGATGGCAAAGTAAACTGCCGTAGCCAGGATTCCAATGGAGGCAAATCTTTTCCATACACCACAATATTGGCAGGGTTGGAGATGGGTAAAACAAACGAGGCCGCATTGGCTACAAAAGCACAAATAAACAGAAACGGCAATGGATTTTTAATTTTAGCAGCCCTTACCGCAACAATCACCGCCGGCGTCAGGACCACAATGGTGGCATCATTTGATAAAAAAATAGTCGTCAGCACTCCAACGAGATAGATGCCGATAAACAGCCGGAATCCCGATCCGTTAGAATACGAAACAGCGATGGCAGCAAGCCAGTCGAAAAGTTTTTCGCGTCTTGCAATCTCCGAAATCAACATCATGCCGCCAATAAACAAATAGGCGTCCATCCCTTTCATCACGCCGGCAACTGCATCCGTCGGTGTCACCAATTGGAGGAGCAGCAACAGAAAACTGCCGCCTAAAGTCCAGTAAAACTCAGCCAATTTAAAAGGCCGTATGATGATCAGTGCGATGGAGGTGAGCGCAATAATCCAGATAAGGAGATTCTCCAGCATGGTAAAAAACGTAAAATTGATTTGTTTCCGGATTTTTTGATGATCATCCGAGCGTGCAAAATTATCAATTTTAATAGCTTGTCGACGAATTTTTTTTTCGATATGATGAGGCTAAAGATATGATCTTCTCCTATTCTACAATAGAGTAGTGGTTAAATAAGATAAAAATGGGATGGTATTGTTTGAATTTTATAGCTTTGCATCATGAATGCATCAGAAAATATTCAGCAGTTTTATCAAAGAATCGCTCATCAAACCGAGGAGGAAGTTACCGCGCTGAAGCCGCATATCAACATCTTTAATCGTGCTTCCTGCAAAGGTGCGGCACCTTATTCAAGGCGGGATTATTATAAAGTTACGCTGGTAAGGGGAAAGGGGCTGCTGGAATATGCCGACAAAGCTTTTGAGGTAGATCGGCCGGCTGTCTTGTTTTCAACACCGAAAGTACCGTACCGCTGGGTTCCGGCAGCAGGCGAGCAATTGGGGTGGTTTTGCATTTTTAATGAACCCTTTGCAAATGAGCAAAACGAATTGGTTACCAAACTGCCGATGTTTCAAGTTGGGACGGATAAATTGTTTTATCCGGATCGCGAAACAGAAAATGAAATTGCATTCTTCTTCGAAAAAATGATGACCGAAAATGCCGCCAATTACCAACACAAGCAGGATGTGCTCCGTAATTATCTCCATCTTATTATTCATCAGGTGCTCAAGATGCAGCCGGCGCATCATCTCCAGTACCATCACAATGCTTCAGAAAGAATCACCGCGTTGTTTCTGGAACTGCTGGAGCGTCAGTTTCCCATTGATGCCAATTTCAATGTCTTGGAACTTAGGTCGGCCAAGGATTTTGCAGCACAGCTTTCGGTGCATACCAATCATCTGAATCGTGCAGTGAAAGAAGTGACGGGCGAAACTACCAGTCATCATATCAGCAAAAGAATCATCTCCGAAGCCAATGATATGTTGCGGCATACCAACTGGCAAATTGCCGAGATTGCCTTTGCATTGGGCTTTGAGGAACCGGCTTATTTCAATACTTTTTATAAGAAAAATACAGGTTTTACCCCTAAGGAAATCCGAAATGTAAAAGTGGTGCTATAATTTTGATTGTTTGAAATTTATAATTTTTGGTTTGAATTTTTCAATTATAAACCAACACACCTCTTTAATTTTGTGGTATTCAATCACGTACAAATTAAACATTTAAAATTGACTAAAATGAACTACAGAACATTAGGAAAAACAGACGAAAAACTATCAGAAATAGGATTGGGCTGCATGGGAATGAGCTTTGCTTATGGAGCAACCGATGAAAAAGAAAATATCAGCGTACTGCACAAAGCACTGGATTTGGGCATTAATTTTTGGGACACTGCAGATATGTATGCCAACGGCGAAAACGAGAAATTAATCTCTAAAGTGCTGGTGCCCAATCGGGATCGGGTTTTTATTGCAACAAAATTTGGTTTTCGGTATAGAGATGGCATCGCTGCACCGAGTGGAGCCAACGGAACCTACTTTGACGGCTCGCCAAAATGGATGAAAGAAGCTGTGGAAAATAGTTTGAAAAGACTGAAAATTGAGGTTATCGATTTGTATTATGCCCACCGTGTTGATCCTAACATTCCTGTGGAAGAAACGGTAGGTGCCATGGCAGAATTGGTGAAAGAAGGCAAAATCCGTTACCTCGGTTTGTCCGAAGCATCACCGGAATCGCTACGAAAAGCCCATGCAATTCATCCCATTGCTGCTTTGCAATCTGAGTATTCGTTGGTGACCAGAGATGTGGAAAAAGAAATCCTTGCTACCGTGCGAGAATTAGGAATTACATTGGTGCCGTATTCTCCGCTGGCCAGAGGATTGTTTCAGAATATCAACCATGCAGATGAATTAACCCATGATGATTTCCGTTCGACTTTGCCTCGCTATCAGAAAGAATACCGCGAAAATAACCAAAATCTTGCAAAAGCACTTAACGAAATGGCGGCTGAGAAAAATATTACCGGCAGCCAACTCGCATTGGCGTGGGTACTGGCGCAAGGTGAAGATATCATTCCGATTCCGGGAACCAAACGTATCCAATATTTGGAACAAAATGTTGCCGCCACAGAAGTGGAATTAACCGAGGCCGAACTTAAACAAATCGATGAGATTTTAAATCAATATCCAAATGTTGGTCCGCGGTATTCCGAAGGTGCGATGAAGCTGGTGAATAATTAATTTTATTTTTATGAATTAAGTACAACGATGAAGTTGAAAAGAGCCAAATAGGATTTTGGATAAAGAGTATTACCAATTTTGTCCACGTAAAAAAAATATCATTTCGCAGATGATTCAATCATTATTTCTGCGGAATGATATTATTTTATTTATTTTCATTTCAAGAATAGTAAACACATTATATATTAAAAAAGACTGAATGTTTCAAAAAAGAATAGCTGCTAAAAATAAATTTATTGCCACCATCCTTGCCTTTGCCGTCATCCCGATTTCAGGACTGGCAACGGATATTTACCTCCCTTCGATGCCAGAGATGGCCACTCATTTGGGCTTGTCGGAAACCAGGATACAGTTAACGCTATCTCTGTTTTTGATCAGTTATGGTATTTCTCAGTTTTTTGTGGGTGCCATTGCCGATGCGTTTGGGCGATACTGGCTTTCGCTGGTCTCCTTATTTTTATTTGTGATTTCCTTTTACTGGACGGCGCATACCGGCAATATTTATGTAATTTATTTTAACAGGATCATTCAGGGCGTTCTGGCGGGTTGTGCCGTGGTTTCGAAAAGAGCATTTTTTGTGGATGTTTACGAGGGCGACGAACGCAAGCATTACTTAAGCATCATGACCATCGTTTGGTCGCTGGCACCCATTATTGCGCCCTTTATCGGTGGTTACTTGCAGGCACATTTTGGTTGGGAATCCAATTTTTTGGTGCTCGCCATCTACGCTGCAGCACTGCTGATTCTGGAACTGGTGTTTTCTGGTGAAACGCTGAAAGAAAGAAAAAAATTCCAAAGCGAAACGTTGATTCACGAATTTAAGGTAATGCTGGCCACCAAAGACTTTTTCTACGGCATGTTGATGTGCGGAATCAGTTACGCCATGGTCATGTTTTACAATTTGTCGGGGCCCTTTATTATAGAACATCAGATGAAGTTTTCGGCGGTGGTTACAGGTTATGCATCGTTGATCATGGGATTGGCGTGGATGTGTGGTGGTTTTTTGGGTCGGGCTATGATTAAGACCGCATTTTTACCCAAAATCAGGAATGCCAATTTTATTCAACTGCTGCTGATTGCGCTGATGTTCGGCACATCGTATTGGATTTCCGATCTGTACACCTTGGTTGTTTTTGCTTTTCTTATTCATTTAACGGCCGGTTTTATTTTCAATAACTATTTCTCGTACTGCCTTGGGCGTTTTCCAAAATCGGCAGGCATCGCGGGGGGACTTACAGGAGGCGTTGCGTTTGTGCTCACTTCGGCGCTCAGTTATGCGGTGGTGGCGGTTTTACATCCGTTTTCCCAGTCGGTTTTAAGTATTGGATATTTCATTATGGCAATGTTGGGATTGATGGTTTTGATGCTGGTGAAGTTTAAAAAAGCCCATTCCTGAATCCTTTTTAAGAAGAAAATCCATCAATGTGGAATTAATACGGAATAAGATAAGATTGAGGCCGTTTTTCCGCTCACGCATACGTCATTTCAATGCCCTTTTTTGTCATTTCGGTCATGAAGAAAATCGGGTAAACGTCTGAAAACCCTATTTTTGCCCTCCAAAATGATTGAAAAATAATGTACAACAAAGCCTATTTTTTTAGCGAATTCAAACCGCAACCGGAAGAAAACCAACGCTGGAAACTGCGCTATTGGATGATCTTTTTAGGACAAGCACTTTCCTTAATCGGATCTTCGCTTACCCAATTTGTGCTGATGTGGTGGATTACCGATACCACAGGAAGTTTGCAAAAACTCACCATGGCAGGAATGGCGGCTCTCATTCCGCAGGCTATTTTAAGTCCGATTGGAGGCGTGATTGCCGACCGCTACAACCGCCGTTTTGTGATGATGACTGCCGATATCATCAGCGCTTTGTGCATGATTATCCTTATTTATCTTTTTTCAACGGGGCAAATTCAGCTGTGGCATATTTACGTAATGTTGGGCATTCGGGGCGCCATGCAGGCTTTTCAGGAACCAGCCGCAGAAGCCAGCGTTGCCATGTTGGTTCCAAAATCTTTTATTCCGAGAGCGGCAGGACTCAACCAGATTGTGCATGGGATTACCTTAATGGCAAGCGCGCCGCTGGGAGCACTCGCCATCAGCATAATGCCGCTGAATAAGACGTTGATGATCGATGTGGTGACTGCAATGATAGGGATTGTTCCGTTAATTATTTTCACTATTCCACAGAAATTATTACCCAGCGAGAAAAACGCACTCGCAAATATGGTAACCGACGTGAAACAAGGACTTTCCGTAATCATCAACCACAAAGGGCTTAATCGTCTGTTCTTGCTGTTGACCGCAGTGGTATTGATCATTATGCCGACGTTTACATTTGTACCATTACTGATCAAAGAACATTTTGCTGGCGGCGTAAAAGAGGTGGGTATTATGGAAGGATTGGCAGGTGCCGGGATGATTGCGGGCGGAATTTTGGTGACCTTAATCGCTCCAAAACGGCAAGTCGTTTGGATTCTCAGTGGTTTGGGAATCTCGTGTTTGAGTTTGGGATTAACGGCCTTGGTGCCTTCCAATGCTTTCTATTTCGGCGTTTTTTGGTGGCTGATCAGCTCTCTTTCTTTTAGTTTTGCGAATGCGCCGATGACCGCACTTTTGCAAACCATTATTCCGAATGAACTGCAGGGTAGGGTTTTATCTTTGTTGAATATGATGATGGGCGTTGCCGCACCAGTTGGGTTATTGCTGGCGAATCCGTTGGGTGAACTTCTTGGGATCCGCTGGTTGTTTGTGGTGATTGGTTTTGTTGGGTGTGCCGTCAGTTTTTTCGGTTTCCTCTCTCCGCCCTTGCGAAAATTGGGTGCTGCAGATGAGAAAATAGATCCGGAATGACGACTGATTGAAAAACCGATTCAACTTGTTGAAAGGATTTCGAATTTAGATTTTCTCTCAAAATTAAATAATCCCCAGTTCTTTGGCTTTCTGCAGCAAATTGACGGTTTTATTCACCGAAAATTTGGACATTAGATTTTTACGATGGGTGTCCACCGTTTGTTGGGTAACGAATAATTTTTCAGCGATTTGAACCGACGAAAGTCCTTCCACCAACAGCAGCAAAACTTCTTTTTCCCGCTTGGTAACCGGTGGTATTTCCTCCATCACATCGCGCGCCAGCGATGCCAATACGCTTTGCGCTTCGGTGCCGAAGTAAATCCCGCCATCATATACTTTTTCGATCGCGGCCTCAATCTCATTAACGGAGGCACTTTTCACCAAGTAGCCGGACGCACTGTTGGCGAGCATCCGCATGATGAAACTCCGTTCGTTATTATTGCTGAATCCAATCACTTTGGTGTCGGGAAAGTGTTTTTTTACCGTTCCACAAAGTTCGATGCCGCTGGTGTCAGGCAAATTGATGTCCAACAGCACGATATCTATGGGATTTTCTTCGAGAATCGCCATGAGTTCTGTACCCGAACCGCAGGTTGCCACGACCGTCAGGTTATTCCGCTGGTTTAAAAATGCTTCCAGACCTTGGGTGATCACGGGATGATCGTCGCAAATTACTAATCTTATCATATTCATTTTAAATTAGACGTTGGCTTCAATACTCACCACCGTTCCCTTGCTGGGAGTCGATTGTATATCCAGCTTGCCATTCAGTGCAAAAACTCTTTTCTCGATATTGTTTAGGCCGAGGTTTCGTGCCACAAGCGGAACCGAAAATCCTTTGCCGTTGTCTTCGATATCAATCATCAGCAATTGGTTTTCGATGGTGCACTGCACCAGAATTTTTGTCGCTCCCGAATGTTTTACCGCGTTGCTTACCGTCTCCTGAATCAGGTGAAAAATATTAACCTGCTGCTTCAAATCCGTGCATTGGTCCAGATTTTTGGTGTAACAGGAAATGTTGCATTCCGCGGTGTTCAGCAGTTGGCAAAAGTCTTTGATGGCATCTTCAAGGCCAAATTTTTTCAGCGTTTCGGGGGTAAGATTGCGGGCGGTATTTCGCAGTTCTGCTAGGCAGATTTCCAGTTGCCGCGACATTTGTTTCAGCTCCGGGCTGTGGTTGTGTTGCGCCAGATTTTCCAAGGCGATTTTTATTCCAGTGATTCTGCCACCAATCCCATCATGCAAATCTTTGGCGATGCGGTCGCGCTCTTGTGCTTCACCTTCGTACAGGGCTTTTTCAATTTCATTTTTGCGCTGAAGTTCTACCGCTGCCAATGCGCTTTCGTTTTTCTGCTTCCGTTGTTTTAAAGCGTACAAAAAGAAAATCACGCTTACAGCAAACAACACCGCGCTGATGCCGATGATAATGCTTTTCTGCCGGTTTTTATAATCCAGATGGGCCAGTGATTTTTGTTGATCTTTCGATTTGTACTGAGATTCAAGATTCAAAATTTCTAGTTTCTCATTGTCCTGTTGTACCGAATCGTTCAGTGCGATATATTGCTCTTTGTATTGCAATGCCGACTCAAAATTCCCCATCAGTTTTTCCACTTCGGAAAGTTGTTTCAGAAACATCAACCGGTTTTTCTTGTTACCCGAATATTTTTTTTCTGCCAGTAACTCAAGCAAAATATTTCGTGCTTCTGGATATTTTTTTTCTTCTTTCAGGAGGCGGAAAAGTTCAAAATTCAGCGTAATGTAATCATAATCCAAATTCATTTCTTTAGAAAAAGCAATCCCTTTCCTGATATTTTGATAGGCCTGTTTTTTATCGCCAATGGCGTTGTAATATTTGCTTTTTTGGATGAACGCAATCGAGTTGTACTGCGATTCGGGAATGTCTTTCAGGTAAAAGTCGGCTTTATTGAGGGCCTGTTTCAGGGGTTCCAGTTGCTGCAATTCGAGATAGGTATTGGCGAGATTGAGATAAGCCCAAGAAGCAGCTTCGTTGTTGTTTTTTTCATTCTGAAGAATTTCAATCGCCTGTTGATAGTAGGCAATGGATTTTTGAAATTCTTTCATATTATAAAATACCAGTCCCATATCCACATAGTAGCCGGAAAGCAGCAATTTGTTCTCTGATTTTTGGGCAAATGGAATGCACTTTTTCAGCGTAATCTCCATAAATTCCTGGCTGCTGCCTTTCAACTGTTCCAGGGTGGCAAAGTTGTGCCATAATTTTGCTCGAAATTCATACGCTTCCTTGGTCTCAAAATGTTGAAGGATCGCGTCGGATTTCCGGTAAAGTTCCTGCGCTTTTTCGATGTTTTGGTCAAAATAAATTCCGCCTTTGTAAAAAAGGGAAAGTCCTTTAAGGTATTCATCCTGCTTGATAAAACGTTGTGCTTCGTCCAGATGCCGAAATGCTTTCGCCGTATCCCGATACGACCAATAATCCGACAATTCCATTTGCAAAAGCGCTTTCTGTTTTTCGGATTTAGCCGCGGCAAACTGCTCTTCCAACGCTTTCGCTTTAGAATCTTTTGGGGAAACCTGAGCCAAAGCGTTGTAAAAAACAAAAACCAGAAAAACGAGGACCACTCTCTTCACGACAACATTTTAATGATGTTATAAAATTAGGATAAAAAGTGAAAACGTTGCCGATAGATTGCGGATTTTACAAAAAATCCCTAAAAATAGGGAGAATAATTTCCATATTTTATTGGATTGTTTGCTGTTGATGATCCTTCTACTTTTGTTGGTGAAGTTGAAACCCTTAAAAATCGAATTATGAAAACAACACCAAAGACCCCATTTTTGACTTTGATCTTACTTTCGTTTTTGTTTCTTTTTTCATGCAGAAGCAGTACCGACGAGCCCGAAAATACAGATCCTTTAATTGGAAACTGGAAGTTGAAGGTAGTCACCGCCAATGGCCAATCGCAGGACGTAAGCAATGTTGATTGCTGGAAGGATACAACGTTAAATGTGGACAAAAGCACGGCGAAATTCCATCTTAGTTTTTCAAGTGGAAATGGCGGTGGTTGTCAGGTTTCGGATGAGCAATATCAGTGGTCAAACACCGGCGGAACCTATTATTACACCGAAAATGGGCAGCAGAAAAATCTCCCCGTGAAGTTGCTGGATAATAATCAAACGCTGCAATTAACATTGGCCGCAAATGATGGGACTGTCATTTTTTCATTCCGTAAATAATTGCTTATGAAAAAACTAATCTCAATCACTATGATGCTGATGGTTTCCTTTTGTTTTGCACAGAAAAAACAAGCTCAGAAACCTGCGCATAAAGCAAAATCCAAGTTGGAATTCGGTTTCAAAGCCGGTGGTAATTATTCGAGAATAACGGGTGATGATGAAACCAGATATTTTTCAAGTAAAATAGGATATCATGCAGGTCTGTTGGTTAAATATGACATGCACAATAACTTGAGTATGCAGGCAGAGTTGCTTTGGAACGTCCTAGGGACAAATTCGAAAGAAAAGCAAGATGAAAATATAAAAGGAAAGATTAAGATGGACTACATTTCACTTCCTATACTGGTGCAGTATGAATTGATACCGCGTTTATATCTAGAAACAGGTCCCGAATTCAGCTACAACATTTCTTCAAAATTCATCTTTGAAGACGGCCGTGTAACCGATTGGCAAGAATACACCAAAAGCATGAACTTCGCTTGGGGACTCGGAGCCGGTTATTATATCACCTCCAATATAACTGTCAATCTGCGCATGAATTTAGGGATAGCGACCCCATTTTCTAGTACTGAAAATCGTTATGCAAAATCTTTTCGACATCAGAATCTACAGTTCGGCCTTCTTTACCTTATTCGATAAACTCATTTGTGATATTCATTTCCGTAATAGACGTAAGATTTAACATTAAAAATAAATAGTATGAAAAAATTATTTTCAGCGGTAGCGCTAGTTACTGCAATGGTTTTGGGAAATTCGGTAAACGCACAATCGTATAAAACCGGTTTGGGTCTGATGATTGACGTCGGCGAGGGCGGAACTTACGTAGGTCCGCACATTAAGCACTTTTTTGGAAAGCACGGCGCCGGAGAATTTGATGTCCTTTTTGGAAGTGGCAGCACTGCGGTACAGGCGCTTGTTCAGTACAATGATCCTATTCCGGGTGCAAAGGGATTGAGCTGGTATATCGGGGGCGGTCCAGGTTTAATTTTCGCTAACAAAGGGGGAGGCAATACATTTTATCTCTCTCCGGCTGTGGGTTTGGATTTTAAAATTACAGGTGTTCCGCTATCCTTTTCCGCAGATTGGAGGCCAAAATTTTTCCTCTCCGAAAATGGAGGATCAACCATCGGAAGATTTGGCTTAGGATTCAAATTCACCCTTTAAAAAACACATTTCATATCATAGCAGGCGTCTCCCAAGGAGGCGTTTTTTGTTTAATAATAGGTGAAGCAAGTAAAATTGCTTCTGTCAGACATTAGATCATCGCTAAAAATTCAAACATTCATGTTCGCATTTCACTTCCCATTTTTGTCACTTCGGTTCTTTTTCTATTAATTAAAAAGGTTTAGCGTTCTACTTTTGCCGATGAAAATAGTAAAAAAGTATAAACTCATGAAGCGTTTTATCCATTCGAAAATAATAACAGCGGGTTTGGTTCTGGCATCCGCCTATGCCTTGCAAAGCTGTGGAAATAAAGATCAAAACCAACAACAGCAAAACGAACCAGTTGCTGCCGAAATCATTACCCTGCAACCCACGACTGCGGTGATGGATCAAACTTTTCCCGCAAAATTGGAGGGGAAAGACAATGTACAGCTCCGCCCGCAAATCAGTGGTTATATAGATCACATTTATGTGGACGAAGGGGCGTTTGTAAGAGCCGGACAACCTTTGTTCCGCGTTAACGCGAGTGTGTATCGCGAGCAAAAAAATACAGCGTTGGCGTCTTTGTCTATGGCAAAATCACAGTTGGCTTCGGCACAACTGGAACTGGACAAATACAAAGTGCTGACGGACAATAAAGTCGTGGCAGACTTCCAGTATCGCAAAGCAAAAACCAATTACGAAAATGCCAAAGCCGCCGTAAAACAACAGCAAACGCTGGTAGCATCTGCAGATGTTAATTTGGGTTTTGCCATCGTGAAAGCGCCTGTCAGCGGTTATATTGGCCGCATTCCCAATCGTTTAGGAGCGTTGGTGGGGCCGACGGATGCACAGCCCTTAACCACTTTGTCTCAGGTCAATGAGATTTACGCTTACTTTTCCCTTCCCGAAAATGAAATTTTAAAAATCAATGCTTCCCGACCGGGAACCACGTTGATCGAAAAACTGAAAAGTTTCCAAGATATCACCTTGCTTTTGGCAGATGGTACGCCTTACCAACATCTCGGAAAAATCGATATGATGGATGGGCAATTCGATGCTACCACAGGATCGGTGGCGTTGCGTGCTTCTTTCGTGAATCCAGAAGGATTGCTCCGAACAGGAAATACCGGAAGAATTGTTTTGAAAACCAACGAAAGCAATGTCTTTAAAATTCCGTTGTTGGCCACCTACGAAGTGCAGGATCAATTGTTTGTTGGTGTACTCAACGCACAAAACAAAATGGATCGTGTTGCTTTGAAGGGCTACGTAAAATCCGGCGATTTCTATATCGTAAAATCCGGTTTAAAATCGGGTGACCGAATTATTGCGAATGAACTTGCGAGTATTCCCGAAAACAGTGTAATCAAACCGAAATCCGTTCAATAAAATTCACTAAAGATGCTTAAAACAATTATAAAAAGACCCGTACTCGCTACGGTGATCTCCATTATTTTGGTGATGTTGGGGATTTTGGGAATGCTTCGAATTCCAATGACGCAGTTTCCGGAAATTGCACCACCAACCGTTTTCGTATCGGGAACTTATCCCGGTGCTAATGCCGAAAGTGTGATCCGATCTGTGGTAACACCTTTGGAACAGGCCATCAACGGGGTCGAAAATATGCAGTATATGACTTCCAGTGCGTCCAACGACGGAAGTTTTTCCATTAACATTGTTTTCAAACAGGGTGTTGATCCGGATCAGGCGGCGGTAAATGTTCAGAACCGAGTGGCACAGGTGAATGCGCAGCTTCCGCAGGAAGTGATTCGGTTGGGACTGACGACCACCAAACAGCAGACGAGTTACCTGATGATTGTAAATATCAACAGCGAAAAGCCCGACAAATACGATGAAGCATTTCTGCAAAACTATGCGAATATCAACCTCATTCCCGAACTAAAAAGGATTCCCGGCGTGGGAAATGTGAGCTTATTCGGTTCCAAAGAATATTCGGTTCGGGTGTGGATCAATCCTACGAAATTATCGTCTTACGGTTTGGTGCCTTCCGATGTTGAAAATGCAATTCAGCAATATAGTTTTGAGGCCTCACCCGGAAGTTTGGGGCAAGAAACCGACGCTTCGCTACAATACGTCTTGCGGTACAAGGGTAAACTCAACAAGCCCGAACAGTTTGAAAAAATCATCCTCCGCTCCAAAAAAGACGGTTCTATTTTGCGGCTGGGCGATGTGGCGCGGCTGGAATTTGGTTTGTCAAATTATTCCAGTGACACTTATACCGATGGCAAACCATCAGTAGTATTTGCGGTGCTTCAGGCCAGTGGTTCTAACGCGAACGATATTGCCATAGAAGTGGACAAATCGCTGAAAGGCTTCCAGAAAAGTGTGCCCGACGGGATTAAATTTGAGGTAATTCAAAACGTGAAAAATCGTTTGGATGCTTCGATTTCACAAATGCAGTCGACCTTACTTGAGGCATTCGTCCTCGTATTTATTGTGGTTTTATTGTTTTTGCAGGATTTTCGATCGACCATTATCCCGGCGATTGCCGTACCGGTTTCTATTGTCGGAACCTTCTTTTTCATTTATCTAATCGGTTTTTCCATCAATGTACTCACGCTATTTGCACTCGTCCTCGCCATTGGTATTGTGGTGGATGATGCCATTGTGGTGGTGGAAGCCGTGCACGCAAAAATGGAACATACCGGCGAAAATGCACGTACTGCCACGGTTTCTGCAATGAGCGAAATCAGTGGGGCAATTGTTTCGATTACATTGGTGATGTCGGCGGTGTTTCTTCCGGTTGGTTTTATGGAAGGTCCGGCAGGGATTTTCTACAAACAGTTTTCCTACACCTTGGCCATTGCGATTTTGATTTCGGCGATTAACGCATTGACGTTAAGCCCGGCTTTATGTGCATTGTTACTCAAAAATCACCATCACGGTGAAGGCAAAAGAAAAGCATTTACCCAGCGGTTTGCCGATGCGTTTAATACCAGTTTCGAAAGACTTACCACTAAATATGTAGGCGCTGTACGCTTTTTGGGAAAGAAAAAGCTGATTGCAATGGGCGCTTTACTGCTAATTTCTGTAGGTGCTTTTGTGTTGATGAACAATGCGCAAAAAGGTTTTGTGCCGGAAGAAGACGATAATAACCTCACTTTTGTGGTGAATTTGCAGGCCGGTGCCAATCTTCAATTCATTACCAAAGAAATGGAAAAGGCCACAAAAATTGCAGAATCACTACCGGAAATTAAGAGCATCAGTACTATTTCGGGCTTCAGTCTTTTCAGTTCGGGCGTGTCGCCCAATGCGGCGATTGGTTTCATTACGCTGAAAAACCCAAAAGATCGGGGCAAAGTGTCCAACATCAATGATGTGATGCACAAGATCGAAAACGCAATGAAAGGCAAAATCCGTGGCGAATTCCTGATTTTCCGTAATCCTGCGGTAGAAGGTTTTGGGAATGCCGGCGGTGTTGAATTTGTGTTGCAAGACCGAACTTCGGGCGATATCAACAAGTTCGAAAATGTCAGCCGGAAAATGATCAGCTCGCTCAGCAAACACCCCGAAATTGGGATGGCTTTTACCACATTCCGAAGCGATTATCCGCAGTACGAAGTGGAACTCAACGAAGACAAAGCACAGCAATTGGGCTTAACACCTAAAGAAGTAATGGATGCGCTACAATTGTATTTAACAGGCTCGCAAACCACTGATTTTATTCGTTTTGGTCGTTTGTACCGCGTGAATGTGCGTTCCGAAGCTGAGTTCAGAAAAAATGAAGCATCGTTGGATAATATTATGATTCGAAATAACCTCAATCAAATGGTGCCGATTTCAACGTTGGTGACGCTCAAAAAAGTGTTTGGTCCGCAGGGAATCAGCCGTTACAATCTGTACAACAGCATCAGCGTGAATGTCAATGCCGGCCCAGGTGCCAGTACCGGGAAAGTGATGAGCGTGATTGATGAGGTGCTGCAAAAAGAATTGCCGAAAGGATACAGCTACGAGTACAACGGATTGGCTTTGCAGGAGCGAAAATCTGGTTCGCAGATGGTTTTCATTTTCGCGCTGAGTATTTTGTTTGTGTACTTCCTTTTGTCTGCTCAGTACGAAAGTTATCTTTTGCCACTAGCGGTGATCTTGTCTTTGCCGACAGGGATTCTGGGCGTTTTTATCGCGACCGGGTTTGCTGGATTGGACAACAATATTTATGTCCAGATTGCCTTGGTAATGCTCATTGGTTTGCTCGCCAAGAATGCCATTTTGATTGTGGAATTTGCCGTGCAGCAGCGCAAGGCGGGACTCTCCATTTTTGACGCAGCGATTGCCGGAGCGCGGATGCGTTTGCGACCGATTTTGATGACTTCCTTTGCCTTCGTGGCAGGTTTGGTTCCGTTGATGTTTGCGTCGGGCGGTACCGCGATTGGAAATAAATCCATCAGTATCAGTGCGGCAGGCGGAATGTTGAGCGGTGTGTTACTCGGATTGCTGATTATTCCGGTATTGTATATGATTTTCCAGAGTTTACAGGAAAAAATTTCAGCGAATAAAAATTTAGATTGATGAAAAAAAGATTCATAAAAAACAGCGTTGCGGTCGGTTTATTAGTGGTTTTGCTGCAATCTTGCGCAGTGACCAAAGACTACTCGCGGCCAGAGCTGAAGTTGCCCGAAAATTTTGACAGCCTTTCGGTGAATGCAGCGACAAAAATCAACGAAGTTCCGGCTTATCAGCAGTATTTCAATGATTCTTTGCTGAAAGAAATGCTGGATCAGGTCTTGGCAAAAAACACCGATTTGCAGATGGCTGCCGAACAGCTTTTGGCATCAGAAGCGCGGCTGAAAAGTGTAAAATTAAATTACCTCCCCGATATCAATTTGCAGGTAAGTGCCGGTGTACAGCGTCTTTCGCAAAACAGTATGATGGGTGCGATGTCGAGTGGACAAATTTTTCAAGAGTACAATCTCGCTCCTTCAATTTCGTGGGATGTAGATTTCTGGGGAAAACTGAAAAGACAGCGCGAAGAAGCGGCGTCCGGCTATTTTGGTTTGGCGGAAAATCGCCGTGCATTGCGGGTTCAGTTGATTGCCCAAACGGCGCAGGCGTATTATAATTTGTTGTCGCTGGATGAGCAATTGCGCATTACCCAATCGGTAGAAAAAAGTATGCAGGAAACCCTCCAAATGCTGAAAACACAATATTCGGTGGGCGATGTAACGGCTTTGGCGATCAAGCAATCCGAAGCGCAATTGGCGGAAACCCGGGCGTTAATTCCCGACATTAGAGCGAGCATCAAAGCACAGGAAAATGCCTTGCAAACTTTAGCCGGAAATTATCCCGATGCTGTAAAACGTGCGCAATCTTTGCAGGATAAAGCTTTTGCTACCGAATTGGAAAGTGGTGTTCCGGCAGATTTATTGGCGAATCGCCCCGACATCAAGCAAAAAGAATTTGAATTGCAGGCGGCCAATGCGAGAGTAGGGATTGCGAAAGCAGATTTTTATCCGTCGCTGAAAATTACGGGACAGGGCGGTCTCAATGCCGTGAAAGCCAGCAACTGGTTTTCCATTCCGGCATCTTTGTTTGGCAATGCTGCGGCAGGTTTAACGCAACCTATTTTCAATAAAAGAAATATAAAATCCAATTACGAACAGGCGGTACACCTTCGCGAAGCTGCCGTTCACGATTTTAGAAAATCAGTATTAATGGGCGTGGAAGAAGTGAGCACTTCGCTCAGCAACATCACACACATCAAAGAACAGATGACGGAAGTGAACAACCGAAAAACGGCAATGAATAAAGCGATTTCGGATGCACAGATTTTGTATAAATATGGTGAAGCCAATTATTTGGAAGTTTTAACCGTGCAGCAAAGTTACCTGCAGTCTGAACTGGCGTATGCGCTGGTCATTCAGAAAGAAATAAATGCGTACATTGCTTTGTATAAAGCGCTCGGAGGAAATTAAAATGGCAACCAATAAAAGCATTCCGGTAAAACAGCAGTGGAAAGGACTTTTCCACTGGAGCGGTGTGCTGGTTTCGCTCGCGCTGGCTAATTTGATTCAGTATTTGCTCAATCCAAAAAGCAGCTGGTGGGATTTTTACATCAAAGCCAAATTAACGGAAGTCCTGGCCACCATTGCCGGCGGCATCGTAATGTATGCGATTTTGTTCTGGATTATTGCCCTGTTGTCTGCCTGGGCAAACCGCAAATGGCTGTTCCGAAACAACGTGTTGGCGCACTTTATCCTGACGACGGTTGTGGTGATTATCTGTATGTTTTTGTTGCTTTCTCTTGAAAATCTGGTGTACGAATGGATCTGGCCAGAACCGTCGGAAAATAGCAAAGAAATAGAGCAGGGTGTCCGCAATTATCTGGTGGTAAATCTGGTCGTAGCGGCGTTTGTGAATAGTTTTTACAACTCATTTTACTTTTTTGAACAATGGAAAGCCAAAGTCATCGAAAGCAATAAACTGGAAATTCACGCCTTGCAACTAAAAGAGAATGCTTTGCAGTCTGAGCTGGAAGTTTTAAAACTACAATTGGATCCTCATTTTTTGTTTAATAATTTCAGTATTTTGACGCAGTTGATTGAAACCAATCAAAAATCGGCGCAAGAATTTTTATCGAATCTTTCCCGTGTGTACCGTTATATTTTAACCAACGGAAAACGCGATGTAGTACCTTTGGAAGAGGAACTGAAATTTGTGGAAATGTATTTTCATTTGATTAAAATCAGGCACGGCGAAAGCATTCAGCTCACGATGAAAATTGATGACAATGACAGAACCAAAGGCATTCCGCCGGTAACCTTGCAGTTGCTGATGGAAAATGCCATCAAGCATAATATTTCGACACTGAAGCAGCCCTTATGTCTGACGATTGAAAGTGCGGGGAATGGCAGTATTGTGGTGAAAAATAATGTGCAGCTCATTAAGATCGATTATAAATCGACCGGAATGGGCTTAAAAAATATCCGCGAAAGGTACCAGCTTTTGCAGGGTACAGCCCCCGAAATTAATAGTAACGAACACATCTTTGAGGTGCGATTACCTTTGTTAAATCTTTAAAATGCAGCGATGAAATACGTGATTATTGAAGACGAACATTACAACGCCGAACTGCTGAAAGGATTGGTGGAAAAGTTGGATGACACTGCCGAATTGCTCGATATTCTGCCGACCATTCAGGAAAGTGTGGAATGGCTGACGGCCAATCCCAAACCGGATTTGATTTTTATGGATATCCGTTTGGCTGATGGCTTGTCGTTCGAAATTTTTAAACAAACAGAGGTGCAGTCGCCTGTAATTTTTACCACGGCTTATGACGAATATGCCTTGCAGGCGTTCAAAGTTTATGGGGCGGCTTATCTCCTCAAACCTATTGAAAAAGAGGAACTGGCAGAAGCACTGGAAAAAGTGAAACGGATTCAGTCACAGTTTTCAGGTGATGATATCGGTGCGATTGTGGAGATGCTGCAAACGCAAAAAAAGAATTATAAAAGTCGATTTCTGCTGCATTACCGTGAAACGTACAAGATGATTCCGGTGGAAGAGATTGATTACATTTTCCTGGAGAATAAAATTGTTCATTTCCGCTTGCTGGACGGCAGCATTTTGGGAGTGCCGTACACGCTGGAAGAACTTGAAGAACAGCTTGATCCGTACTATTTTTTCCGGGTCAATAGGCAATATATTTTGAATATTCACAGCATTGATAGCATTCACAAGCATTTCAATGAAAAGGCAAAAATCATCCTTAAACACGATCGCGAAGCTGAAGTCATCGTCAGCCGGATCAAAATGCCGCAGTTTAAACTGTGGCTGGATCGATAAAAAATTAAAGACTAAAATCTAATTATATAATGGAATATTTCAGAACCGAAAGATTGATGGTGCGCAGCTTTAAGGAAGGCGATGCCGAGGCCTTATTCGATTATTTCGAAAAACCTCGAGTTAATTGCTTTTTGGATGAAAGACTCATTTCATTAGAAGAAGCCAAAGCTGAAGTAGTAAAGAGAAGCACAGACGAATCGCAATATGCGGTTTGCCTGCCCGATGATACGCTGATCGGGAATCTTTTTGCATATCCCGAACACGGTGGCGATACTTTTGGTGTGGGCTGGAACATCAACCCAAAATATGAAGGCAAAGGATTGGCTTTTGAAGCCGCAAAAGGATTGTTGGACTATCTTTTCACCCAAAAAAAAGCCCGCCGCATTTACGGTTATGTGGAAGAAGACAACGTCCGCTCGCAAAACCTCTGCAAACGCCTCGGAATGCGCCCCGAAGGTACTTTTGTGGAATATGTTTCGTTCATTAAAAATGAAGACGGCACCCCGAAATACGAGAATACAATGCAGTTCGCAATTTTGAAAAGGGAGTGGGAGCGCACCATTAATTAGCTGCTTTTAACTTATTTTCAGCAAGGAGGATTCGTCATTTCTATACTTTTTTTAAGATTCTCATGATTTTATCATAGTTCTGGCTTTGTAATAATTAGACAAAGGAGAGGACAGACCACAGGCCAATAACGGAAATAATAGCCCATAGAATGACGCCCTGAAGAATGGGTTTGAAGCCTACAGTACCAAGAATTTTCCGGGAGAGCCCTGATCCGATAAGAAACAAAGTGATGGTTAAGCCTGTTTTTGAAGCTGAAATGATGGCTGTATTGATGAGATCGGGAAATGGGAAATAACTGTGGAGTACGATGGCAACCACAAAAAAACCTATGAAATAAGGGATTTTTACTTTCGTGTCTTTAGATTTAAATATCCAGGAGCTCGCAAATGCAATAGGGATAATCCAGAGGGCACGGGTAAGTTTTACGGTGGTGGCAATCTGCAGAGCTTCGGAACCAAAACGGCTTGCTGCGCCCACTACCGAACTGGTATCCTGAATGGCAATGGCACTCCAGATACCAAATTGAGATTGGCTAAGGTTGAGCTGATGTCCAATAAAAGGAAAAAGAAAAAGCGCCACCGAATTCAATATAAAAATAGTCCCCAGCGCTACACTGATTTGTTTTTCTTTCGCTTTGATGACCGGTGCAATGGCAGCAATTGCGCTTCCGCCACAAATAGCCGTTCCAGCGGATATCAGGTAAGAAATTTTCTGATTTATTTTTAGAATTTTACCCAATATAAATCCCGCTGTTAGGGTAATTGCTATTGAACCAATAGTAAAGGCGAAACCCTGTCTGCCGGCATTCATGGCTGTCTGAATTGTCATCCCAAAACCCAATCCCACTACAGAAAACTTTAAAAGCATACTTGTTACTTTGTGATTGAGCTGTTGATAAGGATTGCCAAAAGTTTGCGCTACAAAGAGACCTATAAGTAAAGCTACCGGAGGGTTTACCCAAGGTGTAATACAAATGATTAATAAGACGATGAAAATTGTTTTTCTGAACCATTCCTGATGGTATATACCTGTGCGTATCATTATAATATGATTTGACCACAAATTTCCCAACTTATCATGAAATTTAGAAATAACAATTAGTAATCTGTCATAACCTAAAGTTATGATGAGGTAATGTGATCAAGAAAAAGTCTTTGTAGCTTATTCTGGTCTCCTTGGTTGATCACGCTGTAGAAATATCTTTCAAAAGTGAGCCCCTTGATATCGATAATTTTGAGGTCGTTATCGCGTAATTCCTTAAAGATAGAGTGGATGCTTAAAAAAGCGTAGTCATCAGAATTCAAAAGATAAGACTTAATGCTCTCGGTACTTTCGAACTCCATATCTTTTTTCAGATCGCAAAGTGCAATGCCTTTTTCCTTTAGCCTGCTTGCGATAATGTCCAGCGAGCCCGAACCTGCCTCACGCAGGATAAGTGGCAGGGTTTTGAGTTCCTCTGGTTTTACGGTGGGTTTTAGTGCATTTTTATTTTTAGATCGGGTACAAAGCACGATTTCATCTTTTACAATCTTGCTGTATTTCAAGTTCTGATGATTGGGCTGGCCTTCTACCATACCTAGATCAATTTTATTTTCAGACAGCATATTTTCTATATGTTCTGTGTTGCCGGACACTAGGCTGATACTGATCTCAGGAAATTTTTCACGGAAAGAGGCCATGTACTTGGGGATGAAATACTGGGCAACAGTGGTGCTGGCGCCCAGCCGCAAAGTTCCTTTTATGGTAACGGACAATGCTGCCATATCAAAATCCAGAGCGCGGTACGCTTCCATTAATTTTTCGGCATGTGCATAGAGGATACTTCCGGCCTGGGTAAGTTTTATTTTGCTCCCGTCTCGCAGAAACAATTTGATTTCATAATGCTGCTCCAGCTCATGGATGTGCTTGCTTACGGCGGGCTGGGAGATAAACAGTTCCTCCGCGGCTTTAGTAAAATTCAACCTTTTCGCGGTAATATAAAACACTTTTAATCTAAAATCGAACATACAATTAATGTTATCGAAAGCTAAGGTACGAACTGCTTTTGTGAAATAGTTATTCTATAGACGATAATAGGATGTTAAAGTAGATAATGGAAATACCAAAGTAATCTTCTTGCACTCATAATGGCTGATTTGCAGTTTTAAAAATGGCTTTACATTGTTAATCTCTTTGCGCATCAGTGATTGGGTATGGTGGCTTCTCACGATGAGCTGAACGATTAATTTCAATGCTATTTAATACATAATTCATACTCTATTAATTTGGAATGGGTCATTATAGGGTAGTTTTGCCCCTGATAATTAATGAGAATGAAATCAGCTCTACAAAAAACCTTGTTTCTTACCTTTTGCACCGCCGGCAGCCTAGCTATGGCACAGGAATTTAAAGGAAAGGTATTTAATTCCGAAACTGGGGAAGTTATAACTGGCGCCCAGATAGAAATTTTTCCCGGCAGGCAAAAAATGTTTTCCGGCCTGGACGGGGAATTTAAATTTAAGAATATCCCAGCGGGAAAGTATTCTTACACTATCACCTACAGCCCTTTTAAAAGCATTACTAGCAGTATTGTAATTGCGAATGAAAAGAACGAAGTAGAAGTGTTTATGGGGTCTTCAAAGGTTAAGGAGATCGAAGCCATTAACCTGAAGGCTAATAAGAAGGGTGATACAGAAAACTTTGCCCGTAAAGCCGAGCAAAAACTTCCCCAGGTAGCCAATATCGTATCGGGAGCCGCCATTTCAAAATCTCCGGATATTAGTGTAGCCAATGTTATCCAGCGGGTATCTGGCGTATCCGTAGAGAGAAGCAGCAATGGCGAGGGACAGTATGCGATTGTGAGAGGGATGGATAAGCGGTATAATTACACTCTTGTTAATAACGTGAAGATTCCTAGCCCCGACGGGAAAAACAGATATGTTCCCCTGGATATTTTTCCGGCAGAGTTGCTGGACAGGCTGGAGATTTACAAATCCCTGCTTCCCAATATGGAAGGTGACGCAGTAGGTGGCGTGGTAAATATGGTGATGAAGGATGCGCCTTTACATCAGGAGATCAATGTTAACCTGGCACTTGGTTATAGCCAGATGTTGCTGGATAAAAAATTTAAAACCTACAATACAGATCAAGTAAATTTTAGAACGCCTTACGAGTTGCATGGCAAATCTTACAGGGCTACCAGTTCTGATTTTCCCAAATCTGCCTACAACATAGAAAATTTGACGGCAATGCCTAATTTTAGTGGTGGTGTCTCCTACGGAAAGCGATTTTTGAATCAAAAATTAGGTGTTATTGGAGCCGTTAGCTTTCAGAATAACAATCGCTTGACCGATAGCAAACTTTTTAATTTTGGACTTGTGGATGTGATGAAATATGCCGTGATCAGTTCTCTTAATGACAGAGATTATTATGAGAACCAACAAAGATTAGGGATTCATACCAAGCTGGATTATAAATTCAATAAAAATAATAGCATCTCCCTTTACAATTTGTTTACACAGCTCCGCGAGATACAATTGAGGGAAACGGTCAATACCAATTTTTCCAATTCGGCTTATGATCCTGCATTGGGTAATGCGTCGATAAGCTATCAAAACAGAACCAGACTGCAGCAGCAACGGATATGGAATTCTACACTACGTGGAGAGCACAAATTGATTCCGGAACTGTTGAAAATGGATTGGTCTGCCGTGATATCCTCTGCCAGCAACGAACTTCCGGATACGTCCCTGTTTGGAACCCTTGGTGTCCGCCAAAACTTTGTGGAACAACACACCGCACCTTCCAATGCGTCCAGAAGTTGGCAGAGAAATACCGATAATGATTATGCCGGATACCTTAATTTCGGACTCAAAGTCAATAAGGCGACGGAACTGAAGATAGGAGGACTTTACAGGGATAAAAAAAGAAGCAACTTCTATAATAATTACACCCTTAGACCTGTGAATCCAACAGCGCAGTGGGGGACTGATTATAATGGATATTCAGACATCAATTATGAGGTGCAAAACCCACAGGGTGCCGTATCCAATGGAATGGTATATGACGCTACGGAGAAGATTGGCGCCGCGTATGCGATGTTGGAGACCAAAATCCAAAATCTATCTGTTGTGGGAGGGTTAAGAATGGAGAATACCAACCAGGGTTACAAACTGTATTTTCCGCAAGGCGAATCCCGGCCGGAAATGAACCAAAAGTATAACGACTATCTGCCAAGCCTTAGTTTAAAATATACGATTAATAATTTTCAAAACTTCAGGGCAACTTATTTTCGCTCGATCAATCGGCCTGGCTTTTACGAGATTGTTCCTTCAGGTATAACTTATGAAGATTATCAAGAGCGTGGAAATCCGGATCTTAAAAGAGCTACTGCAGATAATATAGATTTTAGGTACGAGTTATTTCCTAATTCTTCGGATCAGTACATGATTGGTGCTTTTTACAAAAATATCAAGGATCCTATAGAATATACCTTGCAGCGCGACGCCACCAGGCCGCAGGATACTTTCTACACACCGGGTAACTTTGGTACCGCTCATAATATAGGATTGGAGCTGGATGTGATCAAATTCTTTAACAAAGTAGGAATTAAGGCTAATTATACATTCACCAACAGTAATATAGAGACATCCAAGAGCCAGCAAATAAGGACTGCGGCTGGAGATTTGGAAACCATTCAGGTGATGCAGAAAAGACCTTTGTACGGGCAAAGTCAGCATGTTGCCAATCTTTCTCTTTTGTATAAAGATGTTAACAAGGGCTGGGATGCGCAGCTGGCAGGATCATATACAGGGCAACGTATTAATATCGTATCCCAATACCTGGATAACGATGTTTGGCAAAAAGGTTTTGTACAGTTGGATTTCTCCCTGGAGAAAAAGTTGAAAAGCGGGCTGATTTTATTCCTTAAAGCCAATAACCTTTTAAACACGCCTCTGGAACTGTTTATTAAAGGAAGTAATCCTGCTAATCAAAATATACCTTATCAAAATATGGAGGCTAACGAAACACTTATTCGTAAAGATTATTATAGACAAACCTATTTGCTGGGTGTAAAATTCAAAATATAAATAATGAAATCAAATTATTATAAAATATGGGGTGCAGCGTTGGTTCTCACTTTAAGCCACTCTTGTGAAAACGCCAATGCCCTTGTAGACACTAGTATTCAGGAATCTACCGGAACCGGAGTGCATGGTGAGGTTTACGGAATATGGGCAAGAAATTCTACCATCTACGTTAGTGGGGATATCATTGTCCCTGCGGGGAAATCGCTGGTGATAGAAGAAGGGGTGACCGTGGTGATGGATCCCGTTAATAAACCCGAAGTGATTGTCAGCGGTAATTTGTACAGCGTGGGTACGGCGGCCAATCCTGTTCGTATTACAGGCCCTGTGGAAACCCGCAAGCCGGATTCCTGGGGGCAGGTGTGGGGTGGTATTCTTGCTTCTAAAACCTGTGAAGAACTGCTTTTGGACAACACGATTCTGGAGTTGGGGGGTGCTACCACTACCGAAGCTTCTACATCTGTAAAACTGGGGCTTTACAAAGCCAAAGCTGGAGAAAACCTGCCAGCCATTTGGTTTTCCAATACAAAAGGGAAATTGGTAGTAACCAATTCTGTAGTACGTAATTTTATGGATGATGCCACCTATCTAGAAGGAGGGCAGATGATTATTGCTCGTAATAAGTTTTACAGCACAGGCAGTAAGGGAGGCGAGGGTGTTAACATCAAATCAGGTGTATTGGCAGATGTCAGCTATAACCTGTTTTTCTCCAATAATACCAATGCACTGAAGCTATCCAATGCAGGAGGGCGTTCGCCACAAGCTCATGTGGTGGCCTACAACAATACCATTATCAACACGGGATGGCGCCGGCACGATATCAAGGGTGGATCTATCTGGCTAGAAAGTTCTGTAAATGCCGAGATTTACAACACACTGTTTGCTAATACACGCTTTGGGATCAAACAGGATATCAAAAATAAACCAGATGCCCGTTCCATATCTTCTAATAATCTGTATTATGGCAATGATGACACTGCGGTAAAAGGCTTTACACCAAACAATGGCGATATCCTCAGCGGTAAAAATGATGTCATCAGCACGACAGCAAAGGCTAATAATCCCAAATTTGTCAATTACCCTTTGGATAATGGCTATACATCTTTTATCTTTGATAACAACTGGAATTTTCATTTGGCTGCAGGTTCACCGGCGCTAGGTAAGGGTACCACAGCTATTCTACGCAATTTTCCTAAGGGAATTATGATTAATAGTACTTTATATGAATCTCCCGAGCCATCATCTTTTATCGGGACATTTGGTCAGCCTTAAAATTGAGATATGAAGACTTTATTTTACATTATACCGTTATTATCGGTTTTGTCATGCAGTGTCAACAGAAAAGCAATAGTTTCACATGACGTTATTCAGCCTGCTATTGTTACAGAACCTGTCAATTTCGATTCTGACGATCCTGCTATCTGGGTAAATCCTCAGGATCCGTCGAAGAGCCTTGTTATAGGAACCGATAAAGATATCAACGGTGGCCTTTTTGTGTTTGGACTTGATGGTAAAATCAAAAAAGAATTATCTGTAACGGGACTCAAGAGACCCAACAATGTTGATATTGCCTATGGCCTTACGCTGGATGGTAAAAAGACAGATATCGCGGTAACTACAGAACGCTTTACACACCAACTTAGAGTCTTTTCGCTGCCGGACATGAAACCAATAGACAATGGAGGAATACCTATGTTTGAAGGCCAGGAGTTAAAAGGGGAGCGAGACCTAATGGGGATCGCACTTTACACCGCCCCCGACCATAAAATTTATGCGGTGGTGGGCAGAAAAACTGGGCCACAGGATGGGTCTTACCTTTGGCAGTATCTGCTATCAGACTCAGGAAAGGGCTACGTAGAAGCAAAGTTGGTTAGAAAATTTGGTAATTACAGTGGTAAAAAAGAAATAGAATCTATTGCGGTGGATAATGAGAATGGCTATATATACTATTCTGATGAGCAGTTTGGTGTTAGAAAGTA
This sequence comes from Epilithonimonas sp., assembly GCF_056329745.1. Classification (NCBI taxonomy): domain Bacteria; kingdom Pseudomonadati; phylum Bacteroidota; class Flavobacteriia; order Flavobacteriales; family Weeksellaceae; genus Epilithonimonas; species Epilithonimonas sp. Next base: position 4,955 of record NZ_JBWEYV010000010.1, on the reverse strand, counting down.
TTATGCAGATCCTTCCAAAGGTAAACAGGAACTCAATGTTTTTGCAACCACGGAGTTTGCAGAAGACCACGAAGGCATATCAATTTATAAAACAGGTTCCAAAAGCGGCTACATCCTAGTATCGGATCAGGGTGCCAATCAGTTCCATATTTTCAGCAGGCAAGGCAACAACAGGCTGCTGAAGGTGGTAAAAGTTTTGGCCGGCAAAAGCGATGGTTCAGACATTGTGAGTATGCCACTCAACAGCACCTTTAAGCATGGACTTTTTGTAGTAATGAGTGATGATAAAACGTTTCATTACTACCGATGGGAAGATATTGCAGGTAAAGATTTACGAATCAATTAGTTTCTGATGTAAGTGACGTTGTATATTTCTGCTGATCATTGCAGAAAGACTTGATAATTTGGACCTGTCATGCCATGTTTTGATGTATAAATAAACGATGGTATATCACAGCTAAGATATCTTCTTCTGCCTTGGAGTATTGTTTTTATTTGTATTTTTTTTAAAAAAATCATACATACTAGGCTTTTGCGGTGATAAAATCAGCTACAAGCTTTCAATTTTATTTCTTCTCACAATAGTGCATATGTGCGTTCAATGCAATTAAGTATAATTCGGTTTGTAAATCGTTATACGAGCGTCTTAAAGGGGAAGGCAAGAGTGGAAAAGTAGCAATCATAGCAGTTTGTAATAAGCTGCTCAAACAATCGTTCGGAATCTTGAAATCTGGCAAACCGTATTGTGAAAATTTTTCGCTAATTTCTGCATAGAAAATTTGGTGGTTACCATAGTTCTATGTTAGCAGAAGTTATTTTTTAACTGTTTTTTTTTCATAATCATTAACTGATTTCCAATATACATCATAAAATTCTTTTTTGTTATTTAAATTCTGAATACCATTAGAAAAATAATTTACAATTTTTTCTTTTAATAAATTATTTTCTTTTAAACAATCATTATTTTCATCATCATAGATTAAAACAGATGCATAAATTTCATTCCAGTTTTCATCACCATTTGCATAAACGTTAAATAGTTTGTTTTCGTTCTCAAAAAGTTTCACGTTTTTCCATAACAAAATAGGATGATTTTCATTATTTGGTCTTATCTCTTTTGTCCATTTTCCAAATTTATCGTACATTACTTTTTTTGTATACATTGCTGATAGTACAGCATTAAATTTTAATTCATTTAAAGTAACTGTATCGTTTTTTTGAATGACAGGGATTTTTAAAATACTATAGTTCAAGAATCCATTTTTGTAAATATATGGAGTGTTGGGGTTTGCTGTTTTCTGTGGAATTCCAACACCTTTTTCTTTATTATTTCTATCTGATTTTTGAGACCAACAGCTTAATGAAATTAAGAGTGTTATTAAAAGTAATATTTTTTTAGGTCGTCTCAAATTTCTAGTGCAACTTTTTTGTTTTGTAAAAGTATTATTTTTTTGGATGATTTTAATAAAATATGGATAACTTTTTTAGCCTTTTGTGGGCAAAAAGTTACCCACATTTTATTTCCACCGACAACAACAGCGTTTTTCATTGTAATTGATTTAAAATTAGACTATTAAATACATCTTTTGGGGTTTGATAATCCAAAACTTTTCTTGGTCTTTCATTAAGCTGTTCTTGAACCTCTTTTATGCGCTTTTTAGGGATGGTATTAAAGTCAGTTCCTTTTGGAAAATAATCTCTAACCAAACCATTCGAGTTTTCATTGGTAGGGCGTTCCCATGGAGAATAGGGATGTGTAAAATACACCTGAACCTTTGTTTTCTTAGTAAACAGTTTATGTTCTGACATCTCTGTACCATTATCGTAAGTAAGTGTTTTTCTCATCGTCTTAGGAAGCTTTAAAAACTCTTTCTCAAAGGCTTTTCTAACCGTTTCTGCTAGTTTATTCTTCAAAGGAACAAGTATAATTGTTCTTGTTGTTCTTTCTACCAATGTTCCAAGACAAGATTTGTGGTCTTTACCGATAATTAAATCTCCTTCCCAATGTCCAGGAACCTCCCTGCCCAAAACCTCTTCTGGACGCTCATCTATCGAAACTCTATCCTTTATTTTAGGCTCCAATACAGCTCTGGTCTTGAAGTTTCCTCTACTCTTGCGTTCTTGTCTAAGCTGGGAAATAAGCTCCTTTTTCAATCCGTTTTTCGAATGAAGATAGATGTATAAGTAAATGGTTTCGTGAGATACGTTCATACTTTTATTGTTTGGGTAAAGTCGTTTCAAAGTAACTGATATTTGGTCGGGTGACCAACGCAATCCTAACTTTTCATGTACAAAATCTCGAAGTTCTTTATGCGTATTGATTTTATCCTTCCACCATTTTCTATCTGACGATCGAATTAAAGCATGACGATTGGCTACATCTGCGTAATAATCATTGTGTGCATACCTGTTTCTCTTCAGTTCTCGGGTAATGGTAGACTTACTTCTCGCTAGTTTTTCGGCAATTTTTGAAGGTGAATATTTAAGTTCCCTAAACTCCTGAATTTTTACCCTTTCAATTAAGGATAATCTCTTGTATTTTTTCATGCTAACAAACGTATAAAATTGTGTTAATTTTTTTAACATTTGTTGCACTAGATTTCTGAACCGGCGGTATAATGTCAGCTAACGGGCCGCGTATTGGCGATGGGCGGGATTTTTAGCACTAACGCTCATCCGAAGAACGAAAGTTGAATTTAGTACTTCCGTTGATACGAAGCCATTCAACCCGCCTATTGCCAATACGATGTTAGCGGTTCGTTGTTTTCTGTCGTCCATTCGATTTTAGTGTTTATGTTTTTATGTTTTCGCAACCAAGAAAAATTCTCCACTTGCGGGAACAAGGTTGTCGGTTCGGTCTTTAAAATATTTTTCTGTCATATCTTTTGTTGAAACGGTTTGGATTTCTTTCAAGCCTATTTCGTCTGCAAGTTTTGTGATTTCTTCAACACTGAAAAAACTTACAAATGGCGTTCCCGAAGCTGCCGCACCTTTAATTGCAATTTCTTGCATTGGCTTGTCTTCTTCGTCAAGTTGCTCTAATGGTAAATAAAATGCGATTGCAATAGTCGAACCCGATGCAAGCGAAGTCATTTCTTTTAATGTGTCCGTAATGGCTTCTTTTGTCAAATAAAGTGTTACGCCTGTGCAGGAAACAACAGCTTTTTTGTTAGTGTCAAAACCTTTGTTTAAAAGTTCAGTCCACCAAGATGAAGTTTCAAAATCCACGGGAACGAAATGTAAATTGTTGGAAATTTTGTAGCCGTTTTCAATTAATTTTTCTTCTTTCCAAGCCAACGTGTCGGGTTGGTCAATTTCATAAATGTCAACTTGCGAATTGATTTCTGTATTTCGTTGAGCAAAACTGTCAAGTCCTGCACCAAGTAAAACGTATTGTTTTATTCCGTTGGTAATTTCTGTTTTTGCAACATCTTCAACAAATCGGGCACGAGCAACGATAGAAGCACGAAGTCGTTTGGTGTATTTCATATCAGGACGTTCTTGCCATTCTGTTTCTGGTTTGATTAAGTCATACCCGATTTTGTCGTCAATAACGTAAGGTTTTTCGTCTGTCAAAACGTGTAACGCTCTCCACAAAGCTGTTCGTAATGCTGTATTGTCTGGTTGTTTTGTTGTCATAATTTTGTTCTATGCACGATGTCTGTTACAATGACCGCTAACGGAAAAAGTATTGGCGAAGTGCGGGCTTAAGTTGAACGAATGTTCAAGTTCAGACCAAGCGGAGCCGATGCTTTTTCAGATTGTCTAAATTAAAGAAAAAAACAATATGAAAAGCAGCGGCGGCTAAATGTTTCCACTTTTTCTACTTTATATTTATCCCCGCATTTTGCCAATACTATGTTATCTGCAGTATTTTTTAGATTTCTTTGAACTTCTTTAAAGTACCATAAGGATTGTCGAAAGTTTTCTTCTTGAAATCTTTATAATGCTTTAGTCTGCATTTTAGGGAGCACGAAAAATGTTGGAATCCATATTTTTCAACCCAAACGAAAGAATCGTTATATCTTACTAGTTCAAAAATATAATTGTACTTTTCTTTTTTTACTTTGGCTAAATAATTTTTACCATTATAGCTAATTTGTAATTTCATAATTGTGATATTTTAAATTATATTACAATTATACGACAGGAATTGTAGTTTAGATTGTTTGCTAAAATAGTACTGTTAAGCTATTGATTTATTGGCACTTACCATTCTCTCAAGTTTTCAGTTATATCTTCTTCAGCTCTATTGTAACCTTTTTTGGAACTTTCCAAAATTATAATTTCAACGATTTGTTCACGTTCTGAAGTTTCTATTAATTCAAAATTGCATTTTTCATTAAGTTTGTTTAGTTTTTCGACTGTTTCTTTTACAATTTTCATTCCTTCATCTTTTGATTTTGAATTATTTATTTCTGAAACATAATTATTAAGAATTTCAACACATTTTTCAACATCAATTTTTGTGTAAGAAGGATTTGCTGTTTCCATATATTCTAGCATTGAATTTTTCAAATTTGAAATTGGATTTTCATCAGCTTTCATTTTTGTATAATTTTTAGGCTCAATATTTTGAGTTTTATTTGCAGAAGATTTAGTTTTTTTGTTTTGTCCTTCACAAGAGTTTGCGAGAAAAATCAAAGCGAGAAAAAAGAAAGGAATTTTTAGTTTCATTTTCTAAATGTTCTTTGGATCACCGTTTTTGTAATATTGCAGATAACGGAAAAAGTATTGGCGAAGTGCGGGCTAAATTGAATGAAAAGTTCAATTTCGACCAAGCTGAGCCGATGCTTTTTCTTGGAACTAAATTACAAAAAAATGTGGAAAGTAAAAGCAGCGGCGACGAAATATTACAAATCTTTCAACTTGCATTTAACCCCCGCATTTTGCCAATACCATGTTGAACTAAACCTTCGGTAGCTTTCTCAGCGCCATATTTAGTTACTTTGTAA
>NZ_JBWEYV010000009.1:0-121496 GCF_056329745.1 Epilithonimonas sp. | reverse complement strand
GTTTTCCCCTTTTTAAAACACTTTAAAGATATGAAATTATCTAATGACCTCTATAAATTTATTTTCATCGGGTATAAATATTCTGTTCTAACATTTAAGATTCAAATGATTTGCAATTATAGGCTGTAATGCTTCTTCATACAATTCAAAATATTGCCTCTTAAAATCATAATCCTAAAGATAAACAATTTGGTTAAAAAAAATATAAATTTTTTGGGATTATAATGTATTGACTATAAAATAATTTGGGTCTATAATTTTGCAAATATACATATTGATCTGAAGATTATGGAATATCGTGTTATTTTTTTAAAAAATTTAGATATTATAAAAAAGCGCTTAACTAATAAGGTAAGCGCTTTTTAAAAGTTCTGATTGATTGTAGTCTGTTAATGGTATTTCAACTTCATGGTTGGTTCTATTTTCAGCAGGCTTTCGTAGATTAATTGGATTACATTGGATACATCTTCTTTTGCAACCATTTCTACAGTCGTGTGCATATAGCGCAAGGGCAAAGAGATCAGTGCGCTGGGAACACCGCCGTTTGAATGGGCAAAGGCATCTGTATCGGTTCCTGTCGCACGGCTTGCAGCAGCTCTCTGGAAAGGGATTTTCTTATTTTTTGCGGTGTCAATAATCAGTTCTCTGATGGTGTGGTGTACACTTGGCGCAAAGAAAATCACAGGGCCATCGCCGCATTTCTGGTCGCCTTCTTTCTTTTTTTCTATCATAGGCGTTGTGGTGTCGTGGGTGACATCGGTCACAATGGCAATATTAGGTTTGATAGTGTCGGCAATCATATCTGCGCCATAAAGTCCGACTTCTTCCTGAACCGAATTGGTAATATAAAGTCCAAAAGGTAACTTTTTTTTGTTCTCCTTTAACAATTTGGTGACCTCCGCAATCATAAAACCTCCAATCCTGTTATCTAGGGCGCGGCATACAAAATAGCGGTCATTCAGTTCAAAAAACTCATCAGGATAAGTAATCATGCAGCCTACAAAAATCCCAAGATCTTCCACTTCTTTTTTGGAAGTTGCGCCGCAGTCTATAAAGATATTTTCGATTTTTGGCGTTGGTTCGTTTTGGTTTGTACTTCTAGTATGGATTGCCGGCCACCCGAAAACGCCTTTCACGATACCTTTTTCCCCGTGGATGTTGACCACTTTGGATGGTGCAATGGTTTGGTCGGAACCGCCATTTCTTATGACGTAGATCAAGCCATCATCTGTAATATAATTCACATACCAGCTAATCTCGTCTGCATGGGCTTCTATCACCACTTTAAAATCTGCATCCGGGTTGATAATACCATAGGCTGTCCCGTAATGGTCTACTTCTATTTTGTCTACATAAGGTTTGATATAATCCATCCAGATTTTTTGACCGTTATGCTCGTAGCCCGTGGGAGAGGCCGTATTAAGATATTCTTCTAAAAACTTAATTGATTTCTTTTCAAATTTCATATGATAAGGGAATGATTTTTGATAGTAGATTGTGTTAATTTTTATGATAGTAAAAGTAATGAATTTTAATAAACTGATTCCGATTCTTCTGTTGTTTCTTGGTACATTTTGCTTTGGGCAGCAGGATACACTGAAGGTCAGGTCATTTGATGATATTCCAAAGAGCAAGTTGCAAAAGGATGCAGAAGGTAATGAGTATTTTTATGATGAGGCTCAGAAAGCTAAAATCTACAAAATCAATGGGGAGCAGGTTATTGTGATGGATGAATTGTCTTTAAGGGCCAATCCTCACTTTAACAATCAATTGGACAGGAACTATTATTTCTTCCTTAACAAGAAACTGAACCGCGTTTACCCACTTTTCTTGAATGCTTTGCAGCAGTATACCACTATAAAAGAGGAGAGTGCTAACATGACCGGTTCAGACAGAAGCCGATACATCAAGCAAAGACAAAATGAACTGGCTGCCAGTTACGAGAAACAGTTGCGCGATCTTACTACGACTGAAGGGCAGGTTTTTGCCAAGCTGATGAACCGTGCAACCGGCAAAACAGTTTACGAGATTATCAAAGAATTGCGAGGAGGGTGGAGTGCTTTTTGGTGGAACGTGAAAGGCAATATTGCTGATGTGAGCCTAAAAACACCTTATGATCCACATAAAAATAGGGATGACCTTTTTGTAGAATCGCTGTTGCAATCTAACTGGAACCTGGGCTATTTACAACCTTATCCCGGCTCCAGCAATTACAAAATTAATAAGGATAATTAATATATTAGAAACTATAATTCATCCAAATCATCGGCGGATCCCTGGCCTTCGTTCATGAGGTAAGCTTTTAAAAATGGTGTAATATTGCCATTCATTACGCCATCTACGTCAGATGTTTCAAAGCCGGATCGTACATCTTTTACCAATTTATAAGGATGCATCACATAATTTCGGATTTGCGAACCCCATTCGATTTTCATCTTATTGGCTTCAATCTCGTTACGGGCTTTCATGCGTTCTTCCAGTTCAATTTCATACAACCGGGAGCGTAGGAGTTGCATGGCTTTCTCCTTATTCTGAAGCTGCGAACGCGATTCTGAGTTTTCGATAATAATGCCTGTAGGTGCGTGGCGAAGACGAACGGCGGTTTCTACCTTGTTGACGTTTTGCCCACCGGCACCCGAAGAACGCATAGTTTCGAAACTGATGTCTGCCGGATTAATGTTAATTTCAATCGTATCATCCACCAAAGGATAGACATAAACCGAAACAAAACTGGTGTGCCGTTTGGCATTACTGTCAAAAGGCGAAATCCTCACCAATCTGTGCACGCCATTTTCACCTTTCAGGTAGCCAAAGGCAAATTCCCCTTCAATTTCCAGTGTTACGGTTTTTACACCGGCTACATCACCTTCCTGAAAATTCAGTTCGCGGATTTTATAGCCTTGTTTGTCTGCCCACATGGTGTACATCCGCATCAGCATGCTGGCCCAGTCGCAGGATTCTGTTCCGCCGGCGCCGGCTGTAATTTGGAGGACAGCAGACAGCTCATCACCTTCGTCGGATAGCATATTTTTGAATTCCAGGTTTTCTACTTTTTCTACGAGTTGTGGGAAAGCCTGGTCCAGTTCCTTTTCGGACTCGGGATCTTCTTTGGCAAATTCTGCTAGCACCTGCAAATCTTCAAATTGGGAGTTGATTTCTTCATAACCTTCTACCCATTTCTTCTTGGAGCGCAGCTGCTTCAGGAAAACTTCCGCTTCCTTTGGCTTTTCCCAAAACTCGGGTGCTGCGGTTTTTTCGTCGTCATTAGAAATTTCAATTTTCTTTTTATCGATTCCCAAAAACTTGTGCAGGTCTTCTATTCTGGATTGTATATCTTTTATTTGGTCTGTGTTTACCACGTTTGTTTTGCTTTTTGCAAAAATACGGAGAAAATTATGAATTAATTATAGGCTGGGAAATTAAACCCAAAGTCACAGAGGTTTTTTACCATGTTATTTTTTAAGTTACTGAGTTTTGAATGGAATTGATTTGAAATTTCATTCTTGTGGGAAAATTAATATTGATGACGTAACCCGCAATAGGGATAGCAGTGGAAATCCTTTTTTGTGGTGTAAAAATGTTGAATCAAAAGGAGAAATGCCGTCCACAAAAAAGATTGCAACGGATAGCCCGACCCGAGGTGTGGGATTTGGAAAGGCGAGGGGATTGACCAAATATTTAAATTGATTTAAAATTATTCTACTGATAATCAATTGATTGATTGCTTTTTTTGATTTATTTTAAAAATTGAGGCAACCATTTCTGATTTTTGTCGTCTTATTAGCAGAAAGGAAACATGAATAAGAATTTGCAACATATCTATTCTCAGGCAAAGAAAAACGACCGGCTGGCTCAGAAGAGTTTGTTCGAGATGTTTTCTGGCAAGATGCTGTCGGTCGCCAATTCTTACATCAATAACCAGGATGATGCAGAAGATGTGCTGATGAATGCTTTTTATAAAGCTTTTACGAAAATTGAAGATTGTAAAAATTATGAATCGTTTCCGTTTTGGCTCAGGAAAATTGTGGTGAATGATTCCATCAATTTCATTCGGAAAAATAAACATATCCTTTATGCTGAAACCGAATTTACGGATGCGATTGCAGACCAGACCGAAGATGTGAGTGCGTTTTCTGAAGATATAGACTTGGATATTATTTTTAAAGAAATGCCGATAGGTTATAAGCTGGTTTTTAACCTTTCAGTTTTTGAAGACAAGAAACATCAGGATATTGCAGAAATCCTGAATATCTCCGAAGGGACAAGCAAAAGCCAGCTGAACAAAGCTAAAAAATGGCTGAAGGATTATTTTAATCAACAAAAAAACCAACACAATGCAGAATCTGAAATCTAAATATGAACAGCAGGAAATGAAAGTTTCTGACCATCTTTGGGAAAAGCTGGAGCAGAAACTGGATGAAGCACCTGCGAAAAAAACTACCAGAAACATAGTATGGTGGCGTTATGCGGCGGCGGTTGCCCTGATAGGCGGATTAACAACGGTATTTTTGACAGTCAATTATCCTTCGGGAACCAATGAGAATCAATTAGTGTCCGGGAAAACTAAAGGTTATAATCCTAATCAAAATATGCCTGAAGAACAAAATTTGGAGAAAAATGCGATGGTGGAAACGGTTCCTGAACAAAATGTAGCGGTCATTAATACAACCAATCAAAACGTTACCAAAGGTGTTCCGGCGATGGTAAAGAATCAGGTGACAACAGAAAATAAAAATATCCTAAAACCTAAACAGGAGACATTATCTAAAACTGAGGGCATAACGACATCACCACAGGTTGAGGAAAAATGGGCTCAAAACGAAACTCCAAAACCGAAGGTAAAATATGTCTCTTCGCAGGACCTTCTCTTTGGGGTAGAAATTGACAAGGCAAAAGCGGAAAAACCAAAATCTGCAATGGGAATTAATATTTCGACTTCCAAAAATGAATCAGATATTCTTAACCCCAAAAGGATCAAAATACTGGGCATTACGCTCTACGACAAAGATTCTATAACTAATAAATAAACTATTATGAACATTAAAATTTTACTTTTGGCAATGCTTTCAGGCTTTGCCACAGCACAAACTACGCTCGACGGCCAAATGAAATCCTACACAGAAAAGGTGAACAACATTGTCTCTGCCGAAAAGGAAAATATGAAAGCGGAAACCGACAAAATTGACCAGGCATTTTCTGAGGGTAAAATTACCAGGGCAGATCAAATTGCGCAAAAAGAAAGTGTTTCAAAAAAATATGAAACAATCATCAACGACAAAATCGAAAATGAACGTCAGCAGTTTGAAGATATTACCAAAACAGCGGTTACCAATTCGGTTTACAATACCAAAGGGGACACTTTGAGAAACCGCAATGTTATGATTTTTGGTTCTTCGGGCATTTCCGTCAACATCGGGAAAAAGAAAGATAAATCACCCGCTGAATATGCCAACAACAGTACTTTGAGCGTGGGTTATGCTTTTGCGAACCTAACCAAAGATAAAGGAATCTTTAACCCTTTTGAGAATGATACCGAAATGAGGATTGGCAATTCGCACAGTGTAGAGGTACAGTTCAGGAGGGACAATCAATTAGGTTCCTTTACCAGCCCTTGGTTTATAAGGTATGGATTGGCTTACAGAACAGATACTTATATGCCAAAACGCCCGCAGGTTTTTGTACAAAACAACTCAGAACTCTATCTTGATCAATTTGAAGATGGCAGGCTTAAAAGGTCAAAACTCAGAAATGTTTACCTGACTTTGCCTGTGGAGTTTCAGTTGTACCTCAATCCAAAATATACCGAGTTTGACGGCAAACAATATCTGGACGTGAGGAAAAAAATGTGGAAAATAGGATTAGGTGCTTACGCCGGAATCAACACCAGAAGTATTGTGAAAGTAAAATACCACGATGCCAATAACAAGTTCCAGAAATACGATTACACTTTGGATGACGGCGTTAACGCTTTTCTGTTTGGAGGAAAATTCAATATTGGGTATGGCGGTGTCAACCTGTTTATCAAAAAGGATTTTACGCCTATATTTAATGATAAAGCTCTAATTCCTGCCAAAAATGGCATCCAGATTGGGATTGAAATCGCCAATATTGATTTCTAAAATTTAAAGCCTCACCTCATTGATACCGAGTTGATCGATAAGCCTCTGGATATGCTCCAGATCTTTAATCACCTTTTGATAAGATGATTTGGCATAATTGGCCAGCGATGTCTTAGAAGTTGGCAACTCGGTTTCAAAAATACTGATCTGTGGTTCATCTACAATATCGGTGCTGTAATCTGCCAGGCAATGATCTATGACAGACCGCTTTCTATCACATTTGATATGCTTTTTCAGTTTTTGGAGGGAGCTGATCATATATAGGGATTATCATTGTAAGGGTTTACAAAACTCGCATTGTCTTCCTCTTCCTGATATACAACATAAGAATTGTCACTATTTGTAGAAAGGTAATTTTTATCGAAAATCATATCAAGGCAGAGATTAGAGTTGTTACAAATGCAAGGTTTATATGTCAAAAGCTAATCAATTATAAGACCAGAATTTTTATTGAATTTCAAATTTTAGTTAAAAATATCTTAAGTCAATGCATAGTTAGCGTTAAAGTCAATAAATTTGGGGCATTAAAAAAAATTGAATTAAATGAAAATATTGGCTTTTGGAGGAAGTAATTCCAGAGAATCGATCAACAAACAACTGGCAACATTTGTCGCAAAACAATTTGACAATGCAGACGTAGAAGTTTTGGATCTTAATGATTATGAGATGCCGATCTTTAGCGTAGACCGCGAGAAACATGAGGGAATTCCTCAGCTTGCATTGAAGTTTGCCGAGAAAATAGATCAGGCAGATTTGCTCATCATTTCTTTGGCCGAGCATAACAGCGCTTATTCTACCGCATTCAAAAATATATTTGACTGGATATCAAGGATCAAAGATAGGAAGCATTTTGGCGAAAAACCGATTTTCCTTTTGGCGACAGCTACAGGTCCTGGCGGAGGGAAACATGTTTTGGCGGCCTTCGAGGCGCGTTCACCATTCAGTGGCGCACAGGTGTTGCAGTCGTTTTCGTTGCCTAAGTTTAATGAAAATTTTGATGCGGAAAAAGGCATTGTTAATGCGGAAAAACAGGCAGAGTTTCAGGAAAAACTGACTGCTGTTAAAAACTTTTTTAATTAAGATTTTGGAATTTATAATTAAAGTTGCGTAACTTTGTATCAAAGTAAAAAAGGTGAAGTATAAGCAGATTCCTTCGATGCATTATTTTAATTCTTTCCAGAAGAATGATATGATCGCCTCTGAATTTGCGCGCTAAAATAACGGCCGGTAATCTCTAAGATTATCGGCTTTTTTATTGAAGTATTTTTGAAAGTAAAGTTTGAAATAAATCTAATGAGTTCTGAGATTCTTTCAGGCTGTTAAAAGCCTGAAAGTCTCGAAGAATGGGTGAATCTGGAAATCACCCCAGAGTTCCCGGGATATGGATCCAAATTTGATGTCCTGATAATCAAAAAGTAAAAATGAGCAATACCTATAAATCCGCCGGTGTAGACAAAGAAGAGGGCTACAAAACCGTTGATAAGATTAAAACTGCGGTTGCAGAAACGCATAATAAGAATGTACTGAACAACCTTGGGAGCTTTGGTGCATTTTACGAAATTGCCGGATACAGAAATCCGGTTCTGGTTTCCGGGACAGATGGTGTGGGCACCAAACTGAAAGTGGCGCTGGATTCTAAGAAATATGATTCTATTGGTGTAGATTGCTTTGCCATGTGTGCCAACGATATCCTTTGCCATGGTGCAAAACCTTTATTCTTTCTGGATTATCTGGCTTGCGGCAAATTGGATTCGGATATTGCGGCGGAGATTGTTATGGGAATGGTCAATGCCTGTAAGGATAATAATTGTGCCTTGATAGGTGGTGAGACCGCCGAGATGCCGGGCATGTATCAGCCGGGAGATTACGATGTAGCCGGTTTTTGCGTAGGCATTGTAGAAAAAGACGAAATTATCGATGGTTCTAAGATCCGGAAAGGAAATAGGATCATTGCCATCCCAAGTTCAGGATTTCATTCCAACGGCTTTTCATTGGTAAGGAAAATTTTCCCTGATTTTAACGAAGAGTTTGAAGGCAAACCACTTTATGAGACATTGCTGGTTCCTACAAGATTGTATTATAAAGATATCCACAAAGTTCTGGAAGAAGCACCGCTCTACGGTATTGCACATATTACCGGTGGCGGTTTGTATGAGAATGTTCCGCGGATTATCCCGGCTGGGCTTTGCGCCTCTATCGATGCATCCAAAATTAAAGTTCCGGCAGTAATGCAGGAGTTGGAAAAACGTGGCAATATAGAACGGGCAGAGATGTTTGGCACCTTTAACATGGGAGTTGGGATGGTTCTGGTAACAGATGAAAATCACACCGAAAAAATTCTTGACCTTTTGGAGGATGCTTATGAAATTGGCTTCATCACGGAAGGCAATGAGAAAATTGATTTGAAATTTTAGGAGCTTAATCCCGCTTTCCGTTGCAATCTTTTGCTTTTTCATATATGAAAAAAAAGCAAAAGGATTTCCACTACAATCGGGGCTATTGAATAAATGAAAAATATTACCATTTTAATTTCCGGCTCAGGCACCAACCTTCAGAGGATTATGGACTGTATTGACAATGGCGAAATTAGAAATGCCAGAGTCAGTCTGTTGATTGCCGACAGACCATGTTTCGGGCTGGAAAGAGCAGAAAACCATAACATCCCGGCAATCTTGATTAAAAGAGGCAAAGATTTTTCCCAGAATCTTTCCGATGCAATTCCGGCAGATACAGATCTTATTGTCCTCGCCGGATTCCTATCTATCCTGAAACCGGAATTCTGTGAAAAATGGCGGGACAAAATTATTAATATCCATCCTGCATTACTGCCAAAATTTGGCGGAAAAGGGATGTGGGGGCATCATGTTCACAATGCCGTTATTGCTGCCGGAGAAAAGGAGAGTGGCGCTACAGTGCATTTTGTAACGCCTGGTGTAGATGAGGGCGATATTATCCTTCAGAAAAAATTTGATATTGATGATCTTGATACCGCAGAAACCGTTGCAAAAAAAGTCCATCTTGTTGAGTATGACATCTTCCCAAAAGCGATTGATAAAATTTTAAATCCATAATATGAGCTGGAGTACCGCTGATCTTTGCGATGAGCATATCAAGGATCTGAGAATTGCGACACCAATCGGTTTAAAAAATTGGGGTGGCAAAAAATCATTTTACGGAAAGATTGTTACCATAAAAGCTCTTGAAAATAACCCACTGGTAAGGGAAACGCTTTCCGAAAATGGTGAAGGTAAAGTTTTAGTCGTCGATGCCGGTGGCTCATTGCGATGTGCTATGATGGGAGATAACCTTGCACAACTCGCCATAGAAAATGGCTGGAATGGCGTCATAATTTTTGGTGCAATTAGAGATTCAAGGGTTATTTCCACATTGGATCTTGGCGTAAAAGCTTTGGATACGATTCCGTTAAAAAGTGGCAAAAACCAAATTGGTGATCGTGACATTCCTGTCAGTTTTGCAGATATTACGTTTGTTCCCGGCGAGTTTGTCTATGCAGATGAGGACGGTATCGTGGTTTCAAAATATCAATATTTCTAATAAAGTAGTGGCAGCCAACTTTTGATGGGCTGCCGTTGTTTGTATAAATCTAATAAAAAGTAAAAAGAAAGAATGGTTAAAAAAAGAGCATTAATCAGTGTCTCGGACAAAAGTGGTTTGGTAGATTTTGCCAGGTTTTTGGCAGATAACAATTACGAACTGGTTTCTACAGGTGGTACTTTCAAACACCTTTCCGAAGCCGGACTTAACCCGATTCAGATTGACGAAGTGACCAATTTCCCGGAGATGCTGGATGGCCGGGTAAAAACGCTGCATCCCAAAGTGCATGGCGGATTGCTGGCAGTCCGTTCCAACGAGGAACACATGAAAACGGTTGAGAACTATGGCATTGGCCTGATAGATATGGTAATCGTCAACCTTTACCCGTTTTTTGAAAATGTAAACAAAGATATTTCTCTGGATGAGAAAGTAGAATTTATTGATATTGGCGGCCCATCTATGTTGCGTTCTGCGGCCAAGAATTTTAATTCGGTAACGGTTTTGACGGATGTTAATGACTATCAGACCGTAAAAATCGAAATGGAACAAAATGGTGATACTTACTTGGAAACCAGAAAAAAACTGGCAGGGAAGGTTTTCAACCTGACTTCGGCTTACGATGCAGCGATTTCCAGCATGTTGTTGGACGAAGAATATCCGTCATACCTTAATGCCTCTTACAAAAAAGTGTCTGATTTAAGATACGGTGAAAACCCGCACCAGTCAGCAGCTTATTATACTTCTACGTTTGAAAACGGTGCCATGAAGGATTTTGAAATCCTGGGAGGCAAAGAATTATCCTTCAATAACCTTCGTGATATGGATCTTTGTTGGAAGGTTGTCAACGAGTTCAAAGAAGAAATGGCGTGTTGCGCAGTAAAACATTCAACGCCTTGTGGTGTGGCGGTGGGAACTTCGGCTCTAGAAACCTATGCCAAAACTTTTGAGTGCGATCCTGTTTCCATTTTTGGCGGAATTATCGGGATGAATTATAAAGTGGATGCGGCGACTGCTGACGAGCTGAACAAAACTTTTCTGGAGATTGTTATGGCAACGGATTTTGATGAAGAGGCTTTGGAAATTCTTAGAAAAAAGAAAAACCTTAGGATCATCAAAATTAAAAATCCTGTTACAGACAAACAGGTTTGGGTGAAAATTGATGGCGGAATGTTGGTACAAAATGCTGATGATCAGTTCTCCGAAGATATTAAACTGATGACAGAAACAGCTCCAACTGAAGAGCAGAAAAAAGTGCTGTTGTTCTCGCAAAGAGTGGTTAAATATGTAAAATCGAACGCCATTGTAGTATCAAACGGTGTACAGGCGATCGGAATTGGTGGTGGCCAGGTTAATAGGATTTGGGCTACTCAACAGGCTATCGAAAGGGCAAAAGAAAAATTTGATGGGGAGCTGGTTTTGGCTTCGGATGCATTTTTTCCTTTCCGGGATGTGGTTGATTTTTGCGCTCAGGAAGGGATCAAAGCCATCATCCAACCTGGCGGAAGCATGCGCGATAATGAATCTATAGAAGCGGCTAACGAGCATCATATCCCAATGTTGTTTACAGGGATGAGACATTTCCTGCATTGATTTTTTTTAGATTATAGCACGACAATAAAAACAAACCCTGTCCAAGTTTTTTAAACTGACAGGGTTTTTAGATTCTGTGATAAAAATTAGTAAATTATTTAACAACGGATTTCAAATAATATTTACATTTGAAACCAAATTCTAAAGATGAGTATTTTCAATGATACAAAGCTTGCATTCGCCGATAAAACGGATGCTCAGCTCAAAAAAGCATACTGGATGTTTAAGGCGATAGAGCAGCCAGCGTTAACCAATGTAGGTGTTTCTGTCCTAAATTTTACAGTTCATAATGATTTTCCGTTTGTCAAAGGGATCGTCAAAAAAACACTTTTTGAACAGTTTTGCGGCGGCGAAACTAGGGAGGAAAGTATGAATGTTGTAAAGCAAATGTTCAAAAGAGGCGTTGGAAGTATCTTCGATTATTCTATAGAAGGCAAAGAGGAAGAAGAGACTTTTGATGCGGTTTGCAGTGAGATAAAGGATATTGTGAGGTTTTCTGTAGGCAATCCGGCTATTCCGTTCATTGTTTTCAAACCAACCGCTTTCGGTAGGATTGATATTTATGAAGAAGTGGGCAAAGGTAAAGAATTGACAAGCAGCCAAAAAGCAGAGTGGGAAAGGGTTGTTAAACGTTTTGATGACGTTTGCAGCCTCTGTTACGAGCATGATAAAAAAGTGATGGTAGATGCCGAGGAAACCTGGATGCAGGACGCTGCCGACCATCTTTGCGAGGAGATGATGGAGAAGTATAACAAAGAAAAGCCAATTGTTTGGAATACGATACAGATGTACCGAACTGGCCGGCTGGAATATATGAATGCGCATCTGGAGAGAGCCAGAGAAAAAAACTATTTTATCGGTTACAAGATTGTGCGTGGTGCTTATATGGAAAAGGAGCGTAAAAGAGCCACCGAATTGAATTATCCCGATCCTATCCAGCCCAACAAGCAGGCAACGGATGATAATTACAATGCAGGAATCGACTTTGTAATGTCCCATCTGGACAAAGTTTCTGCATTTTTTGGGACGCATAATGAGAAATCATCGGAGCTGATTATGGATAAAATGAAGAATAACGGTTTGTCGCATGATAACCCGCATATCTATTTTGGTCAACTGTACGGGATGAGTGATAATATCACCTACTATCTGGCAGATCAGCACTATAATGTTGCCAAATATTTGCCTTACGGCCCTGTGAAAGACGTGGTGCCTTACCTTACAAGACGGGCGCAAGAAAATACCAGTGTTGCCGGGCAAACCGGTAGAGAACTGGGGCTTATCCAAAAAGAATTAAAAAGAAGGAATTAATTAATTGTTATAATTTTTATAATGCAGCTTTAAAATTAGGTTAGGATCTCTACTTTTTTTGTTTGACAAAGAAGAATTTGATTATTTGTAATATTACCAAAGCCTTTTACCACGTTAAGACTGGCAAAGATTAGAATTAAACACGCGTGATTGATAATCAGTAATGTCATTTATCAATCCATATGAAGCCTATTTACATTGTTCCAAAAAGGGAAGATGTAATGGCCATTTTAGATGATTTTGCCGAGAAGGGAAAGTAAATATTTAAAGGCTATTCTGTCCTGGAGAAATAATTTTCTCGTTAATTATTGTTTCCTGGAGATTTGACGAATCATAGATTTGTAGAGTATAAATAGTTTCTGTCAAATTTCCTTTTGAAATTGGTGAAAATTAATTTTAACCATGAATCTAATAAAAAACCTCAATGGTTAAAAGGACTGAGCTTAAAATATAATATTTTTTCCTACAGTAATTGCTGGTTTAAAAATTGGTTTAAAAAATGGATGCCATGCCAATCTAAAATCGGGATTGGTTCTTAATTTAATCTAGTGTTTTGAAAAAAGAAAGGCTCAGAAATCTAATCCTGAGCCTTTTTTATAAGTTACCAATTGATTAATGTTGTGGATTAATCTTCGTCATCCTCCTCGTAAACGTCGTTGTAGCCGCTTTCTTCTTCATCGTCATTATAATCATCGTCTTCATCATCAAAACTGGATTCTTTAAACTCGGAGTCAAAGTCGCCAAAGTCATCATCCATAAACGATGCAGCAGATGTTTTACTTTTTCCGTTGCTGTTGCCATTCTTGCTTGGCGCCTTCAGTGGAACATTGCCAAATCTGTACACGGTGATCGGATAATTAACAGCTGGCTTGTCATCATTAATCTCCAACAGTTCGCAGAAAAACTCCCACAGTTCTATAAAACCATACTGAAATCTCATCTTGCTTCCCACAGCTGGAAAAGCCTCGTTAAGATATACATCAGACATAATCTCACCATCGCCATCCTCGCTCATGTCTTCAAGAGGAACGGCATTGCCTTCATTCCATTCATCATCAGAAAAATAGAAAGAAGATAATTCTTCACCTGGCAGGCTAAAAGCACTTTTGATACCCAAATGTAGATTCCAAAGTGTTTGTTTGTCTTTGATTTCTACATCCCGGAAAATCGTCTCTTTGGCATCCAGAATTACTCTTATCTTATAAACCATTTTTGTTTTAAAATTTATCTTTTATTAGCTTGATTAGTGCTGCAAATATAAAACAAATGAAATTTGAGAAATGGTATTGATGAATTTTTTTTCAAAAAAGTTTTTTATAAATTTTGCGCTTAAAATTTGATTTAAGGTAAAGGGTTTTGCTTCAGTTTTTTTAGCTTTTCGGGCGTGGATTTTTCAAGTTTAAACTTGAATTTGGTGCCAGAAAGGTAAACACTCTCTACACTGATGGGTTGCTTGTGAGCCTCCATAATATGCTTCACAATTGCCAAGCCAAGTCCCGATCCACCTTCTTTTCTGCTTCGGCTACTTTCTACACGGTAAAATCTTTCAAAGATCCGGGGCAGGTTTTCCGGTTTGATGCCCATACCATTGTCTTCGATAGAAATATGGATGCTTTGAGTCCCTTCTTTGGTAGAGACAATAATCTGCGCTTCTTCTCGGTTCGCATATTTTACCGCATTGGACACCAGATTGATAAGCACTTGCGAAATCTTATGCTTGTCTGCATAAACAAAAAGTTGCGGTTGTGTGGTTTGTAGCTGCATCGTCATGGTATGGCGATCTGCCTCCAAATCCAGCAAGTCAAATACTTCTTGAATCAGCAGGTTAATGTCAAAGATGCTGTACTTTAGCGCAATCTGCCCGGCTTCGAAGCGGTTGATCATATCCAGGTCTTTCACAATATTCAGCAGGCGTTCCACAGAACTATCTATGCGTTGTAGGTATTTGTCTCGGATGCTCAGATCTTCCACACCGCCATCCCGCAGCGTTTCTATATAACCCTGGATAGAGAATAGTGGTGTTTTCAGCTCATGGGAGACATTCCCAATATACTCTTTCCTATAGGTCTCCATCTCCTTCATCATGTCAATCTCGGCATTTTTCTGGTTCATTTCCTGGAATTTTTCTTCCAGCTGCTTGAAGCCGATATCATTGTCGGAATCGTGAATAATGTCTTCCGGAAGGATGTTTGTAATTCTTCGGATCTGGTTTCTGCTGTAAAAACTAAACAAAAACTCCAACACAAAATAATTGACAATGAACACAAAGCAGAGGGTAAAAATAAGAAAGTAATTGAAATCCCTGGTTTTAAAATAAACATCATTGGTATAAAACTGAAAAAGCAAAACTACCGCTCCCACAGCCAGTACCAAAAGCAGCGAAGCTGTGAAAGAAAGCCAGTTGATTTTAACAGAATTTTTTATCCTCATATCAAAAAAAAGATTTTCTTTTCAGAAAATCTATACTACCAGTTTGTAACCTATTCCCTTGAGTGTTTGTATGGTGTTGATGCCCAGTTTCTCACGAAGGCGTCTAATATGCACATCGATGGTTCTTTCGCCAACAATAACGTCATTCCCCCAAACCTTTTCCAGAATTTCTTCTCTTTTGAAAACCTTATCTGTATTGGATGCTAACAAATATAAAAGATCAAATTCTTTTTTAGGAAGCAGAAATTCTTCTTTCCCCTTGGTTACTTTAAAATTATCTTTATCAATAATCAGGTCACCAATCTCTATATAGTTTGAGTTTTCCTGAGATTGGGCGCCCAACTGCAAAAGCGCAGCCACTTTGGAGATCAAAACTTTTGGTTTGATCAGTTTCACGATGTAGTCATTTGCGCCGGCCTGATAGCCTGCCAATTGTGAAAATTCCTCGCTGCGGGCAGATAAAAAGACGATCAAAGTCTTTTGTAATTCCTTTATTTTGCGCAGATCCTGGCAAGTTTCTATCCCGTCTTTCTCCGGCATCATCACGTCCAATAAAATAAGATCCGGCAGGATTTCTTTAGCTTTTTCGATCCCTTCGTTACCATTGCTGGCCGTAAAGACCTGATAACCTTCTTTTTCAAGATTGTAAGAGATAATGTCTAGGATGTCCTGTTCATCATCAATTAGAAGAATTTTCTTACGATTCATTTCGATTTATTAATTATTCCAAAATTAATAAAAAATGAACGCTGTATCACTAAATCTTTAAAGTTCACACAAATTTAACATTTATTAAAATAATTATGGATGTTTTTGATATCGATTTTCGCAGTCATAATCTTTGTTTGATATAACACAGAATCGTTTTATAATTCGGGGAAATTAGATTAAATTTGCACTTCACGTTCAGATTATGGAAGAAGAAAAAAAATCACTCAATTTTATAGAGCAAATTATAGAAGATGATATAGAAAACGGCTTGGATTCTTCCAAGTTAAGATTCCGTTTTCCGC
Source organism: Epilithonimonas sp. (assembly GCF_056329745.1). Classification (NCBI taxonomy): domain Bacteria; kingdom Pseudomonadati; phylum Bacteroidota; class Flavobacteriia; order Flavobacteriales; family Weeksellaceae; genus Epilithonimonas; species Epilithonimonas sp. Next base: position 105,478 of record NZ_JBWEYV010000009.1, on the reverse strand, counting down.
CGGAACCTAATGGTTATCTTCATATTGGCCATACCAAGGCGATATGTATCAATTTTGGTTTGGGGCAGCGCTACAATGCACCGGTCAACCTTCGTTTTGATGATACCAATCCTGAGAAAGAAGAGCAGGAATTTGTGGATTCTATCAAAAAAGATGTTGAGTGGCTTGGCTTCCAGTGGGATAAAGAGTGCTATGCATCAGATTATTTTCAGCAACTTTATGACTGGGCTGTTGAGCTGATAAAGCAAGAGAAAGCTTATGTAGATGAGCAAACTTCTGAAGATATTACGGCGCAGCGGAAAAACCCGTTTGAGCCGGGTGTAGATTCGCCATTCAGAAACCGACCTGTTGAAGAAAGTCTTTCGCTTTTTGAAAAGATGAAAAACGGCGAATTCGAGGAAGGGGCAATGAGTCTGCGTGCCAAAATAGACATGGCATCTCCAAATATGAACATGCGCGACCCTGTGATGTACAGAATCCTGAAACGCCCACACCACAGAACCGGCGACCAATGGAAAATCTACCCAATGTATGATTGGGCACACGGCGAAAGTGATTATCTGGAGCAGGTTTCACATTCGCTTTGCTCGTTGGAGTTTGAAAACCACCGTCCGCTATATGAGTGGTACCTGCATCAAGTTTACGAAAACGGCAAGGTAGCACCTAAACAGAGAGAATTTGCAAGGATGAATGTCTCTTATATGGTGACATCCAAAAGAAAACTCCAGAGACTGGTGGCAGAAGGTGTTACCACGGGTTGGGATGATCCCAGGATGCCGACGATCTCTGGTCTAAGGAGGAAAGGCTACACGGCTACGGCAGTCAAAAATTTTATTGAGCGTGTAGGCGTTGCCAAAAGGGAAAACCTGATTGATATTCAACTTTTAGAATTTTCTGTAAGAGAGGATCTTAACAAGGTGGCTACTAGGGTAATGGCTGTTGTGAATCCCGTGAAATTAATTATAGAAAATTATCCAAAAGATAAAGAGGAATGGCTGGAAACAGAAAATAATCCCGAGGATGAAAATGCCGGAACAAGGCAAATTCCTTTTTCAGGAGAGCTTTATATAGAGCGTGAAGATTTTAAGGAAGAGGCTGATAAAAAATTCTTCCGTCTTAAATTAGGTGGCGAAGTGAGGCTCAAAGCAGGTTATATTATCAAAGCAGAGCGAGTGGAAAAGGATGCCAATGGCGAGATCACGACCATCTATGCTACCTATGATGAAGATTCCAAGTCGGGTAGTGGAACCGAGGCCAGTCTTAGAAAGGTAAAAGGTACACTGCATTGGGTTTCTGCGAAACACGCACTTCCTATTGAGATCAGAACTTACGAGCGCCTCTTTACAACCGAGCAGCCAGATGCGGAGAAAGAAGTGGATTTTATGGAATTTGTAAATCCTCAGTCTCTACATGTGTCTCACGGTTTTGGGGAGCCAAGTTTGAAGGAAGCTACTACAGAAGACCACTTCCAGTTCCAGAGAATCGGCTATTATATTAAGGATAGGGATTCTTCCGATGAGCAATTGGTTTTTAACAGAACAGTCACTTTGAAAGACAGTTATAAACCTTAAAAGTAATAAAAAAACGAAATCAACAGATTTCGTTTTTTTATTTTACAGGACATCCTGGATCTCTTTGTTTTTGTCAAAAGTAGCTTTGGCAAAAGGGCAGAGCGGGATGATTTTCAGCTGATGATCGCGGGCATATTCTACTGCTTTATAAACCATTTCTTTACCCACACCTTTCCCTTTGTAGGAAGGGTCAACTTCGGTATGATCTATGATGAAGCGGTGTGCTCCTGCCCAAGAATAAGTCATTTTCCCCGCCTGTTTTCCATCGATAATTGCTAAAAATTCACCCTTAGTTTCGCTGTTATTTTGTTTGATTTCCATATTAATTAATTGATGTTGATTTATTCTCTAATTTATGATTTTTCTATCACTAAATATAATGCCAAAAAATAAGCTTTAACACTTCTAAATGATAAAAAACCCACTACAAAGAGTGGGCAAGAAATTATTTTTTAAGACATTTTTCCAGAAATTGATCCTGTTCCCAAAGGAGGTGAAGAATATTTTCCTTAGCAGCATAACCATGCGCTTCTTTTGGTAACAGCACCATTCTTACAGGAGCGCCAAGGTTTTTAAGGGCCTGAAAATAACGCTCTGTCTGCAAAGTGAATGTCCCGGGATTATTGTCTGCATCGCCATGTACAAGTAGCATAGGTGTTTTCATTTTGTCAGCATTCATAAATGGGGACATGGTATTATAAACATCAGGCACATCCCAATAGTTACGTTGTTCGCTTTGGAAACCAAATGGTGTCAAAGTTCTGTTATAAGCGCCGCTTCTTGCAATTCCGCAGGCATAATCTTTGGAGTGGGTGAGCAGGTTGGCTGTCATAAAAGCACCATACGAGTGGCCACCCACAGCAACTTTTTTTCTGTCGATATATCCGAGTTGATCCACAGCATCTATCGCTGCCCTTCCGTTGGCAACCAATTGTGGGATAAAAGTGTCATTAGGTTCCGCTTTACCTTCTCCAATGATGGGGAAAGAGGCATCATCCAGCACAGCATAACCTTTTGTAGTCCAGTACACAAACGACCCGTAATAGGGGAATGTAAAATCATTGGCATTTTGCGTGTTTTGGCCGGCGGTATTTTTGTCTTTATATTCCGTTGGGTAAGCCCAAATCAGCAAAGGCAGTTTTTCTTTTTTTGCTTTTCTGTCATAATTGGCAGGCAGATAAAGTGTCCCGGTAAGCGTAACACCATCATTTCTTTTGTAAGTAATCACTTCTTTATAGACATCTTTGATACTCTCAAAAGGATTGGTAAAATTAGTTACCGCTTCTTCTTTATTGGTTTTAATATTCTTTTTAAAATAGTTGGGATAATCACTTGGCGATTGTTGTATTGTCAGGACTTCACCTTTTGATGGGTTAATAATATCAATGATATCTTCTTTTGAATTCTTAAGGTTGGAAGTGTATAGCCTTTTCTTTTTCAGGTTTTTCATATCCATCTCATCAATGAATGGATGCTGACCGTCTTTTGTAAAACCATCACCAATAAGGTAGGCTTTTTCTCCTTTTATATCAATCACATATCTTCCGAACTGGTTTTTCGCCGTGTTAAAATGTCCCGGATCACTGTAGACATCTTGGTAGTTTCGGTCTTCTAAAACCCTGGATGTTCCATTATTAAGATCTACCAAAAAAGATTTGGTGTTCCGGGTATCATACCATCCTTCGGAAACGATGGCATAATGATCGTTGGTCCAGCTAACATCTTCGTAACGCTGTTTGGTTTTGAAGAACGATTTAGGTGCATTGTTAAACGGAGCTTCCCAAGTAAAAATTTCATCCCGGTAATCTACGGTTTTGGCCTGATCTCCTCCATCCAAAGCTTCCGCAAAAACCAAGGTTGCAGGTGCGTCACTTCTCCAGCCCATGTCTCTTTTTCCTGTCCTTACAGAGGAGAATCCTTTGGGCATTATCTCATTAAGAGGTGTCTCGTTTACCACTTTTACGGTATTGCCTTTATTGTCATACACCGTTGTGGTCATTGGAAACCGGTTGAGCGGCACAATGTAGGAGAATGGTTTTTTTATAGTTGTAAGCATCAGGTAATTGCCATCCGGCGAATAGTTGGCTTCGGCGTAGAGATCCTGATCTTTTACCTTTTTCAGATTACCGTTAAGATCCACATTATAGATTTCGGATGCTGTCAGGATTTCAAAATTTTTCTCATCCTGAGGGTTTTTCAGCAGATCCTGATAGGTTCTGTTTTGGGAAACCTTCCCATCCGCGGTAGATACAATTGGCCCGGTTGGCAAATCCTTGCTGGCATCAATGAGTTCTGGCCTGTTTTGCGGAAGGATTTTTACCAATAAATTCTGAGAATCCCGGTTCCATAGATAAGGATTCCCCAAGTTGGCATTCAGGTTGTCATTACTCACTTTTTTTGCAGTGGCCGTTTCTAAATCTACAATCCACAATTCTACACCTTTGGCGGTGGTATTGGTAAAAGCTAGTTTTTTCTCGTCCGGGGAGAAAGATGTGTAAGTAATTTTTGGATTTATAGGGAGGTTTTTAACCTGAACTTCGTTTTTCTCATTGATTTTCCTAATTTTCAGATTATTGGCGTAAGTAGCAGTGCTGGAAATATTGGTGATAGGGTTTATCCGAAGACCTCCCAATTTCATTTCCTTTTGACTGAGGTCTTCCAATGTTTTGTAAGTGGGACGGTAGGTGAAAACGATCCAGTCTTTTTTACTATTCATCAGGACACTCGGTGGGCGTTGGTAATCGGCCAGTTTGAGAATCTCAGCACTCGGTTTCTGATAGGTGATATTTTCCTGCGCCTCATAAAAATTAAGGAAGGCAAGAAGGCAGATGCTTAGCTTTATCTTCATATAATACTGTTTTCAACAAAAATAATCATTTATAAGTTCGGTTTGTTGAAAAAAAATCTTATTGCAAAAAGTTTCATTAATAATTTATTTTTCGGATTAAAAGGGAATGAATTGAAAAAAATAAAAATAATTAATCCAATCTTTCAAAAAATTAGCTAAATTTGTTTCATCAATCCATAGAAATGAATTTTATTCAGTTACATCATCATCATTTTCATTCTTGCCCTCAAGCGAGCTGATCATGATATGGAGTAACCCCAAAACAATATCTAATCCCGTTTGAGTAAGTCATACGGGATTTTTGTTTTAATACAATCACAGTTTAGATTTACTCAGACCGTTAAACCAAAACTAACATGAGTAACCTAAAAATTGCCATCCAAAAAAGCGGAAGACTTTACGATGAATCCTTAAAACTTCTGAAAGATTGCGGAATTTCCTACAACGATGGAAAAGACCAGCTGAAAGTAGTTTCCGATAATTTTCCTTTAGAAATTTACTTTCTCCGAAATTCGGATATTCCGCAATATGTGGAAGATTGCGTGGTAGATGTGGCCATTATCGGCTCTAATCTTCTGGAAGAAACCGAGAAAAAAATCGACATTATCGAATATCTGGGGTTTTCCAAATGTCGCGTTTCTCTGGCCGTTCCAAAAGAAGTGGAAACCAATGAACTTTCCTTTTTTCAGGATAAAAAAATCGCCACTTCTTATCCCAATACCCTTTCAAAATTTTTAGCGAAAAATAATATTCAAGCCGACATTCATAAGATTTCCGGTTCGGTGGAAATTGCCCCGAATATTGGTCTGGCAGCGGGGATTTGCGATATCGTAAGTTCCGGAAACACGCTTTTTAAAAACGGTTTAAGAGAAACGCAAACCATCTTAAAATCCGAGGCCGTTTTGGCAGCCAACCGAAATTTGTCGGATGAAAATAAAGTGATTCTCGATAAATTAATTTTCAGAATCCGTGCGGTTTTAAAAGCCAAAAAAAGCAAATATATTTTGCTAAATGTTCCGAATGAAAAGATTGAAAAAGTCTCCAAAATCCTTCCTGTTCTCAAAAGTCCAACCGTTTTGCCATTGGCGGAAAAAGGGTGGAGCAGTATTCACTCGGTGATTGATGATAACCGGTTTTGGGAAGTGATTGATGAACTGAAACAAACTGGAGCACAGGATATTTTGGTGATTCCGATTGATAAAATGGTGATTTGATTTAAGATTTCAGATGTGGGATTTCAGATTTATAAAAAAATTCCAGATCTAAAATTATGTATGATATATCGTAAATCGTAATTCTAAAATATAAAAATGAACATCTATAAATATCCACAAAAATCCGACTGGGACAAGATTATCAATCGTCCGGCTTTGGAAAAACAGAATCTTCGCGCAACCATTACCGAAGTTTTTGAAAAAGTAAGAAATGAAGGCGATTCCGCATTGCAATATTACACATCAAAATTTGATGGGGTAAAACTGGATTCTTTTAAAGTTTCTCAGCAAGAGATTGAAATGGCAATTAATGAAGTTTCAGATGAATTAAAAGCAGCGATTCAACAAGCGAAACAAAATATTGAAATCTTTCACCGTTCCCAAAAAGAAGAAACTAATAAAATAGAAACCGTTTCCGGCGTGGAATGTTGGCGAGAAAACCGTGGCATAGAGAAAGTCGGAATTTATATTCCGGGAGGCACGGCACCTTTATTTTCCACGGTTTTGATGCTTGCTGTTCCGGCAAAAATTGCCGATTGTAAAGAGATTATTTTGTGTTCGCCGGCGGATAAAAACGGAAAAATAAATCCTGCGATTTTATACGCGGCACAACTTTGCGGAATTACTGAAATTTTCAAAATCGGCGGTGCTCAGGCCATTGCGGCCATGAGTTGGGGAACAGAAACCGTTCCGAAAGTCTACAAAATTTTTGGCCCGGGAAATCAATATGTGACTGCGGCAAAAGAATTTTCAACGAAGTTGGGAATCTCGATTGACATGCCTGCCGGTCCGAGTGAAGTTTTGGTGATTTCCGATGAACAGGCGATTCCCGAATTTTGTGCAGCAGATTTATTGTCGCAGGCAGAACACGGAGCCGATTCGCAGGTGATTTTTATTGCGACTGATGAAACTATTTTTAATGAAACTTTAGCTGAACTGGAAAAGCAGTTGAATGAATTGCCCAGAAAAGAACTGGCGCAAAAAGCGATCGAAAACAGTCGATTTATTTTAATTGCATTGTTGGATGAAGCTTTTGAATTAAGCAATTTCTACGCACCCGAACACCTGATTTTAGCGATTGAAAATGCTGAAAACTGGACGGAAAAAATTCAAAATGCAGGTTCTGTTTTTCTGGGAAATTATTCTTGCGAAAGTGCGGGAGATTACGCCAGCGGAACCAATCACACATTGCCTACCAACGGTTTTGCCCGAAATTACAGCGGTGTTTCTCTGGATTCGTTTGTGCGGAAAGTGACTTTTCAAAAATTGTCTGAAAAGGGAATTCAAAATCTCGGAAAAACCATCGAAATCATGGCGGAAGCAGAAGGTTTATTCGCCCACAAAAATGCCGTTTCCGTTCGTTTAAAATCTTTAGAATCATGAGCAAAAATAGTAATATTGAAAAATTGGTTCGGAAAAATATCCTGAATTTAAAACCTTATTCCAGCGCAAGGGTTGAGTTTTCTGGTGCTGATGGTATTTTTCTGGATGCCAACGAAAACCCTTTTGGAACGCTGAACCGTTATCCTGATCCGTATCAAAAGGAACTGAAAAAAGAGATTTCAAAAATCAAAAATATCAGTTCCGACAGCATATTTTTGGGAAACGGAAGTGATGAAGTGATTGATCTGTTGTTTAGAATTTTTACAAATCCGGGAAAAGATCAAGCATTAACTTTTACACCCACTTACGGAATGTATGAAGTGGCAGCAAATATTAATGATGTTGAATTAATTCAAATTCCGTTGGACGAAAATTTTCAGATTTCTATTAATGAAAAGCTTCAAAAAACACTTCGGAATGAAGATTTAAAACTCGTTTTTATTTGTTCGCCCAACAATCCAACAGGAAATTTGATTCAGAAAGAATCGGTTAATTTTATCCTTGAAAATTTCACCGGAATAGTGGTAATTGATGAAGCCTATATTGATTTTTCTGAACAAAAATCATGGATTTCACAATTAGAAAAATATCCAAATCTGGTGGTGATGCAAACCTTCAGCAAATATTGGGGAATGGCTGGTTTGCGTGTGGGAATGGCATTTTCAAACCCGGAAATTATTTCATTATTCAATAAAGTGAAACCGCCGTACAATATCAGCAGTCTGAATCAGGAAGCTGTTTTGAAAACATTGAAAAATGCTTCAGAAATTAACAAACAACTGGAATTGATTTTAAAAGAAAGAGAACATGTAATTTCTGCTTTAAATGGTTTAGAAATCGTGAAGAAAATCTATCCAACCGATGCCAATTTTCTTTTAGCAGAAGTGGAAAATGCCAACGGTTTGTATGATTATTTGGTGAATGAAAAGGTGATTATCCGCAACCGGAATTCTGTAGTAAAAAATGGTGTCAGAATTACAATCGGAACACCGGAAGAAAACAAAAAACTCATTGAGACCCTTCACAAATTCAAATAAAAACGATGAAAAAAGTATTATTTATAGACCGCGACGGAACTCTGATTGAAGAGCCGAAAACCGATTTTCAGGTGGATTCTTTGGAGAAACTGGAGTTTCTGCCCGGTGTTTTTCAAAACTTAGCGAAAATTGTAAAAGAACTGGATTATGAGTTGGTGATGGTGACGAATCAGGATGGTTTGGGAACCGAAAGTTTTCCGACTGTAGATTTCGAAAAACCACAACAAAAAATGCTTCAGGCCTTTAAAAATGAAGGAATTGAGTTTACTGATATTATCATTGATGATTCTTTTGAACACGAAAATAAACCGACCAGAAAACCCGGAACAGCGTTGCTCGGAAAGTATATTTATGGAAATTACGATCTCGAAAATTCCTATGTGATTGGCGATCGTAAAACCGATGTTCAACTGGCAAAAAACCTCGGCGCAAAATCCATTTTCTTGGCTGAAGAAAACTTTGAAGAAGCTACTTTTACAACGGATTCATGGTGGGAAATTTATCAGTTTTTAAAAGCCGAACCACGAAAAGCAACCGTCAAAAGAACGACGAAAGAAACCGATATTTTGATTGAAGTAAACTTGGATGGAAGCGGAAAAGCGGAAATTTCTACAGGGCTTCATTTCTTCGATCACATGCTCGATCAAATCGCGAGACACGGCAATCTGGATTTAAAAATTAAAGTAAACGGCGATCTTGAAGTGGATGAACACCACACCGTCGAAGATACCGGAATTGCCCTTGGAGAAGCCATTTTGAAGGCTTTGGGAAGTAAAAAAGGAATTGAAAGATACGGGTTTTTGTTGCCGATGGACGATTGTCTGGCGCAAGTCGGAATTGATTTTGGAGGCCGGCCTTGGTTGGTTTGGGATGTGGATTTTAAGCGTGAAAAAGTGGGCGATGTGCCCACGGAAATGTTTCAGCATTTTTTCAAATCTTTTACCGATTCGGCAAAGTGTAATCTGAACATCAAAGCAGAAGGTGACAATGAACATCACAAAATTGAGTCGGTTTTTAAAGCCTTTGCAAAAGCCATCAAAATGGCGGTGAACCAATCGGATTCTAATTTTAATCTGCCATCCACAAAAGGAATGTTGTAAATGTTGGAATGACGATGTTCGATTTACGATTTTAGTAAAGTCCATCGTAATTATAACCTCAAAAATCGTAAATCAAAATGATTGCTATTATAAAATATAACGCCGGAAATGTAGAATCCGTTCAAAATGCTTTGTTTCGACTAGGGGTTGAATCAAAAGTGACCAATGATTTTAAAGAAATTAAAAACGCTGAAAAAGTCATTTTTCCGGGTGTTGGAGAAGCGTCATCGGCCTTGAGTTATCTTCGGAAAACGGGATTGGATCAGTTGATTCCTACTTTGAAACAGCCTGTTTTAGGGATTTGTTTAGGGCAGCAACTGATGTGTAAAAACCTCGAAGAAGGAAATGTGAAAGGTCTGGGGATTTTTGATATTGATGTGAAATTATTTCCTGCAAAAGATATTGTCCCACACATGGGCTGGAATAATTTGAAAAATCTGAAAGGGGCTTTCTTAGAAGGAATTACGGAAGATGAAAATGTCTATTTTGTACACAGTTATTACTGCGAAAACTCGAAATATTCAGTGGCGGAATGCGATTATATTCTGGATTTTGGGGCCGCACTGCAGAAAGATAATTTCTTTGCCACGCAATTTCACCCGGAAAAATCCGGAAAAACCGGTGCTAAAATCTTGGAAAATTTTTTAAAAGTACAAGGTACATAGTAACTCGTACATTATACTTTATACATTTTACATAATACAACAAAAATGAGAATTATCCCTGCTATAGACATTATTGACGGAAAATGTGTTCGCCTTTCCAAAGGTGAATATGATACGAAGAAAATTTACAACGAAAATCCTCTGGAAGTTGCTAAAGAATTTGAAGCGAACGGAATTAAATTTCTTCATTTGGTAGATCTGGATGGCGCAAAAGCCAAGCATATTATCAATCAAAAAGTATTGGAAAATATCGCTACAAATACCAGTTTGCAAATTGACTTTGGAGGTGGAATCAAGTCAAAAGAAGAGGTGGAACTGGCTTTTAAATCTGGGGCAAAGCAAATTACGTTGGGAAGCATTGCCGTTCAGAATCCTGAATTTTGCCTTGAAATGTTAGAACAATTTGGTGTAGAAAAAATTATTCTCGGTGCCGATTGTCTCAACCGAAAAATAAAAACTTCCGGCTGGTTGGAAGACAGCAATTTGGATGTTCTGGACTTTATTTCAAATTATGAAAAAAAAGGAATCCAGAATGTTATTTGTACGGATATTTCAAAAGACGGAATGCTGGAAGGTCCATCAATAGCGCTTTATCAAGAGATTTTAGCTCAGTCAAAAATTAATTTAATTGCTAGCGGCGGAATTTCCAATATCAATGATGTCGTAAAAATGAAAGAAATCGGCTGTTTCGGAACCATCATTGGAAAAGCGATTTATGAAAACAGAATTTCGCTGGAGGAGTTATCAATCGTAAATAATTAATTGGAAATGCTTAAAAAAAGAATAATTCCTTGTCTGGATATTAAAGACGGGCAGACTGTGAAAGGCGTTAATTTCGTGAACTTAATTCATGCCGGAGATCCCGTGGAACTGGCCAAAAAATACGAAGATCAGGGTGCGGATGAGTTGGTTTTCCTGGATATTACCGCAACGGTTGAAGAGCGCAAAACCTTTGTAGAACTCGTTAAAAAAATCGCTCGGGAATTAAGCATTCCGTTTACTGTTGGTGGCGGAATTTCTTCTGTGGAAGATGTCCGGAAGTTGTTGAATGCAGGTGCGGATAAAATCAGTGTTAATTCATCAGCGGTGAAAAATCCTAATTTAATTCAAGAATTGTGTGATGAATTTGGGAAGCAATGCGTAGTGGTGGCAATTGATAACCGTTTTGTAGATGGGAAAGATATTGTTCACGTAAAAGGCGGCCGAGAAGCTACTAATCTGGATACTTTAGCCTGGGCAAAAAAAGTGGAGGAATTGGGAGCAGGAGAATTGTTGCTGACGTCGATGAATGCGGACGGTACGAAAGCAGGATTTGATCTGAGGATTACGAAACTCATTTCAGAAACGGTGAATATCCCGATTATTGCCTCTGGCGGCGGCGGAAAACCGGAAGATTTTGAAACCGTTTTTAACGAAACAAAAGCAACCGGAGCTTTGGCAGCAAGTATTTTTCACTTTGGTGAAGTTCCAATTCCAGAGTTGAAAAATTTTTTAAATCAGAAAAATATACCGGTAAGAATTTAATTTAAAGAAATCAAAAAAGATGAATATAGACTTTAACAAAGGAGGCGGGCTGGTTCCCGTAATCATTCAGGATGACAGAACTTTACAGGTTCTCATGCTGGGATATATGAATGAAGAAGCTTTTAAAAAAACACAATACGACGGCAAAGTAACCTTCTACAGCCGCTCCAAAAACAGATTATGGACAAAAGGTGAGGAGTCCGGGAATTTCCTTTACGTAAAAGACATCAAGATGGATTGCGATCAGGACACCATTCTCATCAAAGCTGTTCCCGAAAATGTAGTCTGTCATACCGGAAGTTTTAGCTGTTTTGGCGAGAAAGAAGACAAAGGTTTTCTGTATGAATTGCAACAGATTATTTCAGACCGAATTGATTCCGATGATCAAGATTCTTACACCAATCAACTTTACAAACGCGGCATCAACAAAGTAGCGCAAAAAGTAGGAGAGGAGGCGGTAGAAGTGGTGATTGAAGCCAAGGATAACAACGCCCATCTTTTTAAAAATGAGGCCGCCGATTTGCTGTATCACTTTCTTATTTTACTCAAGGCAAAAGGTTTTACCTTAGAAGATATTGAAGAAGTTTTGAAAGGCAGGAATCATTGAAAATCAACATTTCGATAATTGTGTGTTGATGCTTTGTGTGTAGTTTTTGGTTGATATGTTATTTTTTATTTACATTGCCTCACAGGATTTAAGTATGAAAATTTTACAGTTTATAGGGGTTCTATTGGTGGTGATAGGTAGTTTTTTACCACTGGTTCATGTTCCGGTAGTAGGATATTGGGACTATTGGAATATCGATCACAGTCTTGCGGTAATAGTTTGGATTTTAATAATAGCGGCCTTAATATTTATATTGAAGAGCAAAAAAGCAATGTTAAGATTGACAGCTGTATTGATGATAATCCTGTTTTTATTCACCATTATGGCGGTTAAAATGAAGTCTCTGGATTTTTTCAGTTTTTTGCCATTTAAGTCTTGGCAAGGCGCTTTTGCGGGAACTGTAAAATTATCTTGGGGATGGGTTATAGAATTTTTTGGGGCTATCCTCATCCTTATTTCTTCCAAAAAAAATCAAAATACGAAGCAATTATAGAATATTATGAAAGATGTAGTTATTGTATCAGCAGCCAGAACGCCAATGGGCAGTTTTATGGGTAGTTTGTCCGCTGTTCCGGCAACACAGCTGGGCGTAACCGCCGTAAAAGGTGCGTTAGAAAAAATAAATTTGGATCCTGCATTGGTTCAGGAAGTTTATATGGGGAATGTTTTGCAGGCAGGCGAAGGCCAGGCGCCGGCACGGCAGGTAGCTATAGGTGCGGGTTTGTCCACCAACACCATTGCAACCACCATTAATAAAGTGTGTGCATCAGGGATGAAGGCGATTACCTTGGCGGCACAGGCCATCAAAGCCGGTGATGCAGATATTCTTGTAGCTGGTGGAATGGAGAATATGTCTATGGTGCCTCATTATCTGGATGGGCGCAATGGTGTGAAGTTGGGTGAAATCAAGATGCAGGACGGCTTGCTGAAAGATGGCCTTACCGATGTTTACAACAAGCAGCACATGGGCGTTTGTGCAGAACTATGTGCTAAAGAAAATCACGTAACACGGGAAGAGCAGGATGCTTTTGCGGTGCAGTCTTACGAAAGATCTGCAGCAGCTTGGGCAGCAGGCAAATTCAAAGAAGAAGTAGTTCCGGTGAGCATCCCGCAAAGGAAAGGCGATCCAATCGTTTTTTCTGAGGACGAGGAATACAAGGCAGTTAAATTTGATAAAATTCCGGTTTTGCCAACGGTTTTCCAAAAAGAAAATGGGACGGTAACCGCCGCCAATGCCTCTACTTTAAACGATGGCGCTTCGGCAGTTATCCTTATGTCGGCAGAAAAAGCAGCCGAATTAGGCATCAAACCTCTGGCAAGGATTATATCCTACGCAGATGCAGCCATAGAACCGGAACGTTTTACAACAGCACCTTCCAAAGCATTGCCTGTGGCACTTAAAAAAGCCGGGCTTACAAAAGACGATATCGATTTTTTTGAACTGAATGAGGCTTTCTCGGTAGTGGGTTTGGCTAACAGCAAAATTCTGGGTCTTGATTCTGCCAAGGTCAATGTGAATGGCGGGGCTGTGTCACTAGGTCATCCGCTGGGCAGTTCGGGTTGCAGGATTGTAGTCACATTGCTGAATGTCCTGAAACAAAATAATGCTAAGTACGGTGCAGCAGCTATTTGCAACGGTGGTGGCGGTGCAACGGCATTGGTCATAGAAAACCTGCAGTAATCCAGTTTTTTTCATAAAATAATCGTTCCGGAGTTTCTGAAGCGGCTTAGCCTCTTACTGCTCCGGAATTTTTATTTCAAAGCTCAAAATTTTGCATTGCTGGTTTAATCTTTGAAATGTGGGAATTATGAGCAGACCTTTTTCTTCCAAATATGTTGATTAATTAAAATCATTAATGATCATTTTATGGATGGTTTTTTTATTTTTGTCCAAATAATTTTGATCTAATGTCAGATAAACATACAAAAAAGACAACATCAATCAAGAATAATCCGAAGATTATGCGGGCCTGGGCTTTTTACGACTGGGCCAATTCGGTATATTCCTTGGTGATTACGTCCACTATTTTCCCTATCTATTACTCGATTCTTACCACAGCGTACGAAAAAGATGAGTACATCAAAGAAACAGGGCAGTGGATCAAAGTCCCGGTTCGGAACATGATTCATATTTTCGGAAAATCTTACCAGCCCGATGCGGTTTATGGTTATTCATTAACGCTGTCATTCTTCATTGTGGTGTTGCTCTCGCCCATATTATCTTCTTTGGCAGATACCATTGGGAATAAAAAATCCTTTTTGCAGTTTTTCTGCTATCTCGGCGCAACATCCTGTATGGGATTGGCAATGTTTACGGGTATGGGAACGGTTTGGTTGGGTTTATTATTCAGTGTTACCGCCAGTGTAGGTTTCTGGGGAAGTTTGGTGTTTTACAACTCCTTCCTGCCGGATATTGCTACCACAGATAAGCAGGATGCATTATCCGCAAAAGGTTATGTTTACGGTTACATTGGTTCTGTAATATTGGTGGTGATTTGTTTGGTACTGATTCAGGTTTGTGCAGAAACTCCGAAGCAGGCTGCTATTTATACTAGGGTCAGCTTTTTGTTAACGGGTGCATGGTGGTTTGGCTTTTCACAATATACCTTCCGGTATTTACCACAGTTCGGCCAGGTGAAAGATCAATTACCGAAAGATCTGGTCTTGCTTAATTATAAAAATATTTTTAAAAGCCACGAACGTGAAGGTGGCTTCTGGTGCGTACTAAAATCGAATATTAGTTTTTACATCGATATTGCAAAAGAAAGTTTTAGAGAATTATACAAGGTGGGCAATCATTTATTTGGAAATAGAAACCTTAAGTATTTTTTAACCAGTTTTTTCTTTTACAGTGTTGGGATGCAGACTATTTTCCTAATGGCTACACTATTCGGGAAAAGTGAGATTAATATGGCTCAGGACAAATTGATTATGACATTATTGCTCATCCAGATAGAAGCAATAGTGGGGGCTTTGTTTTTCTCTTGGCTGTCGCGTAAGATTGGCAACAAAAATGTCATCAGCATTGCTGTGGCACTATGGATTGCAGCATGCCTTGCCGCTTATTTTCTGAATAAGGAAAATCCAAATGTAGAATACCAGTTTTATGGTGTGGCAGCCGTAATTGGGCTTGTAATGGGTGGCTTGCAGGCAATGTCACGATCTACCTATTCCAAACTGCTTCCACAGGATTCTATGGATAATACCACTTATTTCAGTTTCTACGATGTGTTGGAGAAAATTGCCATCATTCTCGGAACCTTTATTTTTGCAACCTTGATAGAGCATTACAACAACATGCGTTTTGCCGCGCTATCTATGAGTATTTTCTTTGCATTGGGTTTAATTTTTATCCGCTTTGTAAAACCAAAATCAAATTGATATTATAATTAAGGGAATGCTGTAAATTAGGCGCGGAAATTGCTAACTGTACAACGAAAATATTTTGTAATTTTGCATTATCAAAACAAGGTATGAATAACCCTTTATTTTACGCAAAAATTTTGTTGTTTGGTGAGTATGGCATTATTGAAGATTCTCAAGGCCTTACCTTACCGTACAGCTTTTACAAAGGCACGCTGAAATTCTCTGATCTGGACAATGATTTTGAAAAAAAATCTAACCAGTCACTGCTTAATTATGCGGCATATTTGCAAAGCCTTAGTTTGCCACAGGAGTTTCAGCTGGATGTAACTTCATTCAAAAAAGATATTGCAGACGGTTTGTTTTTTGACTCCAATATTCCGCAGGGTTATGGCGTAGGGAGTTCTGGAGCTTTGGTGGCTGCCATATTTGAAAGATATTCGGTAGTTAAAAAAAATCCGGAAACCATTTCAAAAGAAGAACTCAAAGATCTTAAAGTGATTTTTGGACAGTTAGAAAGTTATTTTCATGGTAAGAGCTCTGGCATAGATCCATTGATTTGTTTTATGAATCTGCCTATCCTTATAGAAAGTAAAGAGAGCGTGGATAAAGTGTCTATTCCCAAAGAAGAATTGGGGAAAGGAGCTATATTCCTTATCGATTCGGGCATCACAGGCGAGACGGGTCCAATGATTCAGATTTTCTTTGAAAAACTTAAGAACGAGGGGTTCCGTAAAACATTGAAAGAAGAATTTATCCGTTACAATAATGCCTGCATTGATGCCTTCTTAAAAAAGGATATGAATCCTTTTTTCCGTAACCTTAGAAAACTGTCGGTTTGGGCTTACGAGCATTTTCGCCCAATGATTCCGGAAAATCTTTTCAACGCTTGGAAAAATGGTCTGGACTCTAATGCCTATTACCTCAAATTGTGTGGAAGCGGTGGCGGAGGGTATATTCTTGGCTTTGCCAAAGATTATGAGAAAGCCGAAAAGATGCTCGAAGGTTTTCACAAAGAAGTGATCTACAGATTTTAAAAATCGTTAGTAATACAACATAAAGCCCTTTCAGCATACCATTCTGAAGGGGTTTTTAAAATGAGTCAGGAACAAATGGACAAAGAGATAAAGCCTGCATCGCGCAATGCCCTTTACCGGATTTCTCAGCTGATGGGTTTCCTGTTGGGTGCCCGCTTTTTTGTGGCTGTTCTCCTCACTTTTGCGTTGTATGTTTCTACTTTTTTCCTGTTTAACCGAGAAGAGACATTTCGCAATTTTGTTTTTGATTACAAAGTCCATTTTATTATTATTTGCTCGGTACTCAGCATTTTGGCCGGCGGTATTATCAACCGCTTTTATGATAAAGAAAAAGACCGATTGACAAAGCCTTTCCGCTCGCGCTTGCAAAATTTTTTGAAGGAAAAATATTTCCTCACGGCTTATGTCCTGCTGAATACAATATCCTTGGGGCTGGCATTTTTTGTGTCACAACGGGTTTTTATCTTTTTCTTGGTTTATCAGTTTTTGATGTGGTTTTACAGTCACAAACTCAGCCGGATTTTGATTGTCAATAATATCACTTTTGTAGCCCTCACGCTGTATCCCTTTTTTGGGATGTTGATTTATTATCAGACTTTTTCTCTTAAGATTCTCTTTTTGGCTATCTTTCTTTTTCTGATGCTTTTTATTATTGACGTTGTCAAAGACACGCTGACCAAAAATGCCGATAAAATGTTTGGTTATGATACCATTGCCAATCGTGTAGGTTATCAAAATACACGTTCCGTATTGTTGATATTGTTAATTGTTACATGGGGCATATCTGTAATTTTAAGCATTGGTATTGGCTTCAGAAATGTGATGGCTTGGTATTTTTTATTGACCACCGCAATCATCGTAGCGACAGTTTATATGCTGTTTCGGAACCAAAAAAATGATAAATTCAAATCCCTCAACCTATTGAGGCTTTGGATATTTTTCGGTATCCTGGCAATGCTTTTGGACGGGATTTTCCACAAATATCCTTGGTTGATTTAAAAATAACAATCTGAATGTCAATTACAATAAGAAAAAACAAGAAAGAAGACAACGAAATTTTAGCCAAAATTATCAGAAGCTGTTTTCATGATTTTGAAGTGAAATCTACTTTTGGAACCGTGTTTACAGACCCTACAACCGATGATTTGTATGCCTTGTTTCAGGCAGAGAAATCTATACTTTTTGTTGCGGAAGAAGACGGTATTATCCTCGGCTGTTGTGGTATTTTTCCAACCGAAAATCTACCCGAAGATACAACCGAGTTGGTCAAATTCTATCTTGCAAAAGAGGCGAGAGGAAAAGGCATCGGAAAATTGCTAATGGAAAAATGTGTGGAAAAAGCCAAAAATTGGGGCTATCAAAATATTTATCTGGAAAGTTTGCCGGAATTTAGCAATGCCGTTTCAATCTACGAAAAACAAGGTTTCCGTTATCTTGAAAAGGCATTGGGTAATACAGGGCATTCTGGCTGTAATCTTTGGATGATTAAAAATTTGGATTGATTTACCCAAAAATATCATTTAAAACTTTCGCTAATCTTAGTCCACCATAGAGCAATTGTTTCTCAATAATCGGCTCATAACGGTAGTTGTAATCATAACTTAACTTGGAGTTGTTTGGCGTATGATAATAGATAGAATTAGCCAGTTTGTGGCTGTCGTACAACCATTCTTCCAGCGTGCCACCTTGTATTTGTTCATCTTCCGATTTGGTTTTACGGTCAAGAACATCAGCAAATTCAGTATAGCTGTACTGCTGGCTGTCAATTAGTTTAGAATCCCAAACCGAATGCAAGTTGCTGTTTTGTCCAAAATAGGTTACGTTAATCTTGTTACCCCCCAAATCGTCAGCTCTTCCAACATGCATTGGTTGGTGAAGGTCGCCTACAAGGTGAATAAGAAAGATTAGAGCTGTCTTCTTTTCGGCATCAGAAACATTTTTATCTTTAATTTTCTCTGATAATGCTTTAATCTGTGTATACAGGTTGGGACCTTTTTGCGCAGTAAGGGAATCCTTAAATTGCTGGAAATTCTTTTGTGGGTTGATATTCACATAATGCCATGTCGAACTTTCCTTGTACACACCTGTAGTATCAGATTTGATAAAGTCCGGCCAGTTGGCATAGTAAGCCAGCTTTTCGTTCCCGAGGAGTTTTTTGATTTTACGTTCAGCCCTTGAGCTTAAATGATGTTGTGCAATTTCTGCGACTACACGATGGCCGGTAAGCCCCCAAGCAAAACAGTAGAAAGAGGATAGCACCGAAAGAGCTACTGCGAATTTAGATAAAATAAGTTTCATTTTTTGATAAATTTCAATGTGCAAATATACCTTTATCAATACTTTATTTACCCTTATGTAATTGTTAAATATTATTAAAGTAAACTGTTTGAAAACTATGGTAATAAAAAAGCCCCGAAGATAGTCGAGGCGCTAAATGTTTTCACAACGGAATAATCCTTATTGTGAATTGCTTTCGGTTTCAAAGATAGAGAATATTTATTTTCTACAATTACGGAAAACCGTAAACATGATCTTTTTTTTCTTATTAAATTTAAACAATTTATGTGAAACTAATAATTATGGCGAAAAATATACTTGGATTAGACTTAGGGACCAACTCGATTGGGTGGGCGTTAATTAAACAAGACTTTCAGAACAAACAAGGGGAAATTCTCGGGATGGGAAGCCGGATTATTCCGATGTCGCAGGATATACTTGGTGATTTTGGCAAAGGAAATTCTGTTTCTCAGACTGCTGCAAGAACTGGTTACAGAAGCGTAAGAAGATTGCGTGAAAGATTCCTCTTGCGAAGAGAAAGATTGCACAGGGTTTTGAATGTCTTAAATTTTTTACCAGAACATTATGCTTCTGAAATCGATTTTGAAAAAAGATTTGGCAAGTTCAAAGAAGAAACAGAGCCAAAACTCGTCTATGATGGCAAGGAATTTATTTTCAAAAAATCTTTTGAAGAAATGCTTGCTGACTTTAGAAAGCATCAGCCTCAGCTTTTGGAAAATGATAAAAAGATACCATATGACTGGACTATTTATTATCTCCGAAATAGAGCTCTTTCGCATAAAATAGAAAAAGAAGAACTGGCTTGGATTCTGCTGAATTTTAATCAAAAACGGGGTTATTATCAGTTGCGCGGTGAGGAGGAAGAAGAGAATCCGAATAAACTGGTTGAGTTTTATTCTTTAAAAATTGTAGATGTCTTAGCAGATGAACCACAAAAAGGGAAATCTGATATTTGGTACTCTTTGGTTTTGGAAAATGGATGGATTTACAGGCGTTCAAGTAAAATGCCATTGTTTGATTGGAAGGACAAAACAAGAGATTTCATTGTTACGACTGATTTGAATGATGATGGAAGTATCAAAACGGATAGAGACGGCAATGAAAAAAGAAGTTTCCGTGCGCCGAGTGAGAATGATTGGACTTTGGTGAAGAAGAAAACCGAGCAGCAAATTGACCAATCACACAAAACCGTTGGAACTTATATTTATGAAACGCTTCTTCAAAATCCAAAACAAAAAATCAAAGGAAAATTAGTCAGTACGATTGAAAGAAAGTTTTATAAAGAAGAACTTAAGCAAATTCTTGAGAAGCAAAAAGAATATCATCAGGAATTACAGAATGATGATTTGTACAGTGATTGCGTTCGTGAACTGTACCGAAATAATGAAGCGCACCAGTTGACTTTAAGCAAAAAAGATTTTGTTCATCTTTTTATGGAGGACATTATTTTCTATCAAAGACCATTGAGAAGTCAGAAATCTTCCATTTCAAACTGCACTTTGGAATTCAGAAAATATAAGGATGAAAATGAAGTAGAACACACACAATACTTGAAAGCTATTCCGAAATCCAATCCTTATTATCAAGAATTCAGGATTTGGCAATGGATTTATAATCTAAATATTTATAAAAAGGACAATGATAATAACGTTACGAATGAATTTTTGAATACGACCAAGGATTTTGAAAATCTGTTCGAGTTTGTGAATCATAGAAAAGAAGTTGACCAAAAAGCTTTGCTCAAACATTTTAAATTGAATGAAAAAACGCATCGTTGGAATTTTGTAGAAGATAAAAAATATCCCTGCAATGAAACCAAAACGATGATTTCTTCGCGGTTGGAGAAAGTAGAAAGTATTTCAGATGATTTCCTTACGAGGGAAATAGAACAGAAAATCTGGCACATTATCTACTCCGTAAACGACAAAATTGAATACGAAAAAGCCTTGAAATCATTTGCAAGAAAGAATAATCTGGATGAAAATTCTTTCTTCGAAGCGTTCAAAAAGTTTCCTCCGTTCAAAAGTGAATACGGTTCTTTTTCTGAAAAAGCGATTAAGAAATTGTTGCCTTTGATGAGATTGGGTAGATATTGGAGTTATTCAGCTATTGACAAGTATTCAAAAGACAGAATTCAGAAAATCATCAACGGAGAATATGATGAGAATATTAAAGATAAGGTTAGAGAAAAAGCCCTTCATTTGACCACAGAAAACGATTTTCAGGGATTGCAATTATGGTTGGCTCAATATATTATCTACGGAAGACACGCTGAAGCCTCAATAACCGGCAAATGGAATTCAGCGGAAGATTTGGAGGTGTTTTTAAAAGAATTTAAGCAACATTCACTTCGTAACCCGATTGTAGAACAGGTAATTACGGAAACGCTTCGTGTGGTGAAAGATATCTGGCTGAAATATGGAAACGGAACGAAAGATTTCTTTAATGAAATTCACATCGAGCTGGGAAGAGAAATGAAGCTTCCTGCGGACGATAGAAAAAAATTAACAAACCAGATTACTGAAAACGAAAACACCAATCTCCGTATCAAAGCTTTGTTGGCTGAAATGATGAATGACCAATCGGTTGAAAATGTTCGTCCGTTTTCGCCTATGCAACAGGAGATTTTGAAAATTTATGAAGATGGCGTTTTAAACTCAGGAATCGAGATTGACGATGAATATCTGAAGATCAGTAAAACAGCGCAACCATCTCCTTCAGATTTAAAGAGGTACAAACTGTGGTTGGAGCAGAAATATAAATCGCCTTACACCGGGCAGATTATTCCTTTGAATAAGCTCTTCACCCCGGAATATGAAATTGAGCATATTATTCCGCAAAGCAGGTATTTTGATGACAGTTTTAGCAATAAAATCATTTGCGAATCTGCGGTTAATAAACTGAAAGATAATTATATCGGACTAGCGTTCATCAAACAGTTTCACGGAACAATAGTAGAAACTGGTTTTGGAAAATCAATTAAAGTTTTTGAGATTGATGAATATGAAGATTTCGTCAAGAAACATTACGCCAATAATCGGGGAAAAAGGAATAAACTTTTGTTGGAGGAAATTCCCGAGAAAATGATTGAGCGCCAGATGAATGATACACGCCACATCAGCAAATATATTTCCGGCGTTCTGTCGAATATCGTCCGGGTAGAAGATGGAAGTGATGAGGGGGTAAATTCTAAAAATATCGTTCCCGGAAACGGAAAAATAACTACCAAACTGAAACAGGACTGGGGTTTGAATGACGTTTGGAATGAACTGATTTTACCAAGATTTGAGCGGATGAATGAGCTTACCAACTCAAAAGATTTCACTGCCTGGAATGAAAATCATCAGAAATTTCTACCAACTGTTCCGGTTGAGTTTTCCAAAGGATTTTCAAAGAAAAGAATTGACCATCGCCACCACGCTTTGGATGCTTTGGTGATTGCTTGTGCAACTAAGGACCACGTAAACCTGCTCAATAATCAGTCTGCAAAATCAGATACGAAACGTTATGATTTACAGCACAAACTCCGTCATACTGAAAAATGGATAGATAAAGAAGGCAAGGAACGTGATAAATTTACAGAGTTCAAAAAACCTTGGGAAAACTTTACTGTTGAAGCTAAAAATTCTTTAGATAAAATTGTGGTGAGCTTTAAACAAAATCTGCGAGTTATTAATAAAGCTACAAATTATTATGAAAAATATATTGAGAAAGATGGTGTGAAAACCAAAGAAAGAGTAGAGCAGACCGGAATAAATTGGGCGATTAGAAAGTCATTACATACACCAATGCCTTATGGTAAGAAAGTGTATGAGTTCGATATGTTGAAAATAGCTGATAATGTAGGAAAGCGAGAATTTATAATCGATGAGAAAATTAGAACAAAAGTCGAAAATATTTTAAATGATAATAATTCCAAGGTTACAGATACTCAAAAAAAATTAAAGAAAAATCCTATTAAAGATGAAAGCGGAAATGCCATTTTAGTCACAGCATTTAAGATAAAATCGGAAAAGTTTAGAAAACGACAATCAATAATGGAACTTGCTAATAGAGGGCAAGGTGGAGTAAAAACATCTGCAGATGCAATTAAATTAATAAACAAGATCGCTGATTTTAAGCTAAAGCAAGATTTGATTAATCATTTGAAAAAATGTAATAATGATTTAGAAAAAGCATTTAGTACTGAAGGAATAGAACACTTTAATTTAAAAAGGAAAATACCTGTTTATAAATTACCAATTGCAGAAAACGGAAGTGGTCGTTTTGCTGTTGGAAATAATATTGGAACAAGACATAAATGGGTTGAAGCCGATAAAGGAACCAATTTATTCTTTGCAGTTTACGAGGATAAAAACGGAAAGAGAAGTTATGAAACAATTCCTTTGAATATTGTTGTAGAAAGACAGAAACAAGGACTAAATCCAGTCCCATTACAAAATGAAAAAGGGAATAAGCTTTTATTTGATTTATCTCCAAATGATTTAGTATATGTTCTAAATGAAGATGAAAAGGAAAGTTTCAATTTATCAAATCTCAATTCACTAAATAAACATCAATCAAAAAAGATATATAAGTTCGTAAGTTGCACAGGTGGTGAAGGTCATTTTATCCCATTTTCAAGTTCGAGAGAAATCGTTAAAAATGAAAATGGTACAAATAGTAAGAGCGAAAGGGTTCAAAATTTTTTTGATGGTCAGTGTATATTAGATAAAGATGCAAAGCCAATAATGATAAAGGAAAATTGTATCAAATTAGTAATTGATAGGATAGGAAATATAAATTTTTTAACAAAAGAAAAAGTAAAACAGATGTTTAATGAATATAGATAAAATAGCAATTGATGCAAATGTTCTTTTATATGCCTATGACAATAGAGACATAAGTAAGCAAGATATAGCAATAGAGATATTGCTCAAAAAACCATTTGTTACTCAATTAGTTATTTTCGAATTTATAAAAGTACTTGAAAGAAAATTTAAAATGGAGAAAAATGAAATTACTAAGCTTACCCTTAAATTACTATCAGAATTAGTATATCCACTTTCTCAACATAGTGATATTTATAATTATGCTAACTTTTTAGTTCAAAAATATAATTATGGATTAAGTGACATTTTAGTACTTGCTGATTCAATACTTAATAATTGTTCTGTTTTGTTGTCGGAAGATATGTGTGATGGAATGATAGTCGATAAAAAATTAAAAATAATTAATCCTTTTATATGATCACCCGCTCCATCTACATTGGCAATCCCGCTTATCTCAAGCTAAAAGATGAACAAATGTTCATCCTTTGCCCGGAAACCAAACAGATGAAGGGTAAAGTTCCGGTAGAGGATTTGGGCTTGTTAATGCTGGATCATTTTCAAATCACGCTCTCCCATCAGCTCATCCAGAAAATGATGGGCAATAATGTGGTGGTGGTGAGTTGTGATGCGCAACATTTGCCACACGGCATTATGTTGCCACTTTATGGTCATACTGAACATTCAGACCGGGTAAAAGACCAATTGGAAGCCAGCGAACCACTCAAAAAACAACTTTGGAAACAAACGGTGGAATGCAAGATAGAAAATCAGAAAAATGTTTTGGTGAGATTGGGAAATTATCATGAGCCAATGATAGAGTACCAAAGAAATGTAAAATCCGGCGACATCACCAATATGGAAGGCATTGCGGCGCAGCATTACTGGAAATATTTGATTAGTCTTGATTTTCTCAGGCAGCGCTTTGGGGATTCGCCCAACCAGTTTTTCAATTTTGGGTATGCCGTTCTTAGGAGCATTGTCGCAAGAGCCATTATAGAAACAGGCTTGCTTCCTGTTTTGGGTATTTTTCACAAGAATAAATACAATCCGTATTGCCTTGCCGATGATCTGATGGAGCCCTATCGCCCCTTTGTAGATTTATTGGTGATGCAATGGTTGAAAATCAATCCTGATACCGAAGAATTGACTAAGGAATTCAAAGCTCACATTCTGCAAATCGCAACTAAAGATGTAATCATAGATGATAAGACAAGACCATTGTTGGTGGCAGTAAAAACGACTGCTACTTCGCTTTATAAATGTTATACAGGAGAGAAGCGACTAATCTCATATCCTGAATTGATATGAAAAAATCGATACGTCGTCATACTTTTCACATTGTACTTAATACAATAAAAAATGAATGCCGAAAGGTTTAACGCATACCGGATTATGTGGGTTTTAGTACTATACGACTTACCGACTGAGACTAAAGCCAATATGAAGGATGCCAATCGCTTTCGTAAAGGTTTGATGGATGATGGTTTCACATTGTTTCAGTTTTCGATGTATGTACGCCACTGTCCAAGTCGGGAGAATGCTGAGGTCCATATCAAGCGCGTCAAATTTATGCTTCCCAAAGCCGGGAAAGTGGCCATAATGTGCATTACCGACAAGCAGTTTGGTGATATAGAAATTTTCTTTGCCAGGAACAGAGAAGAACCACCACCAACCTTCCAGCAACTTGAATTGTTTTGACCATATTACAGATAAAAGATGAATACAATATTAAAAATCGCAATAATATTAGGGCTAATAATATGCTTAGTGCCTATTGTCTTTTGGGGGATTATTTTATTTTTTACCTATGTCGGAGCATTTGTCCAAAGCATTTTTGGAACAGATGAGAAAGTAACATTTATTATAATTGGATTTTTGATATTACTCGGATTTTTTGGTTTGTATTTTAAATCTAAAAATAATAATTCATCTCATTTTTAGAAATTAAATCCTGTTTTTTTAATTTTTTTTAATCCTAAAATAGTGAAAAACCCTCTGGTAAACAGAGGGTTGAATTTTGAGGTTGTGTTATATCTCAAAGATACTTAAAAATGAAAGCAATTCACAACTCATTAAAAAGAGATAACGTTTCCGAAGGGTTGTGTTATATCTCAAAGATACTTAAAAATGAAAGCAATTCACAACCTACATAGCCGCTTAATACCTCCGGGTCAAGTTGTGTTATATCTCAAAGATACTTAAAAATGAAAGCAATTCACAACGTCTTCTGGAATAATAAACTATACCGTACTGTTGTGTTATATCTCAAAGATACTTAAAAATGAAAGCAATTCACAACGAGAAAGAAAACTTTTTCCCATTCAGACAGGTTGTGTTATATCTCAAAGATACTTAAAAATGAAAGCAATTCACAACCATGTAGAAATGGCTCAGCATCTTACTCGCGTTGTGTTATATCTCAAAGATACTTAAAAATGAAAGCAATTCACAACAGAAAATGTAGACGAAAAAAAATGACGTTTGTTGTGTTATATCTCAAAGATACTTAAAAATGAAAGCAATTCACAACGTGAGAGGTGTAGGTCTGGCATTGACAGCTGTTGTGTTATATCTCAAAGATACTTAAAAATGAAAGCAATTCACAACTGTTCTGGTTGCAACTTATGGAGCTTATAGGTTGTGTTATATCTCAAAGATACTTAAAAATGAAAGCAATTCACAACAGGCTCGGGAAGTAACTTTGATGCTTCGCTGTTGTGTTATATCTCAAAGATACTTAAAAATGAAAGCAATTCACAACCACCAACAGAGAAACTTCCCTCACTAAATCGTTGTGTTATATCTCAAAGATACTTAAAAATGAAAGCAATTCACAACGGAGATGTTGCCGTGAGTGCCACAGACTTAGTTGTGTTATATCTCAAAGATACTTAAAAATGAAAGCAATTCACAACTGTCGCTGTCGTAGCTTGGAGCATCGATCAGTTGTGTTATATCTCAAAGATACTTAAAAATGAAAGCAATTCACAACTATTAATTGTTAATCTTTGTTTTGTTTATTGTTGTGTTATATCTCAAAGATACTTAAAAATGAAAGCAATTCACAACATCATCGAGGGTAAAAGCGTAGGTTTTGAAGTTGTGTTATATCTCAAAGATACTTAAAAATGAAAGCAATTCACAACGATGAAGACGTACAAAGTATTGAATCTCTAGTTGTGTTATATCTCAAAGATACTTAAAAATGAAAGCAATTCACAACTCAAATTAATCATAATTGTAAAATCTACCTGTTGTGTTATATCTCAAAGATACTTAAAAATGAAAGCAATTCACAACTTATAGAAAAAAACGGATTTATCAGGATTCGTTGTGTTATATCTCAAAGATACTTAAAAATGAAAGCAATTCACAACTCTCTGAATATAATAAAGGAGAAAGTGGAAGTTGTGTTATATCTCAAAGATACTTAAAAATGAAAGCAATTCACAACTTTTTCAGCAATAGCCTTTAAGCGAACACTGTTGTGTTATATCTCAAAGATACTTAAAAATGAAAGCAATTCACAACTTATAAGTATACTTTCCCACTCCTCATTTGGTTGTGTTATATCTCAAAGATACTTAAAAATGAAAGCAATTCACAACCGGTTTGGTCGGCTTTTTCTTTCCTTTTTTGTTGTGTTATATCTCAAAGATACTTAAAAATGAAAGCAATTCACAACAAGGTGAGCCGTAACAATGCTGTTGTAAAAGTTGTGTTATATCTCAAAGATACTTAAAAATGAAAGCAATTCACAACCCGTGTCATTCAGCACCTCAAATCTTGCCGGTTGTGTTATATCTCAAAGATACTTAAAAATGAAAGCAATTCACAACTTCTCGTAAGCGGGGGTATAAGTAGCGGGGGTTGTGTTATATCTCAAAGATACTTAAAAATGAAAGCAATTCACAACCTGCACGTTACTTGCCCCGATGTAGAGATAGTTGTGTTATATCTCAAAGATACTTAAAAATGAAAGCAATTCACAACCCACCGTCGTTAGACAATTAGATTTTGTCAGTTGTGTTATATCTCAAAGATACTTAAAAATGAAAGCAATTCACAACCAGACTTACTAACGCTATCTTTCTTAATCTGTTGTGTTATATCTCAAAGATACTTAAAAATGAAAGCAATTCACAACATTGATGAGATCATACTGAACTGACTCAAAGTTGTGTTATATCTCAAAGATACTTAAAAATGAAAGCAATTCACAACCCCATTCATCGGGTAATATAATTCCCCAGTGTTGTGTTATATCTCAAAGATACTTAAAAATGAAAGCAATTCACAACTGAATACAGAGCTTATCTTAAAAAACAGAAGTTGTGTTATATCTCAAAGATACTTAAAAATGAAAGCAATTCACAACTATAAGCATAGACGGAAGTCGTTGACGTTTGTTGTGTTATATCTCAAAGATACTTAAAAATGAAAGCAATTCACAACTTGAAATATAACCTAACGGCGGCCGTCATAGTTGTGTTATATCTCAAAGATACTTAAAAATGAAAGCAATTCACAACTTAGAGTGTTGAAATCCTCTAGCCCTACAGGTTGTGTTATATCTCAAAGATACTTAAAAATGAAAGCAATTCACAACAACAAGCTCTAACACTAAATCTGTAAGATTGTTGTGTTATATCTCAAAGATACTTAAAAATGAAAGCAATTCACAACAGAAATGCAGCTGCAAAAAACGGTTTTGCAGTTGTGTTATATCTCAAAGATACTTAAAAATGAAAGCAATTCACAACAGAAAAGTTTAACATCTACTTTTCTTTTAAGTTGTGTTATATCTCAAAGATACTTAAAAATGAAAGCAATTCACAACAAGGTAATGGCTCAGATATACTTTTGGGGTGTTGTGTTATATCTCAAAGATACTTAAAAATGAAAGCAATTCACAACAAAATCTGCCATTATATATTTAAATCATCAGTTGTGTTATATCTCAAAGATACTTAAAAATGAAAGCAATTCACAACCGTCTCCTAGAATGAAAGGCGTTACAACAGGTTGTGTTGTATCTCAAAGATACTCAAAAATGAAAGCAATTCACAACACCAAAGTTGCCATATCAATGCAGACGACAGTTGTGTTGTATCTCAAAGATACTCAAAAATGAAAGCAATTCACAACCAATTGTTCTAATGATGTTGCGTAATTCATGTTGTGTTGTATCTCAAAGATACTCAAAAATGAAAGCAATTCACAACTATTAATGTTTTAGGCAACAAATCTACAACGTTGTGTTGTATCTCAAAGATACTCAAAAATGAAAGCAATTCACAACACTTCATCCAGTTGCAAACCTTCCGTGAGAGTTGTGTTGTATCTCAAAGATACTCAAAAATGAAAGCAATTCACAACACCGGATAGCTCGGCCATTTCTATAATCCAGTTGTGTTGTATCTCAAAGATACTCAAAAATGAAGCGAAAGTGATGATAATTGTTTTTAACAATCAACCCAATCAAGTCCAATATATGTAAAGTTAAAAAACAATGACATAATCTGCATTTTATTCAATGATAGACATATTCACATCAGGCCGTTCCAAAAGAATCATAACATTTTACACAAGAACACAAACCGCATAAAAGCTCAACAATTCCTGATTTAAGTTTAAGCAACAATAGGAGTCATTTATTATTGATAGCACATTCATAGATAAGCCATAGTAAAGCCCTATTAAAGCCATGGATAGTTCATGGGCTGGCACCTTATCATATATTATATTTTTGATAATGGATTATACCTTAAAATATAGATAATCCAATACTCTTATAACGGTGCATGGTTGTAAATCATCCAGCAGATATATGCTAATCTTACATGTCTCCCTCAATTAATTTCCGTATTTTTGTCTCTTCTCAGAATTGGGAACATCCATGGTAATGTATTGATTTTATAAGCTTTAATTTTATTCGATAATATCAATAGCTGTGGACCTTAAAATTTAAGTGAATATCTGAATATGAAAGATAATCAGGACTTTATAGAAGTTTATGGTGCCAGGGAGCACAATCTCAAAAATATATCTGTCAAAATCCCAAGAAATGAACTGGTTGTCATCACAGGACTTTCCGGTAGTGGAAAATCCTCACTGGCTTTTGATACCATCTTTGCCGAAGGGCAGCGCCGCTATATTGAGACCTTTTCGGCTTATGCCAGACAGTTTCTGGGTGGTTTGGAGCGTCCTGATGTGGATAAGATAGAAGGGCTCTCGCCGGTAATTGCCATTGAGCAGAAAACTACCAACAAAAACCCACGTTCTACGGTGGGGACAATTACAGAGTTGTATGATTTCCTAAGGCTTCTGTTTGCAAGGGTTTCAGATGCTTATTCATTATCGTCTGGCCAAAAACTGGTAAGCTATACCGAAGAGCAGATCTTGGACACCATCAAAGATAATTACGCAGGGAAAAAAGTGTATCTCCTGGCGCCTGTGGTAAGATCCAGAAAAGGCCATTACCATGAGCTTTTTGTACAGCTGTCCAAAAAAGGCTATTCTCAGGCACGTATTGACGGTAATTTGCAGGATATTGAGTATGACTTGAAATTGGACCGCTATAAAACGCACGATATAGAAGTGGTAATAGACAGGTGGATTATTGGTGAAAATGCTTCCGAATTACGGATGCCAAAATCCCTTAAAACGGCTATGGAAATGGGTGAAGGGACTATTGCTATTCAGGAAATGGGGCAGGAGCAGGCTCAGTTTTTCAGTAAGAATCTGATGGATGATACAACGGGGGATTCCCTCGCTTTGCCCGAGCCTAATACATTTTCCTTCAACTCCCCCAAGGGCCACTGCGAGACCTGTAAAGGTCTGGGGACAGTGAAAAAAGTAAATACGGACTATTTTGTGGAGAATGACAGCCTGTCTATTAATCAGGGGGCATTACTTCCTCTGGAGCAAATCAAATCCAACAAATGGATCCTTTCTCAGATCAAGGCGATATTGGAATTGTTTGATCTCAGCCTTACTACACCTTTTAAGGATATTCCGCAGGAAGCGCTAGAGTATATCTATAACGGTTACAGCAAGGATGTTACCAAAGAACTGAAACATGCCGGGATCTCCAAGAAGATCAAAATTAACTTTGATGGCCTTGTCAATATTCTTGAAGGCATGGTAGAGGAAAAGGAAAATTATGATGCTGTACTTGTGGAACGAAACTTTACGACGGAAGAAGTTTGCCCGTCATGCAAAGGCGCACGCCTCCGTAAAGAAAGCTTGAGTTTTAAAATCGACGGCAAAAATATTGCCGAAGTCAACGGGCTTTCCCTTCTGGATTTCAAAGACTGGCTGGCCGAGGTTAGGGATAAATTCAGTGATAAAAATAAACTGATTGCCCACGAGATCCTAAAGGAAATCGAAACACGGTTGCAGTTCCTCTTGGATGTCGGGTTGGATTACCTGAGCCTGAGCCGAAGTTCAAAAACATTGTCGGGCGGGGAGTCTCAGCGCATTAGGCTGGCTACACAAATCGGTTCCCAGCTCGTCAACGTGCTTTACATTTTGGATGAGCCGTCTATAGGACTCCATCAGCGTGATAACGAAAGACTTATTAAATCATTAAAAGAACTGCGGGACATCGGCAACTCGGTATTGGTCGTTGAGCATGATAAAGACATGATTCTGGAAGCAGACCATGTTTTAGACATAGGTCCAAGAGCAGGTAAATATGGTGGAGAAGTCCTTTGGCAAGGCGATCCCAAAGATATTGCCAAAGCCAAAACCATTACGGCTGATTATATTACTGGCAAACGTAAAATAGAAATACCGGCAGAGCGCAGGGCTGGCAACGGCAAATCAATCATCTTAAAAGGAGCTACAGGAAATAACCTTAAAAATGTAACCCTTGAAATCCCATTGGGGAAACTGGTGGTAGTCACGGGGATCTCGGGAAGTGGTAAATCCTCTTTGATTAACGGGACATTGTATCCCATCCTCAACCGGCATTTTTACCGTGCCATTCAGGAACCTTTGCCTTATAAAAGTATTGAAGGGATTGATAATATCGACAAAATTGTGGATGTGGATCAGAGCCCGATTGGCAGGACGCCACGTTCCAATCCTGCGACATACACAGGGATGTTTACAGATATCAGGAATCTTTTCGCCGATCTGCCGGAAAGTAAAATCCGGGGTTACAAAGCGGGGCGTTTCTCCTTCAATGTCAAGGGGGGGCGTTGTGAAACCTGCCAGGGTGGAGGCCTAAAAGTCATCGAAATGAATTTCTTGCCCGATGTATATGTGCATTGCGAAACCTGCCACGGCAAAAGGTTTAACCGAGAAACGCTGGAAGTACGTTACAAGGGTAAATCCATATCCGATGTATTGGAAATGACGATTAATGAAGCGGTGGAATTCTTCCAGCCAATCCCAAAAATCTATAATAAGGTCAAAACATTGCAGGATGTCGGGCTGGGCTATATCACCATAGGGCAGCAGTCCACAACACTCAGCGGTGGGGAGGCGCAACGGGTAAAGCTGGCAACAGAACTCTCCAAACGACAAACGGGCAACACTTTGTATATCTTGGATGAGCCAACCACAGGTTTGCATTTCGAAGATGTTAAAATTCTGATGGAAGCCATAGAGCAGCTGGTAGAATTAGGTAACTCTTTCATTATTATTGAGCATAATATGGATGTAATCAAGCTGGCAGACCATATCATAGATGTGGGACCCGAAGGTGGTAAACACGGCGGACAGATCATTGCTGAGGGGACACCCGAAGAGATTATAAAATCTAAAAAAAGTCTGACAGCCAGATTTCTTAAGAAGGAGTTGTAAAATATATTGTACAAAGATATTTTGTTTAGCCGCTTCGCTGCACGCGGAGCAAATTAATGATAAGCATTACAGTTATACTGATCTTTTGTTGAAGATATCTTACCTTCTATATAATAAGGTGGTCCAAAATCGATTAATTCTACTATAAATTAACATCCCCTTTTTTAATTATCTTTGCATTATGATAAGAATTACAAAAATCTTCACTTTTGAGACTGCTCATGTGCTTTATAATTACGATGGGAAATGTAAAAACATGCATGGGCACTCTTATAAACTGTTTGTGACTGTAAAAGGAGAACCTGTCAATGATCTGGATGATCACAAGAATGGAATGGTAGTGGACTTTGGCGATATTAAAACCATTGTTAAATCAGAAGTGGTGGATTTGTGGGATCATGCGGTTTTGGTCAACGGCAATTCTCCACATAAGATGCTTGGTGAAGATCTACAGAATGCCGGACATCGTGTCATTTTTTGCGATTATCAGCCAACCTGCGAAAATATGCTGTATGATATAGCCTCTAAAATAAGATCTAAATTACCAGAAGGTATTACGCTTGCTTATCTTAAACTTCACGAGACAGAAAACTCGTATGGCGAATGGCTGGCAGAGGAAAATCCTTAGTAAAAAAAGTTTTCAGAAATAAAAAAACCGCTCTATTAATAGAACGGTTTTTATTTTTATTTGGATTGTTGATAATTACATCATTCCCGGCATTCCGCCACCCATTGGCATTGCAGGTTCATCTTTTTTAACTTCAGTAATAACACATTCTGTTGTTAAAAGCATTCCTGCTACAGAGGCAGCATTTTCAAGAGCAACTCTTGTTACTTTAGTCGGGTCAATGATTCCTGCTTCAAGCATATTAACATACTCGTCTGTTTTAGCATTGTACCCAAAATCACCATTTCCTTCAGCAACTTTAGCTACGATGACAGAACCTTCTCCACCTGCGTTTGCGACAATCTGTCTTAGTGGTTCTTCAATAGCTCTTTTAACGATTTTGATACCTGTTTCTTCATCAAGATGGTCACCTTTGAAGTTGTCAAGAGCAGCAATGGCTCTTACCAAAGCAACACCACCACCGGCAACAATACCTTCTTCTACAGCAGCTCTTGTGGCGTGAAGGGCATCATCTACACGGTCTTTTTTCTCTTTCATCTCTACTTCAGAGGCTGCACCTACATAAAGTACAGCAACACCTCCAGCCAATTTAGCCAGTCTTTCCTGTAGTTTTTCTTTATCATAATCAGAAGTTGTGGTTTCCATTTGAGCTTTGATCTGAGCCACTCTTCCTTTGATTTGAGCTTCCTCGCCACCACCGTTTACGATGGTTGTATTGTCTTTGTCAATCACTACTTTTTCTGCTGTTCCCAACATATCAGTCGTAATGTTTTCCATTGTGAAACCTCTTTCTTCAGAGATTACAGTTCCACCTGTAAGGATTGCGATGTCTTCCAACATGGCTTTTCTTCTGTCACCAAATCCAGGTGCTTTAACGGCTGCGATTTTAAGAGAACCTCTTAGTTTGTTAACAACCAAAGTAGCCAAAGCTTCACCTTCCACTTCTTCGGAAATAATCAGTAATGATTTTCCACCTTGTGCAACCGGTTCTAGAACTGGCAATAATTCTTTCATAGAAGAGATTTTTTTCTCAACCAAAAGAATATATGGGTTATCCAATTCTGCAACCATCTTTTCTGGGTTAGTAACGAAATATGGAGATTGGAAACCTCTGTCAAATTGCATCCCTTCTACAACGTCTACTGTAGTATCGATACCTTTTGCTTCTTCAACCGTAATAACCCCTTCTTTACCAACTTTACCGAAAGCTTCAGCGATTAATGAACCAATAGTTTCATCATTGTTGGCAGAAACAGAAGCAACCTGTTTGATTTTATCATTGTTGTCACCTACAGTCTGAGACTGGGATTTCAAGTTTTCAACAACTTTTGCCACAGCCTTATCGATTCCTCTTTTTAGATCCATTGGATTGGCACCAGCAGCAACGTTTTTAAGACCTTCTCTTACGATAGCCTGAGCCAAAACAGTAGCGGTAGTCGTACCATCACCAGCGATGTCATTGGTTTTAGAAGCTACTTCTTTTACCATCTGTGCACCCATATTTTCCACTTTATCTTCCAGCTCAATTTCTTTAGCTACAGATACACCATCTTTGGTAACATGCGGTGCACCGAATGATTTTTCGATAACCACATTTCTACCTTTTGGTCCCAAAGTTACTTTTACTGCATTTGCCAATGCATCAACACCTCTTTTAAGTGCGTCTCTTGATTCGATATCGAATTTTATTTCTTTTGCCATTTTTTTTGTATTAATATATTATTTACAATCTGAAATTGTACTTTTTTGGTTTAATAAATTTTTATTAAAAGTGTTTGAGATATTTTGTACATCATGAAATGTACTTTTTTACAAATCTTAACCGATAACTCCTAAAAGATCTCCTTCTTTTACAATCAGATAATCTTTACCCTCGAATTTTAATTCAGTTCCGGAGTATTTTCCATAAAGAACTTTGTCACCTACTTTTACAGTAGTTGGCTCATCTTTTTTTCCTGGTCCAACAGCTACAACTGTACCTTCTTGCGGTTTTTCTTTGGCAGTGTCAGGGATGATAATACCTGATGCTGTTTTGGTTTCCGCCGGAGTTGGTTCTACAAGAACTCTGTCTGCTAATGGTTTAAAATTTACTGACATAATGATATATAATTTTAAATAGTTATTTCTGTCTCTTTGTTCCCCAAGACTATGCCAACAAGATCTGAGTTGGGAACTTGATAGGTTGAAGTTAAAATTGGCAGATTTTATTTTTTGTAACTGAAATTTTGGCAGATTTAGTTTTCAAACCAAAGTTTTTCCCCTTTCAAAACCAAAGGTGTCTCAAAATTATTTGTGAATAGTCCGCCTGTTCCCAATCCTTGCGGCATCGGATTCTTCTTAGTGTAAGTATATTGCGCGATGGCATTGAGACCGATATTGCTTTCCAGTGCCGATGTGATCCACCAGCCGATGTTGTTTTCTTCTGCCATACTAATCCACTCGTCTGAACCGGAAAACCCGCCAATCAGGCTTGGTTTCAGGATGATATATTGAGGTTGGATGGTTGTAAGCAATTCTTTTTTTGAATCTGCATTCAGTATCCCTATTAATTCCTCATCCAAAGCGATTGGCGTTGGTGTATTTTTACAAAGTTCTGCCATGGATTCCCAATTTCCTGCTTTTATCGGCTGTTCTATAGAATGAATGTCCAATGCAGCCAGTTCATCCAAAACAGTTTTGGCCTTTTCCGGAGAAAATGCGCCGTTGGCATCCACACGCAGTTCTATTTTTTCCTTCGGGAATTTTTTTCTAAGGGATTGGATAACTTCTTTCTCAGATTCCCAATCCACACCAATTTTCAGTTTAATGCAGGAAAATCCAAGTTTTAGTTTTTCTTCGATCTGTTCCTGCATATAACCTGCATCGCCCATCCAAATCAAACCATTTATCTTGATCGAATCTTTACCTTCTGTAAAATCACTCGGGAAATAAAGTTCTCCCTGATGCTGTAGGTTAAGAAGTGCCTGCTCTACGCCAAAAATGATAGAAGGATGATTGATTAATTCTTCTTGCAGGTCTTCCAGTTTCAGGTTGATGTTTCGGCAAGTCCACTCCAGAGCGTTTTCGTAATCATCATCGTCATCAAAACTCAATCCTCGGAAGAGTGCACATTCGCCAATTCCTTTTTTGTCCCCATCGAAAATTTCTATAAAATAAGTTTCTTTGGTATTCATCACGCCACGCGATGTTCCACTGGGGCGTTTAAAATTCAGTGTGTATTGATTATATGTTGCAGTCATCATCGTGCAAAAATAAGAAAAGACCGAGAAAACGGCCTTTGTATTAATTGTGAAATTGTTAATTAATTCTTATCCACAGCTTTCGCCATAAATTCTTCTGCCTTGGTCACCATTGCGGCACTGCCACAGAAAAAAGGCACGCGCTGATGCAGTTCGGTAGGTTCAATATTCATAATTCTGCGATATCCGTCGCTGCATTTTCCGCCAGCCTGTTCTGCCAAAAAAGCCATTGGGTTGCATTCGTAGAGCAGTCGCAGTTTTCCGTTTGGCGATTGCGATGTAGAAGGGTAGATGTAGATGCCGCCTTTCAGCATATTTCTGTGGAAATCGGAAACCAGAGAGCCAATGTACCGCGACGTGTACGGCCTATCTCCTTCTTCTTCCTGGCAATATTTGATATAATCTTTTACACCTTGCGGAAACTTGATATAATTGCCCTCGTTTATAGAGTAGATTTTTCCCAAAGTCGGGATTTTTATGTCTTTGTGTGACAAATAATAGGTTCCAATGGACGGATCCAGCGTAAAACCGTTCACGCCATTTCCCGTAGTATAAACAATCATTGTAGAGGAGCCATACACCACATATCCTGCTGCAACCTGGCTGGTTCCTCTTTGCAGAAAATCTTCTAATTTTACAGGAGTTCCCGGAGCCGTAACGCGTCTGTAGATCGAAAAAATAGTACCAACAGAAACGTTGACATCTATATTAGATGAACCATCCAAAGGATCAATGAGAACCACATATTTGCTGAGATGCGCATTTCCGGTACATTTAATCTCGATAAAATCGTCATTTTCTTCTGATGCAATCCCACACACTACTTCGCGTTGAGA
Organism: Epilithonimonas sp.; assembly: GCF_056329745.1. Classification (NCBI taxonomy): domain Bacteria; kingdom Pseudomonadati; phylum Bacteroidota; class Flavobacteriia; order Flavobacteriales; family Weeksellaceae; genus Epilithonimonas; species Epilithonimonas sp. The sequence continues at coordinate 68,503 of NZ_JBWEYV010000009.1, read as the reverse complement.
CAATGCGGCAATAAAAATGTCATTGGCCAAGATATCCAGTTTTTGCTGTTCCTCGCCCTGAATATTTTCCTGTCCCGCTTTGCCAATAATATCTGCAATTCCGGCCTTGTTCACTTCTCTGTTTACAATTTTTGAAGCAATCCTGATAGAACTGATGAGCCGGGAAAGTTCTCCGGTGGAGTATTGGAAATCGTCCTGTTTCTCAATAATGAATTCTCCTAAGGTCTGTAATGCTTGTTCTGACATTTTATAATTTTTGGTGGTTTACAAATCTAAATTTTTTTTTGGTTTGGCCATACAGAATTATTATGTTATTAGTCATAATGCCTAAAATAGGATTAATATTGTTTAAAATATAAAAGAAAGAGTTTACAGAATCCAGTTTTCATAATTCAACCATTATTAATATTTTTGAATCCCGAATAAAATCAATTTTAACATTATTTTAATTCCGAGTAATATTTGACCTAACAACTGAATCTAAATGAAAATCTACAAATTTGGCGGTGCGTCTGTAAAAGATGCGGAAAGTGTAAAAAATGTAGCGCTTGTGCTTGAATCACAGGGCTTTGAAAAATGTTTACTTGTGGTGTCAGCCATGGGAAAAACAACCAACGCTCTAGAAAAAGTGGTGGAGTATTACTTTAAAAAACAGGATTACCAATCCGAGATTGCATTGATAAAAAATAACCACATCGATATTGCCAAGGGTTTGTTTGATGAGAATCATGCCGTTTTTGGGGAAATTTCTCTGTTTTTTGATGATATTGATTCTTTTTTGAGAAGGAACAAATCACCAAACTACAATTTTGTTTATGATCAGGTGGTAAGTTGCGGGGAAATGATTTCGTCAAAAATATTAAGCGAGTACCTTAATGATATTCAGTTTTTTAACCATTGGTTGGATGCCCGGGATTATATTAAGACCGACAGCTCTTACCGAGAAGGGACTGTTAATTGGCAGGAAACCGAGCAAAATATTGCTAAACTTGATAAAATTAACTGTTACGTAACCCAGGGTTTTATAGGCTCCGAGGATAATAATTTTACGGTAACACTCGGCCGAGAAGGTTCCGATTACACAGCGGCTATTTTTGCTTACTGCCTGAATGCGGATGAAATGACCATCTGGAAAGATGTACCAGGTGTAATGACAGGTGACCCGAGGAAATTTGATAATGTAGAATTATTGACGCATATCTCGTATGAAGAAGCGATAGAGATGGCTTATTATGGCGCATCGGTCATCCACCCAAAAACACTTCAGCCACTTAAGCAGAAACATATTCCGTTTTATGTCAAATCATTTTTGGAACCGGAAAAGCCGGGAACCAAAGTAGGTGATTCTGCAGATAATGAATTGATAGAAAGTTATATTTTAAAAGAAAATCAGACTTTATTAAATGTTGAAACAAGAGATTTCTCTTTCATCGCAGAAGATCACATGAGCCTTATCTTCACTTTGCTTGCAAAATATAAAATTAAGGTTTCGCTAATGCAGAACTCCGCTATTTCCTTGGCGTTATGCCTTGAGGATAAATTTGGACATGCCAATGAACTTAATGAAGAGTTGCAACATAGCTTCACCACACAAATGACCAAAAATGTGTCATTGTTTACAGTGAGGAATGTTGATCTTGATAATATGGACCGTTTTTATAAAGACAAAAAGGTATTGCTGGAGCAGATCTCCAAAAAAACGTTACAAATGGTAACTATGTAAAAAAACTATGAGCTTAATATCCAAAGAAGACTTAATAAAGGCAGCCGGCCTAGACAAGATAGGTTTTTTGAAAAGACCTGTCGCATCTGCCATCATGAATTTGACAAAGATTAATGATGTTAACCGTCTGTATGACAAACTTAAAAAGACCAAGGGCGTTGAATTTTTTGATGAATTCATCAAAGAACAGGAGATCAGTTACATTGTTTTTGAAGAAGATTTGGCCAAAGTTCCAAAAACAGGACCTTTCATCTTGGTTTCCAATCATCCACTGGGCGCGCTGGATGGCATTCTGATGTGTAAGATATTACTGCGCGTGCGACCTGACTTCAAGGTGATGGGGAATTTTTTACTTTCCAAAATCGAGCCGATGGCACCTTTTGTGATTTCAGTTAACCCATTTGAAGGCAGAAAAGACGCTTACAACAGCTCCTATGGTATGCGCGAAACGCTGCGTCATCTAAAAGAAGGTGGCTGTATTGGTATTTTTCCGGCAGGCGAAGTGTCCAATAAGAATAATAAATATGGAGAAATCCTGGATAAACCTTGGGAAAAAACGGCTCTTAAATTAATCAAAAAAGCCAAAGTTCCGGTGGTTCCTATGTATTTTCATGCTACCAACAGCAAGATGTTCTATAATATTGCCAAGATTCACCCGGATTTGCAAACGATGATGCTACCCGCAGAAATGATGAAGAAAAGGGAAAAACCTATCAGAGTACGTATTGGTAAACCCATTTCTGTCAAACAGTTGGAGGAGGAAGATACAATAGAGGAATTGGCAGATTACCTTTACAACAAGGTTTATATGCTGAAGTCCTATTATGAAAAAAGGAAAAGTGTCATAGAAAAGCTCAAGTTGCCCAACATGTCACTAAAGCTGCCTTTACAAAAACAAAATAATATAGTTCAGAACATTATTGATGAAACGCCCATTGATGATATCATCAGCGAGATCGAAACGCTGAAAAAAACAGAGCACAAGAAGCTTTTTTCGCATGGTGACTATGATGTGTTTTTCACAACACAATCAGAGATACCTTCAATTATGCGGGAGATCGGGCGCCAACGGGAGCTGACTTTCCGTGCCATAGGAGAGGGAACCAATTTACCTTTTGACTTGGATGAGTATGATAACCATTATCACCATCTTTTCCTTTGGGATAATGCGGCCAAAAAATTGGTGGGTGCTTATCGGATGGCTTTGGGAGCCGAGGTGATGAAAAAGCAAGGAATTAATGGTTTCTATACCAGTTCTCTTTTTGAATATGACCCCGAGTTGCAGCCTTTTTTCCGAAAAGTGATAGAGATGGGGCGCGCTTATATCTCAGTAGACTACCAGCAGAAGCCATTTCCTCTATTTTTACTTTGGAGAGGGATTGTGCATGTATGTCTTAGAAATCCCGAACATAAATTCTTAATGGGTGGTGTAAGTATCAGCAACAAGTTTTCTGAGTTTTCAAAGTCCTTGATGATCGAGTTTATGCGGTCTCACTACTACGACTCTGCAGTGGCGCAATACATCCATCCGAAAAATGAGTACAAGGTGGTGATGAAGGAGCGTGATAAAGCTTTGTTTTTTGAAGATATGGATGCCGATCTCAACAAACTGGATAAGATTATTGATGATCTGGAGCCTGAGCTTCGTTTGCCGGTTTTGATTAAAAAATATATCAAGCAAAATGCGAAGGTAATAGCCTTTAACGTAGATCCCAACTTCAATGATGCCATAGATGGATTGATGTATATCCGTATTAGTGATCTCCCGGAAGATACAATTAAGCCTGTATTGGAAGAGTTAAGTGATTTTTTCAAAGCACAAACTGAAAAAAAATCTTCTGATAATCAGTAAGGTCAAATAAAATATCAGAATTTAAGCACTTATAATTTGCATGGTAACAATAAAGAAACTACTTTTGCACCACTCAAAACAATAAGAGTAATGGTTTCTTAGCTCAGTTGGTAGAGCAACGGACTGAAAATCCGTGTGTCCCTGGTTCGATCCCTGGAGAAACCACGAGAAACAACAACAATTTCTTACAAAAGCCCTTAAATCCTAGTATTTAAGGGCTTTTTTGTTTTTTGAGAATTTCAAAATAATACAAATATTCTCAAAAATTAGGTGACCTTCTCGGTGACCTGCCATTTTTTGAACTTTATAGGTAACCGAATTCTTTGTAAAAGCCTATCAATAAAGGTGTAGAGCAATTGAACATCTTGTCTGATAGGTCACCAAAAGGTAATTTTAACCCATAAAGTCATCAATATGAATGCAAAAGTTTCGGTATTATTTTATGCCAGAAAGTCTAAAGCGAAATCTAGTTCCAAAATCCCAATTTACATGCGGATTACAGTAGATGGACAACGAACAGAATTTTCAACAGGAAAATTTGTTGAAGGTAGCAAATGGAATCCTGCTCAAAGTCGTTTAAAGGGCAATTCTGAGGAGGCGCGCGTTATGAACAAGCATTTTGATATTCTACAAGCAAAAGTCCTCGAAATCGAAAATAGACTCGTTTTCTTAGGCGACCCTTTCGATGCTACGGATATTAAGAGTTTGCTCACAGGAACAAAAACAACAGAAAGGTTCCTAATTCCAATTTTTGAGGAACACAATTCCAAAATGGAAAAACTTGTTGGCAAAGAGTATGCGATTGCGACCCTTAAAAATTTCAAAACTTGTTTGTCGCATTTGAAGGAATTTTTGTGGACATTTCACAAAAAAGCGGATATCAATATTCAGAAATTGGAACCGTCTTTTCTCAATGATTTTGATTTCTTTCTACGAACAAAAGCGAATATCAACAATAATTCTGCGGTGAAGCACACCAAAAACTTGAGTAAGATTTTAAAAATCTGTTATCAAAACAATTGGATAGAAAAAGATTTGGTGATTTTCTACAAAGGCAGATTTAATGAAGTGAATGTGAATTTTCTAACTGATGAGGAACTTTCTTCAATTCGCGAAAAGGAATTTTCGGGAAAAGGTTTGGAACTCGTTCGTGATTTATTTGTTTTCAGTTGCTTTACAGGTTTGGCTTACATCGATATTTTTAATCTTACAAAAGACCAACTTTCCAAAGGAATTGATGGAAATCTTTGGATTATCACGAACAGACAAAAGACAGGAAGTGCATCAAATATTCCTTTACTTCACGTTGCTGAAGAAATTATAAAGAAATACGAAAATCATCCTGTTTCTTCCAATTCGGGAAAGTTACTTCCAGTTTATACCAATCAAAAAGTGAATGAATACCTGAAAACGATTGCGGAAAATTGCGGGATCAACAAAAAACTTACATTCCACTGTGCGAGACATACTTTTGCAACTACAGTTACACTTGCAAACAATGTTTCTATGGAGAGTGTTAGCAAAATGCTCGGCCATAAAAGCATTAAAACTACTCAACATTATGCAAAAATTTTGGATAAGAAAGTGAGCGAAGATATGGGGAATCTGAAACTTGTATTAGAGAAAAAAAATGAGGTTCAGAAGGAAAATGATAAAAAACTCGGTTCATAGCCGAGTTTTCTTTAATATTCAAAATTTTGTGATTGATTACATCAGCATATTTTCCTTGATTTTCTTCACATAAAAAAAAGAATTTTCAACTATTAAATCAATTGATTTTCATATACTCAATCAAATCCTTAAAATAATCCTTCGACCAAATATCCAAAGTTTTTGGATCGGAAATAAATCTCTTTGCATCGTTTTTGGCGGTTTCAAGATTTACAGTTTCGATTCGGTCATACAATAATTTTCGGAATTCTTGTTCGGTCATTGTTTCTTTTTGCCAATCACCGCTGTCTTTTGCTCTAAATAGGAAATGTTCCAGATTTAAGGAAGTTCCTCGTCTGATATACCATTCCATATCGTACCAATCCCTGCCTTTTACATTGTTTCCCCACTTTCTAAAAAGTAAAGCGTGCATCTTTCCAGCAAATAAATCTTCGAGGACGAAACATTTTACATAAAATGAAAACGGCTTCAATAACAACTTTTCTTCAGTTTCAAAACCTAAAGGTGGTTTCGTATCGACTTCAATTTTGATTTTAAGTCCAATAGTCTCTTTTAAGCCAAACTGTGGCAAAACGGTTTCTAATACTAATTCGCTCCACAAAGTTTCTGATTTTAAAAATGCTGATTCTATATTGGATTGGACAGATTTTACCTTTGTCTTTATAGAAACTGACATTCCTTGCGCAGTGAATTCGTCTTCAATGGCTTTCAGGTAGTTATTCAGATGGAAATTTTCATCGTTTTGCAAGAGAGAAAAATCCAAATCCTCTGAAAATCGGTTCAATCCGTAAAATATCCTTAAAGCTGTTCCACCATAAAATGCTGCCTTCTCAAAAAAACCACCACGATATAATCCAGCCAATGTAATTTGTTGCATGATCTCACGCAATGCTTGTTTGTAGTCAAGATCCGTTTTTGGTTGATATTCGGCAATCCAATCTTTAATCATAATTCTTCAATAGCTTTAATGACAAATTCTAATGATTCTTTTTTTGGAGCATCAAAAATCCATGATGCCATTTCTTTTGTATTTAATGATTTTAATTGATCCTCATCCATTCTCATATTTTCCAGCAGAAAAACCCTTGCAGATTCAACGCGCCTGAAAATTATTCCCGAAGTTGTCGCAACTTTATCTAAAATCGCTTTCTCCGCGGTTGCCATTAATGAAAATTGATTTTCACGCAATTTAACTTGTTGAATTCCGAATGCGTAATAAGGAGGTTGAAGTTTGATGTACTCAAAATTTCCAAAAGCGTTGTTGAAGTTTTTGGAGTTTTTCAATGTCATTGAAACGATGGAAAAAACCTGTTCAGGAATTAAACCATGATAAGATAATGCCGATTCCGAAGAAACATAACTTGGTCCATACAAAACATTGGCAACCGAGAATGGTTCAGGTAAAATTTCGGAGTTCCAAAGGTATAATCCTCTTTTTAAGGAAATCAGATTTTCTTGTTTAATCAACTCGTAGATTTTGTCATTTGGTCTTTTATAATCCTTTAAAAGCGAAACTAAAACCTGATGAGAAATCGGTTGCGATTGGTAGGATGATATTTGTCTTTCTAAATTCACGATACAAATGTAAAAAAAATAATAGATAATCGGATTAGTTCCGATTATCTATTGAAAAATTTACAGATTATATCTCAATTATCTGTTCTTTATCGTAACCATTGTCTGGTTCATCAAGATATCCATGTGGATTGCAAATTACTTCTGTTTTGTCAATTGAATATCCGTTGCGAGAATAGCAGTGCCTCTATGTTTTGTAAAAATAGTAAATATTCTAAAAAAAATCAACTATCCACAAAAACAATGACCAATTTAATCCAATCATTTCAGAAATTTGCGTAATTTGAACACAGGGTTCTACTGAACGTGACTAAATCAGCCAAACCCAACTTGCAAACCTGCGTAAAAAAGATACAACCAAAAGCCAATCTCTTTCTGTGTTTTTTCCTTTAAAAGCCAATCAATTTTAAAATTAAGGAGACAAAGCCAAAAACTAGCGTCCATAAAGAGTTTTCAGACCTCTGAAAAATTTTCATATTGCTATAAAACTTTTATTGCAAGATGTGTCTTTGTATATACAACTTTTCAAGTTGCTGATACAAAAACGATCTTGCCTTTTGAAAAAGGGGAAAAACTGCGGAACTTGTTTTTTCTTTCAAGAATTGAGTTCAAGAATCTAAATTCATCTTAATTATTCTTTTTTAATCTTCCGAGATTCCAAACTCGTCTAAATTGTTCTTATTTAGCCTACACCGCATGAACACTATTGTTTTAGAATACAAATCGAATGAAATTAGCATAAAAAATATTATGGCAGTAGATATAATTACGAAAGAAGACCTAAAAGAATTTAAAATTGAACTTTTGGAAGATTTGCAGAAAATTCTGAATTCCAGCAAAACGATAGAGAAAAAATGGTTAAAATCTAACGAGGTTAGAAAAATTTTGAAAATTTCCTCAGGGACATTACAAACGCTTCGTATCAATGGAACTTTACAGTATTCCAAAGTTGGCGGAACAATTTATTACAATTATCAGGACATCGAAAAAATGTTAAATCAGAAATAATTTTGGTATGAATTACATTTTTCATCTCACTGGTTTTTACGACAAGATACAGGAAGATAACCGACTGAATCCTACTCACATCAGTCTTTACCTTGCTTTGTTTCAGTTTTGGAATCTCAATCGTTTTCGAAATCCAATTAGTATTTCGCGAAACGAAATGATGAAACTGAGCAAAATTTCTGCTTTTGGAACTTACCATAAATGCATTAAAGAGCTACAAGAATTTGGATATATTGAATACATCCCATCATTCAATCCATACAAAGGGAGTTTGGTGAACCTATTTAGTTTTGATAATTCTGAGGGGATTCAAAATTTGAAGCGTATCAAAAAACAAACAACCTCTGAACAGGTAGCGAACAGGATGCATATCAAAATCGATACAGGTTCTGAACAAGCACTGATACCTTCTATAAACAGTACAAACTCATTAAACAATAAACAATTAAAAGATAATGAGCACTCAAGAATTTTTGATGAAGGAAATTTGCTTTTAAAGAAAAAAAATAGGTCGATTGAAATTCCACCGGACATTTTAGAAGTCGAAATGTATTTTCTCGAAAAGGATTCCACAAGATTTGAAGCAGAAAAATTTTTCAATCATTACGAAAGCAATGGCTGGCTTGTCGGCGGCAAGTCGAAGATGAAAAATTGGGAAGCCGCTGCGAGAAATTGGCTTTTAAATACGAAAAAATTCAATAATACCTCAAATTCCTCTAGTTTCGCGAATGGAGTAGAGTTAAAACCAAATCACCTCAATGCAACTACCAACAAATCCTATCGAGATGAGTTATGACTATAGAGAAGTTGTAATGTGGCTACGAAAATGCGGTAGAAAGCATCTAGGCAAAAACTTCGTTATACCCGAAAACGAAAAAGGAATTATTTTCGGAATGCTCGCTTGGTTTCTTCAGGACGAATTAGTAGCCAAAGAAATGAATATCGATCTCAGGAAAGGAATAATGTTAAGCGGACCAATTGGATGCGGAAAAACCACACTTTTCAAGCTGATGGGAAAAATACCTTCCAAGAGAAAAAATTTCATGATGACTTCTACACGCCAAATTGTTTCAGAATTTATGCAGTCTGGCTATGAAATTTTAGAAAAATATTCTCGTGGGAGTCTATACAATGATCATCGCACTCCAAAAAACTACTGCTTTGATGACCTCGGTAGCGAATCTGCCTCCAAATATTTCGGAAACGACTGCAATGCAATGGCAGAAATTCTCCTAACGCGCTACGATATTTTCAAGGAAAAAGGAATCATAACGCATCTCACGACCAATCTTACTGCCACTGAAATCGAAGAAATCTACGGTAACCGTCTTCGCTCCAGGATGCGGGAGATGTTTAATCTTTTTGGGTATGATGAAAGTTCGGGTGACAAACGGAGGTGATTCGGAGTTGCAACGGAGTTAGAACGAACTTTTTGTTGATGGCCTGAAAGGTATTAGAAAGATTAATAGGTTCAGATTGGTGTCAAACTTTAGAGCCAAAGACAAGTTTCATTTTACCTAAAAGTGTAATTATGTGAACGTTAAGCATTAGAACTTTGTTGGAATGGTGTCAGGAATGGTGACATTATTTTAATTGAGATGTATCATCCAATTCGAAGATGTGAGAATAATCTCTTTCCAATAGAAAAACTTAACAATTAATTGTATGAGTGATTTGGGTCACATTTGGGTCAAAGATGCTGATAAAAAGTATTACATTATTTCGCGAATACTTGTATGATGTTGTTAATCAATGTTTATCTAAATGTTACCTAAGTTTATTTGGGTCACATTTGGGGTCAAAGCTTTTGATAAGATTTTTATAGACACATTTAATTTCATTACTTTTATTAAAAATTGTAGTTAATATCTTATTTAAAGGAGAAAGAATAAAACCATGGCAACCAACAAGTATGCAACAATTCGCTATAACGCTTTAGACAAATGTTTCAGTAATTTTGGCAAGAGGTTTTATATGGAAGACCTTATCGATGCATGTGATCAAGCGATTTCTGGATTTTCTGGCAGTAATTTGGGAATTCAAAGACGACAAATCTTCTACGATATCAATTTCATGGAAAGCGAACAGGGTTATTCTGCGCCCATCGAGAAAATAAGAGACGGCAGGAAGGTTTTTTACCGTTACTCCGATAAAAGTTACTCCATTAAGAATCAAGGCTTAAATGACAACGAAGTTGAACAAATAAGTTCATCACTCTCCATTTTGTCCCGGTTTAAAGGTTTGCCAAATTTCGAATGGATTGAAGAAATACAGGTTCGTTTGGAAGATACTTTTAAATTGAAAGGGAGTTCGGTTTCGTTTGTTGGATTTGAAGAAAATCCCTATTTAAAAGGCATCAATCATTTTGCAACTTTGTTCAACGCAATTCAAAATAAAGTCGCGTTGAATGTCACTTATCAAGGTTTTCGGCAGACTGAACCCCAAACTTTATTACTTCATTCTTGGTATTTGAAACAGTATAATAATCGCTGGTTTTTGTTTGCCTATGATTCTGAAAACAAAAGAGTCGGAAATTTTCCTATCGACCGAATTCTAAATATTGAACAATCTCAGGCAAAATTCATAGAAAATCAAGCCATTGATTTTGATGAATATTTCGACGATGTGATTGGAGTTACCGTTTTTGACACCCCAAATGTTGAAAAAATTCTTCTGAAAATCGACAAAAAAACTTGGCCGTATATTGAGAGCAAGCCTTTACACGGTTCTCAAAAACTGAAAAGCATTGACGATGAGAAAGTCCAAATCGAACTTTCATTACAAATCAATCACGAACTAAAAGCGCTTCTTTTCTCACATCTTGACGCAATTGAGGTAGTTCAGCCGAAACATTTAAGGGAAGAGTTTCACCGGATTTCTTCTAATATTTACGAGAAAAGTAAATAAAATTTCCACCTATTTTTAAGATTATTTATCTGTGCACATCTGTTGCACAGATTATCTTGACATTTGCATAACTAATCTAAAAATAGTAATGTCATGAAAACAGAAAACCAAACAATTGCGTGTCCACATTGTGGTGAAGAAATCGATGTGAATTCAGTTTTAACACATCAAATTGAGGAAACAATTCGTCAGGATTTTATTCAAAAGGAAAACCAAGTTAAAAAAGATTTTGCCCTTAAGAATGATGCTTTACAAAAACAGATCGAAGCTTTCGAAAATGAAAAGCAAAAAAATGATGAACTCATAGCTGAAAAAATTGCAGAAGAAAAAAGAAAATTGGAAATCGGTATAGAGCAAAAATTGCGTCAGAAAATTGAAGATGAAAATAAACTTCTTTTGGAGGGAAAAGATGCCGAACTTGAAGAGAATAGGAAAAAACTTCAGGAGTTCAACAAAATGAAAGGCGATTTAGCCAGAGTTGAAAGAGAAAAAGCTCAAATGAAAGAGGAATTGGATGCCGAAAATGAAATCAAAATCAATGAAATACTCGAAGAAGAAAGGAAGAAAATTAAGAAGAATGTAGAAAGTAGCAGTGAATTCAAAATTAAAGAGTTGGAAGAAAAATTGAAAACTCAAATTGCTCTAACCGCCGAAATGCAAAGAAAACAAGAACAAGGTTCCATGCAACTACAAGGTGAAGTGATGGAATTGGCAATTGAGGAATTTTTAATTTCATCCTTTCCTACAGATTCTATTTCTGAAATTAAAAAAGGTGCTTCGGGTGCGGATTGCTTGCAAACCATCAATACTTACGAACACCAAAACTGTGGAACTATTTATTACGAAAGTAAGAGGACCAAGAATTTTAGTGCCGGATGGATTGAAAAATTCAAAAATGACATCAAGATAAAAGGTGCAGATTTAGGTGTTTTAGTTACAGACGCATTACCAAATGGAATGGACAGAATGGGACTTTACCAAGGCGTATATGTTTGTACGTACGACGAATTCAAAGGTTTGGCGGCAATTCTTCGTCAACAGTTGATTCATCTAAACTTTGCCACCGCTTCACAAGAAAGCAAAGGCGAAAAAATGGAATTGCTTTATCAATATCTTTCTTCCAATGAATTCCGCTTGCAGATTGAAGCCATTATCGATGGTTTCAATAAAATGAAAAACGGAATTACTTCTGAAAAAAATGCAATGCACCGAATCTGGAAAGAAAGGGAAAAGCAAATTGACAAAGTTTTAATCAATACTTCAGAAATGTTTGGCTCTATCAAAGGAATTGCCGGGAAATCAATACAAAACATCGAAGCATTGGAAATTGGATACGACGTGATTAAAGATATCCAAGAATAGCACTCATTTTTATTAAATATTAATCTCAAAATTCACGAATTATGAAAAAGCGTCAAATTCACAATCTTATCATCCTAGATGAAAGTGGTTCAATGGAATCCATCAAGTCTCAAGTTATTTCTGGTTTTAATGAAACCGTTCAAACCATTAAGGGTTCTCAAAAACTGTTTCCGGAGCAAGAACAAATTATAACCGTAGTAAGTTTTAATGGTTTAGGAAATAAGCTATTGCATTATAATGATGAAGTGAAAAACCTACAGCAACTGAATGACCATTTATATAATCCTGATGCAATGACGCCTCTGTTCGACGCAATTGGATTTGCCATCAACAAAATGAAAAAAGTATTAAAACACCAAAAAGATTCTAATGTTTTGGTAACGATTTTCACAGATGGTGAAGAGAATGCGTCCAGAGAATATACAGGAAATCAGGTGAAAACGATGATTGAGAAACTCAAAAATGAAAACTGGACCTTCACCTATATTGGAACTGACCATGATGTGAAAAAAATTGCCATTAATCTATCGATCACCAATACTTTAAGTTTTGAAAAAAACAGTGAAGGTATTTCTGAAATGTTTGTAAAAGAGCGAAATGCGAGAAATAATTATTACAAGAAAGTTTCCTCAAATAAAGACACGAAATCTAATTATTTTGATGAGGTCGATAATGACGATGGAAAGTTAAATCGATAAAATCAATTTTCGCTATATTAGTGCCTGTTTTAATCCAATGATATGGCTTCAAAGTTTAGTTTTTTACAACCAGAATATGATGAGCTTTTTCAGTTTGCAACAGTAGCTGAAAAGCTCTATTTCGTGGATGCTAGTTCCTCGATTTCTAAAACACGTTTGGTTTGTGAAAAATTAATTGCATTAATTGGCGCGTTTGAAGAGATTTCACTGGAAGGAATGGTGCAGTTTGAAAAAATTAATCATTTAAGCAAACTAAATATTTTGCCGGATACTGTTGGTTCGTTATTCCATATGGTGAGAACTTCTGGAAATGTGGCTTCTCATCACGGTTACAGCACAAAAGAGGAAGCTTTGAAAATTTTGGAAAGCGCCCATAAACTTTTGGTCTGGTTTTACGAAACTTATGAAAATGATTACATCGAAGATAAATCTTATTTCCCAACAAAACCCGAAGAAACCAATGCAGAAGTCGTAGAACTCAATAGAACCATCGATGGATTAACTTTACAACTGCAGAAATACGAAGCGAAAATTAAAGATTTCAATAGTAATGAAGATAAAGTTTCAAGCCGTAGAAAACTGGCCGAACAACGAGCAGAAAAAATTTCTTGGAGCGAAAGGGAAACCCGTGTCCAATTGATTGACGCTCAACTTCGTGACGCAGGTTGGGAGTGCGATACAGAAAATCTTAATTGGAAAACCAAAAAAACTTTTCCTGAAAAAGGAAGAAATCTCGCTATTGCAGAATGGCAATGTGGTAATTTGTACGCTGATTATGCTTTGTTTGTAGGAACTGAACTTTACGGCGTGGTTGAAGCCAAGAAATTTGCAACGGATATTTCCACGAATCTACATCAATCTAAAAAATACGCAGAAAATATTAAGGAAGTTGAGGATGTTACTTTAATGGGAGAATGGGATCATTACAAAGTTCCGTTTCTTTTCTCAACCAATGGTCGTAAATATTTAGAACAACTGAAGACTAAAAGTGGAATTTGGTTTTTGGACATTCGGAAACCAAACAATAGAGCTACGGTTTTGAAAGGTTGGTATTCACCTGAAAGTTTGAAAGAACTTTATGAAAAAGACATAGACAAAGCCAACAAAAAACTCGAAGAAAGTTCAACGGATTATTTAACTTCCGCTACCGGTTTGAACCTTCGACATTTTCAAATTGAGGCGATAAAGGCGGTTGAAGACAAGATAATCTCCCATCCAGGAGAAAAAAGTGCTCTAATTGTCATGGCTACTGGAACCGGAAAAACCAGAACGATTAATGGACTGATTTACCGTTTGATTAAAGCCGACCGTTTTAAAAGAATTCTTTTTTTAACTGACCGAACTCTTCTTGCAAAACAAGCCAAAGACAGCATCAATGAAAATAAAATTGAAGTGCAACAATCTTTTGGTGGAATTTACAAGTTCGAATATTTGAAGACCAAAATTCCCGATAGTGAAACGAGGTTGCATTTTGCCACCGTTCAAAGTATGGTGAAGAGGTTGTTTTATTCAGATGAACCACCTTTAACTGTTGATACTTACGACTGTATCATTATTGATGAAGCGCACCGAGGTTATCAACTGGACAAAGAGCTCGACGAAGAAGATATTTCATTCAAGGATGAAGAAGATTATGTGGCGCAATACAGAAAAGTGATTGATTATTTTGATGCGTTTAGAATTGGTATGACGGCAACTCCAGCTTTGCATACCACCCAAATTTTTGGTGAATCTGTGTATGATTATTCGTACAGACAAGCCGTGATTGATGGTTATCTGGTAGATCATGAGCCGCCACATATCATTAAGACCATTCTGAATACCGAAGGTATAAGATGGGAAAAAGGCGAAAAGCCGCAATTGTATGATCCAGAAACTGGGGAAATCATTGATCTAGCAGAACTGGAAGATGAGTTGAATTTCGAAGTGGAGCAGTTTAATAAAAAAGTGCTGAATGATAATTTCAACCGTGCAGTGATCCAAGAACTGGTGCAACATCTCGATCCCGACGGAAATGAAAAAACGCTCATTTTCGCTGCCCGAGATAGTCATGCGGATACCATAGTTCAAATGCTGAAGGAAGAATTTGAAGAAATTGGCGTGGATGTTCATCATAAAGCCATTGAAAAAATCACAGGAAGTGTTTACAATGTGGAGCAACTTGTTCAGGAATATAAAAATGAAAGATATCCAAACATTGCGGTTACAGTCGATTTATTAACTACCGGAATTGATGTAACTCCAATCTGCAATTTGGTTTTTATGAGAAGGGTAAAATCAAGGATTTTGTTTGAACAGATGATTGGACGAGCAACCAGACTTTGTCCGGAAATAGGAAAAGAAAGTTTCAAAATTTTTGATGCGGTCCGAATTTACGAAGCACTGGAACCTTATACACAGATGAAGGCAGTGGCAAATCCTTCCACCACTTTTCAACAATTGGTTGCGGAAATGGAATATATTGACAACCCTGAAAGATTAGAAAAGCAGAGGGATCAAATTATTGCCAAACTCAATAGGAAAATCAGAAAGTTGACAAAAGATCAGCAAGAGCAATTTGTTTTCTTATCAGGCGATAAAAGCGTTTCTGAATTTTTGGAACATCTGAAAAAATCTAGTGGCGACGACTTGAGAAATCTAATTAATGAGAAACCTAACCTTTGGGAATATCTGGATGTGAAAGTATATCAACCACAAACCCAATACATTTCTAATCATGTTGATATGGTTCAAGAGGTTTCAAGAGGTTACGGTAAAGCCGAAAAACCGGAAGATTATATTGAAGGATTTAAGAAATTCATTTCCGAAAACAGAAATGAAATCGCTGCGATTAGCATTATCTGCAGCAAACCAGAAGAACTGGATCGAAAATCTTTGAAAGAACTCAAATTACTTCTTGACGAAAAAGGGTATAACGAACTCAGTTTAAACACCGCTTGGAAAGCAACAAAAAATGTAGATATTGCCGCAGATATTATTGCTTACATCCGAACTTTAGCTTTGGATGCTGAACTCACAACACCCAACGAAAGAGTAAAAAAAGCAATGATGAAACTTCGTGCTAAAAATAACTGGAACAAAATTCAGCAAAAATGGATAGACCGTTTTGAAAAACAATTGTTGGCAGAAACCGTGCTTACAACTAAAGATTTCGACCTAAAACCATTCATTGATGAGGGCGGTTTCAAAAGGCTTGATAAAATTTTTAATCACGAGTTGGAGTCTTTGATTGCAGAAATGAATCATGAACTGTACTCCGCATAAGCCAACCTTGTCAAGGTTTGAAACCTTGACAAGGTTCATTTCAAATCTCAATAACGGAGTAATCACGAACTCCATTAAATATTATTTAAAATCGTGAGTAAATCTCAAATCTCAAATTAAACTATGGGTGCTCAGGAAATAGCAAATAAACTCTGGAATCTTTGTAACGTTCTTCGTGATGATGGCGTTACTTATCACCAATACCTTAACGAACTTACCTACATTCTCTTTCTGAAACTTTCGGAAGTGAAAAATTTTGCAGACCAGTTTCCGGAAGAATACCGCTGGAAAAAATTTGTGGATGAAAAAGACAACGTAGCCGCTTTTAATCTATACCGAGAGTTTTTGGCAACGGTAAGTTCCAAAACGACTAGTGATGCCGTGAAAGAAATTTACACCAACGCATCTACTACTTTAACAAAGCCGGTCAACTTCAATACACTTGTTCAAAACATCGATAAACTGGATTGGTATGAAGAAAGTGATCGCGATGTGATGGGCGATATTTATGAAAGTCTTCTAGAGAAAAACGCCAACGAGAAGAAATCTGGAGCCGGACAATATTTTACACCAAGACCTCTTATTAATGTAATGGTAAAACTAATGGTGCCAAAAGTGGGTGAACGATGGAACGATCCCGCATGCGGAACTTTTGGGTTTATGATTTCTGCCGATCATTATCTGAAGGAAAAGACGGATAATTATTTTGATCTGGATTCCAAAGAACGGGATTTTCAGGAACGGGAAGCTTTTACGGGCGTAGAATTGGTGGGAGATGCGCACCGATTGGCGTTGATGAATGCACGACTTCACGGCATGGAAAGCCGAATTTATCTTGGCGATACTTTAACAGACCTTGGTAAATCCCTGAAAAATTACGACGGAGTTTTGGCAAATCCTCCCTTTGGAACCAAGAAAGGAGGCGAAAAACCAAGCAGAGACGATCTTACTTATCTCAGCAGCAACAAACAGCTGAACTTTCTGCAGCATATTTACAGAAGTTTGAAGCAGGACGGAACCGGAAGAGCCGCCGTAGTTTTGCCCGACAATGTTTTATTTGAAGACGGCGACGGACAAAAAATTAGAAAAGACCTGATGGAGAAATGCAATTTACACACGATTTTGCGTTTGCCGACCGGAATTTTCTACGCAGCAGGAGTAAAAACCAACGTGCTGTTTTTTACGCGAGGAAAAAAAGAAGAAGCCAACACGAAAAATGTCTGGTTCTACGATATGCGCACCAACACGCCGAGTTACGGAAAACGAACGCCTTTTACCGAAAAAGCCTTTGAAGATTTTGTTTTGGCATACACCGGAGGAATTGCTGCAAAAGATTTAATGGATTACGACGGAACGATTGACGAAGAAAAACGCGCCACAATAACCGACGAAAGATGGCAAAAAATCTCCAGAGAAACCATTAAAGCGAAAAACGAATCCCTGGATTTGGGATTGATTGCAGACAGCAGTTTAACCAACGCCGAAGATTTGGGCGAGCCTTTGGATTTGGCAAAAGATGCATTGCAGGAACTGAAAGCGATAGAACTGGAACTGAACGAACTGATAAAAGAATTGAGTTAATGGAGAACAAGTTGCCGAAGAATTGGGTGGAAACTACACTTGGGGAAATTACAACAAAACCTCAATATGGATGGACTACAAAATCTCAAGATTTTGGCTCATACAAATATTTGAGAACCACAGATATTGGAAAAGGCAAAATTAATTGGGTAAAAGTTCCTTATTGTATTGAATTACCTGACAAAATTGAAAATTATCTTTTGCAGAAAAACGATATTTTGATTTCTCGGGCAGGCTCGATTGGTTTAAGTTATTTGGTTGAAGAAGTTGAAGAGAATTGTTTATATGCTTCATATTTAATTCGATTTAAACCTTTAGTGAATGCAAAATTAATTTCCTATTTTCTGTTCTCGAATCAATATTGGAAGTCTATTTCGGATAATGCTGTGGGAATTGCGGTTAAGAATATTAACGCTCCAAAACTTCAATCTATTGCATTTCCGCTTCCGCCACTTCCAGAACAAGAACGCATTGTCGCCAAACTTGATTTGCTTTTTGCACAGCACGAAAAAATGAAAATTGCTTTGGAGAAAATCCCGCAGATTTTGAAGGATTTCCGGCAGCAGATTTTGACACAGGCAGTGACGGGGAAATTGACGGAGGAATGGAGGGAAGGAAAGGATTTGAGTTTTCCAACCAAAGAAAAGATTGCTTCCGAAATTGCATTAGAACTTCTTGATTTAAATAAAGAGAATTCTGAAAATAAAAGGTCGATTTTTAAGCAAAATTCTATTTCTTTCATTAGAAAAAATATAGATAATGATTGGTCATTTTATACAGTGGAATCATTATGTGTTGCAATAGTTGACTGTTTGCATGAAACGGCAATTTTCTCTGAGGAAGGATTTAACATTATTGATACAAATAATATTGAGCCTTTTAAATTGAATTTTAATAAGATGAGGTATGTTGATAATGATTTTTATATAAAATGGATTTCTAGATTAAAACCTAGAAAAGGAGATATAGCATTTACAAGAGAAGCAAATATTGGAAATGCTGCGATGATACCTGAAAATAATTTGTATTGTATAGGTCAAAGAACAATGTTGTTTCGTTTTAGTAATTTACTAAATGACAAATTCTGCGAATATTTCATGAATTCTGAGGAGTTTAAGATACAATATCGTCCATTAATTAAAGGAGTTGCTTCTCAACATATCAATATTCGAGATTTGAGATTGTTAGAATTTCCATTGCCTTCACTTGAAGAACAAACCCAAATCGTTTCCCGCGTAGAATCTCTTTTTTCCAAAATCGACGTCATAGAACTGCGCTACCAAAAACTCAAAGAAAAACTCGACCAGCTTCCGCAAACCATTTTGCACAAAGCTTTCAAAGGCGAACTCGTGCCACAACTCCCAACAGACGGCGATGCCAAAGATTTGCTGAAGGAGATTTTGGCGTTGAAGAAGGAGGGGAAGAAAAAGTAAAAAAATAAATAAGATGAAAGAATATTTGCAAAATTTATTCGGAATTTCCGACCTGAAGAAATCCAATGATGAACTTCAGAAACTTACTGAAGATTATAGAAGTCAAGTTGAAAAACTTACTTCGAAATTAGCAGAAGAAAATTCAACAAAAGCTTATGCTACAAAACTTTTACAAGAACAGTCGGAATTTCAAAAATGGTTTTCAACTATTCAAGAAACCCAGAAAATGGAACTTTCAGTAATTGATGAAAAGCTGTCTCAGCTTCTTCCCCAAAAACTTGATGTAGAAAATTTAGAAGTTCTGAAAGAGATCGAATTCATTGCAGATCAAAAACTGAATTTGGTTGATACCTCGCAACTCAATAGAAAAATTGAGGGAGCTACACTTATTTCAAAAAATGATGCTGCTGAAGGTTTGGTTTCAAATCTTTTGGCAGGTTCAGCTTCTGCTGGAATTGCAAAATATATTACCAAAGGTCTATACACCACTACTGCAAAACCGGAACAATTAATTCAATACGCAAACGGAACTTTTTCTTCAATAACTTCTAACGGAGCAAAATTTGGAAAACATGTTGGTTTTACACAAGCTGGTTTTATGTCAATGGCGCCATTACTTGCTTTTCAGGCAGCATCGATGGTTACATCACAAATACACATGCAGCATATAAATAGGAAACTATCAAAAATAAACGAAAAAGTCGGTTACCTATTTGATTTTCATAAGAATGAAAGAACCGCTAAACTAAAATACATCAATCAAAAAATCAATGAGTATTTTAGTAGAGACTATTTCACAACCGAAGATTTTGTGATGATGGATCAGTTTAAGTATGATCTTCTTGTGATGCAAGAAGAAGGCGCGCAGTTCTTTGTAAACACTTTAGTGGATAAATTTCAAGCGTTGGGAATAAACATTGATTCAAGTTATGAACTTGCAGTTGTTGCAAAAGATAAAAAATCAATTTGGAAGAAACTTGAAGAAAAAGGAAATAATCTCAACCAAAACCTTGGTAATTTTGTGGAAAAGTCAAAATCCCAGATTGAGAAGACAATTCAAGGCTTTCAAGATTCACAAATTTTCTTCTATGCGGAGGTTTCAATAACGGCGGAAAAATTATATGAAAATTTGCTTTTAGCAGAATTGGCAGCCAATTTAAAAGTGAAGGAGCTAGATCGCGATCGCATTGGAAAAATTGATGAATTGCGAAGAAATGTTGAGCAACATAATATTAAAGAAAAATCAAGTAAACTGATTGGCGAATTCTATAAAAAATTTGAAATTGGTTTTGGAAGTTTCGTTGCTCAGAAAAGAAAGTCGGCATTTGAGCGTAACCAATCAGAAATTGGAATAATGCTTCAAAAATTTGAAAAGGAATTATCGATTTTGAAAAATTTGTTAGAATTAGAATCAGACTCAAAACATCTCAATAATTTTGCTAATGAATTTTATGATGATTATGAAATTATCATAGATAACACGGGAGAGCAAGAGTTGGTTTATATGAGAAGATTGAATGGTTAAGAACTTATTTTGAGGATTGACAACTTGGTTTAATTTTGTTGCACTTAATTTATATTTCTAAATTTGCTTCGTGAGTACACGAGTTGAAAATATCAACAAAGAATTAATTGAGTGGGCTATTATCAGGAATGGTAATGACCTGCAGGAATTTTATGTTCAAAATCCAACTATAGAAAGTTGGACGAAAGGTGAAAAATTTCCCACAGTAAAACAGCTGGAAAGTTTCACGCACAAAGTTCATGTACCTTTCGGTTATATGTTTCTACCTAAACCACCACAAGAAGAAATTCCCCTTCCTTTTTTTAGAAGTGCAAATAAATTTCCTACCAATAAGGTTAGTCTAAATGTTTTTCAAACTATTCAAATCATAAAAGACCGTCAGAACTGGCTCACTGAATACTTGGAAGAACTTGATTTTCCGAAGTTGGAATTCGTTGGTAAATTTTCTGTGAACGACAATTATAAAGTAATTGTTAATGATATCCGAAAGGTTCTGAATATAGAAAATGATTGGGCAAGCCGATACAACAATTGGGAACAGGCATTAGACTTCATTACCAATCAAATAGAGGATGCTGGAATTATCGTTACCTATAATGGAGTTGTAGGCAGCAATACGCACAGAGTGATAGATGTGAAGGAATGTAGAGGTTTTGTATTGGTAGATGAGCGCGCACCTTTTCTATTCATAAATTCTGCAGATGCTAAAGCAGCGCAAATGTTCACGTTAATTCATGAACTTGCTCACGTTTGGCTAGGCAAAAGTGCCGGTTTTGATATGGATAAAATGTTGCCAGCAGATGATCCTGTAGAAGTCTTGTGCGATAAAGTTGCAGCCGAATTATTGGTTCCTGAAGTTTATTTCTTAAAAAAATGGGAAACCACACAGGATTTCAAATATCTAAGTAAAATTTTTAAGGTAAGTCCAATCGTAACAGCAAGACGTGCCCTTGATCTAAATTTAATTACACGCAGTCAATTCTTTAGTTTTTACAATAATTATATTGAAGAATATAAGGCCAAAAAAGATAGACTGGGTTCCGGAGGTGATTTCTATGCTACTGCAAAAAAAAGAGTTAGTTTAAGGTTTGCGGCATTTGTAAATAATGCAGTGAAAGACAATCAATTACTTTATAGGGATGCATACAGACTAACCAACATGAAAGGTGATACCTACAATAAATTTGTAACTGAATTTTTATATTGATTGTGGTTTACTTATTAGACAGTAATGTTTTTATTCAGGCACACCAAACAAGTTATCCGTTTGATGTTGTTCCCTCTTTCTGGAACAAACTAATTGAGCTTTCTAATAAGGGAAAAATCAGAAGTATTGATAAAGTAAAAAAAGAAATTTGTGGTTCAAGCACACCAGATCAACTTTCTATTTGGTTAGAAACAAAAATTGGAGCGGATTTTTTTGTGGATTCTTCTCCTTGCGTTGATACTTATGCGGAGATTGCTGTTTGGACAAATGATAGCGACCAGTACTTACAATCTGCTAAAGATGAATTTTTGCAAACTGATTTAGCAGATCCATGGCTAATTGCATTTGCAAAAAAAAATGGCTGTGTGATTGTAACTCATGAAACCAGTAATCCAAACAGTAAAAAGAAAATAAAAATTCCCGAACCTTGTATTCATTTCGGCGTTAAATTTATTCGACCTATAGATATGTTTAGGGAATTGAATGAAACTTTCTAGCTAATAATAGATTTTTACAAATAATTTTACTGTGCATTTCTATTGCGCACATCTCTTGTTCCTTTGTGGTATTAATTTAAACATTAAATATCATGAAAGAGCATTTATCACATTTCCACGTTGCAGGTTTCACTTTTTACGATGGCGTTGATGTTTTCAACAAACTGAAAGTCGGCAAAAAATTAAAATTCAAACTCGAGGAAGACAACAAATGGGATCCGAGAGCCGTTGCCATTTATTTCAAGGACTCAAAAATCGGCTTCATCCCAAGAACCGAAAACCGGATTTTCTACAAACTCCTAAAAGTAGGAATCACCCAATTCGAAGCCAGAATCCAAAAAATCGATCCGCAGGAACACACTGAAAGACAGGTGGAAATTGTGGTGCATTTGGTTTCCAAAGAGGAAGTGGTATACTAAAACCTTGACAAGGTTGATCAACAGAAAATTTCAAATAAAATGCAATTCTTAAAATTTCTTTTTACGGCGGCAATTATCGGAATTGTTTTATGGTGTTTCATATTGGTTTTTGGCTTGTTGATAGAAACATTTCCTAGTTTCGGAGGTTTCATCACGATGATTTTCGCTTTATTTTTTGTTTGGCTTTTCTTTAGACCAAATGAAAACGAAGATTTCACAAATCATTAAAAAAAACTAAATCATGAAAAAGCAACTCTATCTTGTTCTGCAAAAACAATGGTTCAACGAAATTCTCGCCGGAACAAAAACCGAGGAATACAGAAATTTCACCGATCATTTTATCAACCGTCTTTGCATTTTAGACGAAAAAGAAGAAATTATAGGTTTCAAAGATTATGAAACCGTGAAATTTCAAATGGGTTACAACAAAGACGCCCCTCAAATGATTGTGGAATGCAAAAAAATCTACATCGCCCAAGACGATGGCGTTGAAGAAAAAGATTTGAAGCCGGAGAATTTTTTCTTTGTAATTGTGCTGGGAAAAATCTTGGAGAGAAAGAATTGTTGAGGGATTTATTTGCTAATTTTATAAAATCATTAAGTAAGGCTTACTAAAATAAAATATGGATAAGAAAAAAATCATAGAAGTTAACACGATCATTACTTCATTTTATAGTCGAAAAGGATTTATTACACCAAATGATTATACACTTACACTTTTTTTACTTTGTATTTATAAAGATGAAGTGGTTGATAAGAATAGGAGTATTTCAGAACTTGTTTACCAATTGAAGCAAGAGGCAGAATACAATAATCCTTCAGAATTGTTCAGATTATTACCGCACTTTCGTGTCTTAAGTTTTTTCTCAGCTGCTGATCTCGCTCAAATATTTTCTTATTTTTCTTTGCTTGAAAAATCATATTTTGAAAATCAATTTCCGGCTTTGTTTGATTTTGTTTTTAAGGTAATTACGGAATCATTGTCTTTCAAGAACGGTGCATTTATCGTTCATCCTAAATTGATGAAATTGGTTTTGGATGTTGCGCATGTTGAAAATGCAAGACATGTTTACAATCCTTTTGCATCTAATGTAGAAATTGTTTCCGAATTATCAGGAGAAACTGAATATTTTGGACAAGAATACAATCCGGAAATTTGGCGTGTTGGAAAGTTGCGACTTTGGGCACACCAAAAATTAAATTTCAATTATGTTTTAGAAAGTAGTATTGAAAACTGGCCTTCAGAGGAAAAATTTGATCTTATTTTTTCTAGATTACCTATTCTTAACAGAATTGATGTTAAAAATAGTTTTGGTGATAAAGTCGATTTAGAACATTTCGTTATAGAAGAATCGCTGTCATCTATTAAAATTGGCGGAAAGATTATTCTTTTCGTTCGACCGGCTTTCCTTTCCTCGGGACGAAAAACAGAAAAAGAACTTTTCAAAAAATTGGTAGATGAAAATCTTGTTGAAAAAGTACTTATTTTTCCGACAGGCGTATTCCGTCATACCAATATTGCAATAAATGTTTTGGTGCTAAATACGGAGAAACCAAGTACTAAAATAGAATTTATTGACTTTGATGATTATCTATCAAAGTCTAAAACTAGGAAATCATATATAGATTGGGACAACTTTGAAACGAACAACTTTCTTTTTCAACCTTGGGAATCGGTTCTCGTTGATGCGGAAGAGATAAGAAATAGAGATTATAATCTTCAAGGCAAAGTGTATTTTTTGGAAGAGTTGGAAGGAACTCCTCTCTACGAATTAGTAGAAGTTGCTAAGCGACAGAAACCAGAGAATTTTACTGATATTTCTAAGATTTTAAACGTTCGAGATCTGGGACATGATCCAAATATATTGCCCTCTATTAATTATGATTTGCTAGAACCCATCTCCACACTAGAAAATTTAATGTATTACACAGTTCTGGATGAAGAAGGTGTTTTGGTTTCATTAATCGGTGGAAATTTGAACGCAACCTACTTTTCGGGTAAACAAGCTGTACTATGCCATCAACGAATTGCATTATTAAAAATTATTGATGAAGATGCTATTTCTTACAAGTATTTAATAAATGAGTTGAACAAAGATTATGTTCAAAAACAGATAGAAGCTCAGGTTTATGGTTCAACTGTAAGAGATATACGAGTTAATGATTTGATGAATGTAAAAATCAATTTGGTTTCATCAGATTTACAAAAGGAGGAAATTGAAGAACAATTAAGTTCTACAATTAAAGAACTTCAAGAAGAGATTCAAAAAGTTGATAAGGACTTTCAAAGCATGGAAGCTGAAAAAAACGCAATACTAAGACATAAAATTGCAGGTTCAGTTTCTAATTTGGAATTTTTTGCGTCCAATATCAAAAATATTCTTGAAAGAAAAGTGTTGCCGAAATTTCCACAATTATTTTCTTTAAAGTTGAATGATAATCAATTGTTAAATCTAGGAGAATTGATTGATAACTTAATTAAGGATTCTAAAAGGATTACTGAAGAAGTCAGAAGCCAAACAGAAGACTTTATTCCAAGTGAATATCCTGTTTCACCAATTGAAATTGTGCCATTTCTGGAAAACTATTTTAAGAATGTAAGTGAGAAGAACCCCAATATTTTATTTGATATCAATTTGAATGATATTAAGAGTGATGACTTCAAAATCTTCACCTTTGCGAATGAAGATCTATTATGTTTTCTACTTGATAATCTAATCTCGAACATTAAAAAGCACGGGTTTAATTGGAACAAGGAGGAGGTAAGAAGAATTGAAATCTCGACTTCAATCCTTGAGGAATTTGAAACCTTTACAATCTTTATTTCAAATACAGGAAATCCAATGCCGGAAAATTTCACATTTGATGATTTTAGATCCAAGGGAATTAAAAAGGGAAAAAATGGAGGAAGTGGAATGGGAGGTTACATCGTTGATCAAATTATTAAATATTTTGGTGGTGATTGGTATATTGTTGACGAAACTGGTCCAGAAGGTATAGGCGAAACTGATCTTGCGACAACTTTTGAAGTATCACTTCCTTATCAGCAAGAATTTGTAAATTTAGACGATTTACAAATTGACAATGAAGAAATATAAAGTATTTTGGGTAGATGATGAATATCAGTCGCTTTTCAGTATCCGACAAATGGCAATTGATGCTGGAATTGAACTGATTCCTTTTGATAATGCAGAAACTGCAATTGCCGATTTGAAGGAAAATTTTCTTTGGTATGATGGAGCAATTCTCGATGGATTATTTTATAATACATCCGAAGAGGAAGGAGTTGCAACAAGACAAACAGCATTGATGAATGTGGTAAATTCTTTGAAAGAAATTCGTCCTAAAAAATATATTCCATGGTTCATTCTAACCGGTAAAGAAAAAATAAAAAATGATAACGACTTCATACAATCTGAAGGAAAAGAAGATTGTGTTTACGATAAATTAGACAATAATCAAATTCGGAACCTTTACGCAAGATTGAAAAGCGAAGCCGATCAACAATACGAAACCCAACTCATTCATCAATATCAAGATTCTTTCAAAATTTTTGAATCGCATTTAGAGTCTGAAACCAAATATGATTTATTGCAGATTCTAAAAAAGCTTTTTTCTGAAAGTACCATTCAGTTCGACGATTACAATTCAATACGAATGATTTTCGAGAAATTGTTTGATGAATTAAAGCTTTTAAGAATAATTTCTCCAGACATTAAATCGTTGAACGGTTGCAGTTTATTCTTGAATTGCAGACATAATGAATTTGAATTTTCAAAAGAAATCATACATCCTGTCATTGGAGAATTAATTTACCGCACCCTAAATTTAACTCAAGACGGATCTCATAGCGGTGAAAAACTTAATTTTCGGGTTCAAGAATATTGCTCAAAAAATCAAGCAAAACATCTTTATGCTTCCACCGTGCATTCCTTACTAGAAATTCTCAATTATTTTAATCTGTATTTGAATGATTGGAAAAAAACTACTGAAAATAAGGAAATAGCGTGGCTAAAGAAAAATATTCTTTCGGGAGAGATTACAGAAGTTTCCGCGAATGGTTATGCTACTTTTATTTCTGACAATAATCTTCGGTTTTCTGTTCCTCCAAAACTTGGTGAGCAATTTTCTCTTTATGTAGGTCAAAAATTAAAAATTGAACCTAAAGAAGATAATCCGCTTCATATTAAGTACATTTTTGTAGATTAAATCCATCTGTGCAAATCTATTGCACATGTCGTGCTCATCTTTGTACTGTTAATTTAAAAACGGTGCATTATGACAGATTATCAGAACTATTGGAATCAGGAAATTAGAAATTTACTTGATGAGTTGGATGCTCCTGCATCACTCCACACTAATATTGTGGATACGCTTGCAAATTCTCAAAGAACAGGTATTTTTGAGAATCAGATTATAAATGCTTTAAGATTGGGACTTTCCATAAAGGAAGGAAATCAAAATATAGCATTTGTTGCATCAATGCAAAGTGGTAAATCAAAGACCATTTATTTTCTATGCAATTATGTATTACCTGCAATCGGTTTGTTGAGCGGTCATGAAAATGTACTGTTTGTAACAAGCATGCGAGATACTGATTTGTATAATCAGAACAACCGAAATTTGGAAGCAGATTTTTATGACGCTTCCGAAGGACAAATGAAATATTCGCGAATTAAGGTGATTAAGATGAATGAGTTCTTTAATTATCCGAATCCGTTCAAAGCTGTACGCGATCTTAAAGTTCAACTTATAGTTAGAGATGAGGATCAGTACGGATGTGGCGAAGAATCTTCTTTCCAATTTGCATTTTTCGATAATTTAAGGAGCAAGCTGCCGGAAATTGGTTTGGTTGCTGTAAGTGCAACACCTTATGATATTTTAGATGCTCATTTTACCAAAAGTGCAGACATTGATGTTGTAGAAGGAGTAAGACCACCTTCCTATTTCGGAATTACAGAGATGTTGAGGGAAAATATGATTGATGATTTGCCATTAGATTTCTCACCACTGCAAGATAACAATGGAGAATATGTTGTTCATCCAAATGTTATTGAATATGTTCAGCATTTATTGAGTTTTGATGATGGATTGGGAATTATCAGAGAATCAACTACGTTGCGAGCATTGGAATTAAGAAACTTGTTGCGAACAAAACTGAAACACAATGTTGATGTTTTAGTTATTGGATCTGATTCTGCGTGTGATTTTTCAATAAATGAAGGTCTTTCTGAAGTAGCAAATTTAATTATGAGGATGGGAAGAAGGGTGATTCTAATAATTGTTCAAGCTTTAACCGCCGGAAAGGATTTAGGCAAATTAAAGGAAAAAATAAGGTTTGGAATTGAGCCGAGAGACAAACAACTTGCAAATGGTGCTCAAGGAATTGCAGGAAGATGTTGCGGTTACCATAATAACCGAACATTTAGAATAATGGCAAGTATTCCTTTGCTTAGTAATTATGCAAAATTTGAGCAAGATTGGGAGATTTTCAGCGATCCGGAATGGAAAGAAGAATTGATTGACAATTCAATTCGAGGACTGACAACACAAACCAAATTTGCGATCACTCAAGTTGAAGGAATCTTTACTTCTATAGACGATATTTTTACAGTTTCCGTAGAAGAGCTATCGACAGAAGAAGGAAGAAATAAGTTATCATTTCTTTCAGATGAAGTCTTTGATAGACTAGATGGGCTTTTTGATCCAAATGCCTACAATGGTTCTACAAAAGGAACGAGATTGAATGCGAAAGATGTTACAGTTCGTATTGCATCAAGTTATAATATGAAAAGCAATAGAGTGTATAAAAACTGGAACGCAGATTTAAGTGCCGATTTCGGCAGTGTATTCTTCAAAAAGAATGATTATAATTATGGTTTGTTGATTTCAAATTTTCCAGTTGAAGATGACCGAAATAAATTGGGTTTCTGTGGGATTAAAGTTTTTGTTTCCGGTGAGAAGGTATTTCGTGAAAGAGAAAGTGAAATTGTAAATACGTCCATGTATAATGCAGACTAATTCTAAGACCGTCTATTTGTTATGGACGGTTTTTTTTTTAGATTGAAGTTTAGATGATTAATGCAAATTGAAATATGACTCGATTTATGCTTGACAAGAAACAACTGATAATCTCGGCTTTTGAAAATCTAGATGTAAATTTACTGGATGTTCTATTGGATGATGACAAAACTTTTAGCAATGTCTCAAAGAAAACGTTTGTTGCAGTATATGCTCGTTTTGTTCGATTCATTAAAAGAATACCGGAATTCGACACTACATATAAATCCTACAAAGCATTCTGTGATCTTGAAGATGAAAGACGTGAAGGTATTGCATTTGTAAACAATGATGGCATTTGTTATATCAAGTTGATTTTCACCTATCATGAAGATGAAATTACAGACATTAGACAGTGTAAATCCTTGGAAACTTCAGAAATTGAAATTAGTAAAACAATGATTGGAATATCTTTTTATAAAGATGAGGAAAAGTGCTTTAAAGCTGACAAAGATTTTTATGAAATTACCACGACTTGTCAAGATGCTGTTAATATACTACAAAACCATATCGAGGAAGAAGGCGCATTGTCGATGAGTTCCATAAGGTCTTGGTTTTTAGCCCATGAAGATTTTTATATTGACAAAGTTTTGCCTTGTGGTTATTCTTATTCAGAATGTGCGGAATTTATCAATTATTTTACTTTATTTCGAAAGTACAAGACTTCTGATGAGGTTGAAGAACTGTCAAAAAAGTTTTGCCATGAATTCTATTCTTTTCCAATTGTACATAAACGAAATATTAGTGATTGGCTCGAGAGAGTAAATAATGAAATTGTCAGAGCTCAAAAAGGATTTTGGCTGGAATGTGATTTTAGAAAAGGATTCTTTCTGGAATCACATGTCAAAGTTTTTTTACCAGATTTCTATTATACGCAGAATTTAGGAATAATCATGAATAAGTACAGGGAGTGGATTCCTGCATCATCATCATGTGAAATTAGAATGAAATGAGGGAGAAAATTCTTATAATTAAAATTGTAAAATGAATTCAATTGATGTGTGGAATCATTACGACATTTTTTTAATTATTTTTTACTTCTGAGAGCTGTATCTTTAATTTAAAGAAATAAAAAAAACAAAGCAAATTTCTGTTCACGAAAATATGCAGCAATATCAAGCCATAAAGGTTTTTCAGAAAACTTTTGTGGCGGTAAAATTTAGCCCCAAAATTTTTCTGAAAAAATATTGCATCACATTTTCCTTCCACGAGAGTGGACGACTTTCTTTTTTTTCTTTTTCTTTTGAAAAATTTTTGACAGATTCTTGAAGTTAACTAATAAAATCTGAAAAAATCTCCAATTCTTACAACCTGCGAAAATGAAGGATCGTTTCAGAATTAACCTGCGTAATTTAACCACAGGTTTCTCATTAACCTGCATAAATTAGATACACCCAATCCTATAAGCTGGGTAAAAAAGATACAACCTAAACCTATATTTTTTCCTGATTTTTTTCTTTAAAATGCAAATCCGTCCTAATAATCTATAAAACCTCTAGAACGCCCATCCACATTGCGTTTTCAGACTTCTAAAAAATTCCGACATTAGTACAAAATTTTGCTGCAAGATGTGTCTTTGTGCCCACAATTTTTCAAATTGAGTTTCCAAATAATTCTTGCCCTTCCTGCCGGAAAGGAGTGGAAAAAACTCGGAACTCGTTTTTCTTTTTTGAAAGGTGATTTTGAAAAACATATTTTGAAAAAAATGGTTAAAAAAAATGGAACTACCCACCACATAAAATTGGAATGTAAAATGAGATAAAGACATTAATTTTAAGTGCATTTAATTCAAAATATATTCATAATTTTACATCCTAAGATTTAAGCAAAAAATTGTTGTATTTCACATGGTGGAATATTCGGTTACCTTGAAAATCTCCCTTTCTAAAAAATTACCTATCAATCGGTGTTTAGAAAGACATTAATATTCCTGGAGAAACCACTTAAAACCGCCTAAATAAGGCGGTTTTTATTTTTTAGAATTTATCATGTTTTAATTTGGAAGTTTAAGTGAAAGATGCTATTTTTGCCCCACTCAAAATTGAGAAGTAAGGTTTCTTAGCTCAGTTGGTAGAGCAACGGACTGAAAATCCGTGTGTCCCTGGTTCGATCCCTGGAGAAACCACTTAAAACCGCCTAATTAGGGCGGTTTTTTTTGTAAGATAATTTTAGTACTCTTTAAAGCCTAAATTTTAAAATTTCTTTTTCTACTAACTTTTACCAGTAAAAATCAATAATTTTGTTAGATTCTTGATTTATATTTCATTCGTGATAGAGTTGAAAATCATTTTTAAATCATTTTGTTTCTGTAACTGTCATTGATCGCCATTTTTATTACTAAGAGATTGTATTTTTTTAAATGTTTATTAATGAATATTGAACATATAATAATGGCAATCTAAAATATTGTTACATTTAACATGTTATGATTTTAAATTCAAATGGAAAATTTTAAAATATGTCAAAAGTAGTTTATATCACAGGCGGAACCAAAGGAATTGGTTTTGGGATTGCAGAAGTTCTGTTGAAAAATGGTTACAAAGTTGCCATCAGCGGGAGAAAACAGGAAGATGTGGATCAATCAGTTCAAGAACTGAAAAAATGGTCCGATGAGGTTTTCGGAGTAAGTTCCGATGTCCGAAATTATAAGGATGAGGAATCGGCCATTCAAAAGATTGTCCATAATTTTGGTAGTCTTGATGTGGTGATTGCCAATGCTGGTTTAGGCATTTTCAAACCTGTAGACGAATTGAGCATCGATGACTGGAACGCCATGCAGGATACCAATCTCACAGGTTGCTTCTATACGCTAAAAGCTTCGGTTGAAGAACTCAAGAAGTCCCAAGGTTATTACATCACCATTGCAAGTCTTGCGGGCACCAATTTTTTTGAAAACGGTGCAGGATACAATGCATCCAAATTTGGAGTGGTAGGTTTTACACAGGCTGCAATGATTGACCTCAGAAAATACCACATCAAGGTTTCTACGATTATGCCGGGTTCTGTAGCGACTTATTTTAACGGTAACGTACCGTCAGAAAAAGATGAATGGAAAATCCAGCCAGAGGATGTCGGGAACCTTGTCCTCGATTTGCTGAAAATGAATCCGCGTGTGTTGCCAAGTAAAATTGAACTGAGAGCCAGTCAGGTTAAAAAATAATTTCGGGAGGAGTAATAACAGATTTTGGAGTCCAAAAAATGAGAACTTTTTCTCTGAATTGATAAAGCCTAAGGCTTAGAAATTATTTATAAATGTTCTAAATACGCGGTCAGTAAAGTGTTTCCAATTGTTATTTAGCAAATAATAAAAAATTATGCATGCATAGTATTTTTTATATAAATTAGCCAAAGTTAGTAACACAAAAAATCGCTGTTAACTGGGCTTTCCATTTTTTTTATAGAATGAGATTTTAAGTCCGGTTTAATACTGATCCATTAAAAAATATATTTTACAGATGAAAATATTAGTTTGTATAAGCAGTGTGCCAGACACGACAAGCAAAATCAATTTTACGGCAGACAAATCTGCTTTTGACAAAAACGGAATCCAGTGGGTAATCAATCCATTAGACGAATTTGCGCTTACTAAAGCGATCAAATTGCAAGAATCCCAAGGCGCAACGGTAACCGTGGTGAATGTTGGCGATGCTACAACCGAAGCAGTTATCAGAAAAGCTTTGGCGATTGGTGCAAATGATGCCATTCGCGTGAATACAGAAGCAAAAGATAGTTTTTCTGTCGCCAAAGAGATTGCCAAAATTGCGCAGGAAGGTGGTTATGACCTGATCCTTACCGGTAAAGAATCTATTGATTATAATGGTGGCGCGGTACCGGGAATGGTAGCTCAGCTTCTTAATTTCCCATTTGTAAATGCGGCTGTTGGCCTGGATGTTAACGGTTCCGAAGCAACTGCCATTAGGGAGATTGAAGGTGGAAAAGAAACCATCTCCGTTAAACTGCCGGCTGTAGTTGCCGGGCAAAAAGGCTTGGTAGATGAAAAAGATTTGATTATCCCTAATATGAGAGGAATTATGTCTGCAAGAACAAAACCTTTGCAGGTCGTAGAACCAAGCAATTCTGAAGTTAAAGTGGAGGCTGTTTCTTTTGACAGTGTTGCCCCAAGAGCGGCTGTGAAATTGGTTTCTGCAGACAACCTAGACGAGTTGGTAAGATTACTTCACGAGGAAGCTAAAGTGATATAAATCTAAAGACAAGGAGAGAATAGACTTATAGATAATAGATATAAGACATTGTCTTAAATCTCAAATTATATTTATCAAAGTCTATTATCTATCCATCTATTATCTTTAATCTTAAAAAAAAAAAAAAATGGCAGTATTCGTATACGCAGAAAATATAAACGGAGTTTACAAAAAAGCAGCCTTTGAGGCAGTTTCTTATGCAAAGGCCATCGCGACAAAAACAGGCGATTCCGTTACGGCAATTTCTATCAATCCAACAGATTCTTCGGATCTTCTTTACAAATATGGTGCTGATAAAGTCATCAATGTAAAAGATGCAGGTCTTAAAAACTTTAGCGCAAAAGCTTATGCAGAGGCTGTTAATCAGGTGGCAGACGGAAATATCATTGTATTTCCACACACCACAGATGCCTCTTCTGTAGCGCCAATGTTGGCTATTCAAAAAGGTTACTCTTTAATTACCAACGCTATAGATGTTCCAGAAAGTACATCACCTTTTCAGGTTAAAAGAAGAGCTTTTTCCGGTAAAGGTTTTATGCACGCCAAAGCTGATGCAGCAGGTGTGATTGTAACAGTTTCTCAAAACGCTTTTGGTGTGAAAGAAAATCCTGCTTCAGGCTCCGAAGAGGTTAAGGAACTGAGCGTTGCCAATGAAGATACCAAAGTGATCAGCCACGAGCAATCTTCTGGCAAACTGGATCTTAAAGAAGCCGAGATCGTTGTTTCTGCAGGAAGAGGTCTAAAGGGGCCTGAAAACTGGGGAATGATCGAGGATCTTGCGAATGTTTTGGGTGCTGCAACGGCTTGTTCAAAACCGGTTTCCGACATTGGATGGAGGCCTCACACAGAGCACGTTGGGCAAACGGGGAAGGCTATTTCTCCAAACTTGTACATCGCAGTAGGGATTTCGGGGGCTATTCAGCATTTGGCAGGTGTCAACAGTTCAAAAACAATTGTTGTCATCAATAATGATCCCGAAGCACCATTCTTCAAATCTGCTGATTACGGTGTGGTGGGCGATGCCTTCCAGATTATTCCTGCTTTGACGGAGAAAATCAAAGCTTTGAAAGCTTAAACAACCAATCACTTCTTATATATTGAAACCTGAGTTCTGCTCAGGTTTTTTTTGTAATTAGAGTCAGTTTTCAAATTAAGATATGCTTGTATTATATGAATATCCAGTCTCTAAAATTGAAATTTTTTGCTGAAAAGCGAAGCGTTGTATCTTTTAAGAGTAAAGTATCGTTTATTTCTGTTCATTTTTGATCTCAACAGGCTTAAAAATCAATAATTGCTGAATCAGAATAGACAAAATATTTTATATTTGCTAAATGGATTATAAAAGATTAATCATCAGAGGAATCTCATACAGCCAAACCCAATCAGGAGCCTATGCGCTGTTATTAGAACATGAAGAAACATCGGTAAAATTACCCGTTGTTATAGGAAATTTTGAAGCACAGTCCATTTCTTTGGGATTAGAAAAAGATATCCATCCGCCGCGCCCGTTAACCCATGATCTTTTTGCTCAGTTTGTCAAAAATACAGGTTATAAGCTAGAGTCTGTGATTATTTATCAGATCAAAGACGGCGTTTTCTTCTCCAATATCAATTTTAAAAATCCTGTTTCTGACGAAGAACTGATTCTGGATGCGCGGACTTCAGACGCTGTTGCAATGGCCGTCCGTTTTGATGCGCCCATTTTCACCACCTCCGAAGTGCTGAATGAAGCCGGTATTCTTCTAGAATTGGAAGAATCCAATAAAATCGCTGTTGATGCCGAAGCGCAGGAAATTGTAGCTGATTATAACGACCTTTCTGACTCTACAACAGAGGAGCTTAACCAAATGCTGAACGATGCTGTAAGGGAAGAGGATTTTGATACCGCACTTAGAATACAGGAGGAAATCAAACGAAGAAACAAAAAAATAGAATAAAAAAATACGACATCGTTTTATGAACTTAAAATTACGTTTAATTATACTCAACTTTCTACAGTTTGCAGTATGGGGCGCTTATCTCACATCGATGGGCAATTATCTTGGGGCTGTAGGTTTGGGACCAAAAATTGGACTTTTTTATGCCATGCAGGGTATTGTTTCTATTTTTATGCCTGCCATTATGGGGATTGTGGCAGACCGATGGATCCCGGTGCAGAAATTATTAGGATACTGTCACGCTATTGCGGCGATTTTTCTTGCAGCAGCAGGATATTATGGCATGGTTTCGGGGAGTAATGTGGAGTTTTCGACATTGTTTTCCCTTTACTCGGTGAGTGTTGCTTTTTATATGCCAACTATTGCCCTTTCCAACTCTACAGCCTATGGCATATTAGTTAATAACGGATATGATACAATTAAGGCTTTTCCTCCGATAAGAACATTAGGAACAGTTGGATTTATCTGCGCCATGTTATTTGTGAACTTTGCCGGGGTTTCTGATGGTCATTTTGCATTTAATCTGTCGAACGAAAAGGGATTCTCAAGTTTTCAGAATAATTACAGTCAGTTTTTTGTATCTGCTGTTTTAGGATTGATGTTGTTTATTTACTCATTCACATTGCCTAATGTGCCAGTAAGCACAAATTCCGAAAAGAAATCACTTTCGGATGCATTGGGTTTAAAGGCTTTTGCATTGTTCAAAGAAAAGAGAATGGCGATATTCTTCATCTTTTCAATGTTTTTGGGCGTTTCCCTGCAAATTACCAATGGCTATGCTAATCCATTTATTACCAGTTTTAAAGATACACCCCAATATATGGATAGTTGGGGAGCCAATAATGCTAATGCATTGATTTCATTGTCTCAGGTTTCAGAAACGCTTTGTATATTATTAATCCCATTCTTTCTAAGAAAGTTTGGTATTAAAAAAGTGATGTTAATGTCTATGTTTGCTTGGGTTTTAAGGTTTGGTTTATTTGGTGCAGGCGATCCCGGTTCTGGAGTATGGATGTTTATTTTGTCTATGATTGTTTATGGTGTGGCATTCGATTTTTTCAATGTTTCAGGTTCTCTTTTTGTAGATAAGGAAACTTCCCCAGATATTAGATCAAGTGCTCAGGGTGTATTTATGATGATGACTAACGGTTTTGGGGCCACTCTCGGAATGTTGGTTGCCGGAGAAATTGTCAATCATTTTGTTTTTGCCAAGACCGACATTTTGGAACAATTAAAGGGTTGGCGCATTAGCTGGTATATTTTCTCGGGCTACGCCTTGGTTATTGCTATTTTGTTCGCGATCATATTTCGCTACAAGCACAAGCCGGCAGATACGCAAAATATCAGGCATTAATTGTAAAAGTTCGTTATTCTAAAATTATAAGGTTATGAAAAGAATAATTGCCGCTTTATGCTCCATTTCGCTTTTATCTGCTGCGATAATTACAATTGTTAGCTGTAGCAATACTTCTGACAACGTGGATGACATTAATGTTCCTGTGCCATTTTCTGTACCGGCTAATTTTGATGCTCAGCTTCCATTATCGATAGCGGATAGTGTTTCTTACATCAAATATCCGGCTATACCGTTAGCTTTGGATGTTAATTCAGCAATCAAAACACAGTTTCCGGCCATGTCTGCTAATAATCTGAAATCTGCAAAGATGACGCAGTTTAAAATTCAATATAAATCTTCTGTTGGTGGAACAAAATTGGATGTTATTAGCAACGCTAGGCTTTATCTAAGGACACCCAATAACAGTGATATATTAATTGCAACAGCCAGTAATAACACCAGTGGTGATATTCTCAACTTTACCGCAGACAACACCGTAGAGCTAATGGACTTGATGAAATCTGATCAGAAATCTTTTGTTCTCGAAATACAAGGTAGAAAATTAGCGACCGACCAGCTGACGGTAAATATCGATACTGCTTTTAGACTTCTGGTAGGTTTATAATTTTTAAGTTTTTTAAACCATTCCCTTTGCATGGTTTGTAAGGCGTTTATTATTCAAAAACCAGATGCTGCTGTATCGCAAGTGATTTCAGTTCCGTCTCTTCCCATTCTTTTTTCGGATCGCTTTTTAAAGTAATTCCGCCACCAACAAATAGAAATGCATAATTTTTAAAAAAACTGGCGCAGCGCAGGTTCACGAAATAGTAGATGTAATCTTCGGTTTCTATGCGGATGTACCCGGCGTAGAGTTCCCTGTTAAAATGTTCTATACTTTTGATGCCCTGCGCACAAAGTTCTTTCGGGAATCCGCATACTGCCGGCGTTGGATGAAGTTCTGAAATGATTTTATCAAGACTTTCCGGGCTTATTTCAGCGGAGAAATCCGTTTTCAGATGTTTGATATTACCCGAGATAAGATCCTTGGTAGAAGAAAGCTTTAGGTTAGACGAGAATTTCCTCAGAATCGACTGTATATAATCGGTTACCGCTTTTTGTTCTTCAATTTCTTTATCAGTCCAGCTCTCGTCCAGTGGCAGCGTTCCTGCAACACTCATGGTCTCAAAACTATTATTTCTTTTATCAAATTTTCCTAAAACTTCAGAAAAACCACCCATCCAGATTTCTCCGTTTTTTTCGAACAGGTAACAAAATGCGCTAGGGTAGCTGTCGCTGAATTTCAAAAAGCTTTTGGTAAGCGATAATTTTTTTTGAGGATCTGCATCTAGGTACATCAGAAGTTTTCTTCGGGAAAGGACCAGTTTTTTAAGTTCATTTTTTTCAATGAAATCTTTGGCTTGGTTAATCTTCAAAGCATAAGAATCTTCTGTTTCTTTGGCAATCTCAATCAGCTGGCTTTTGCTTTTGGGAGAGATACTTTGGTTTTCTATCGCTTCGCGCGATATTTCTGTAACGTTTCCTTTAAAATCCAATACAGTCTTAGTGTCAAAACTAACGAAGGAAACAGGAACTTCTTGAGAGGATTCGAGCGTATAAAAAGTCTCGAAATCGGGTAGTCTGAATAGTAGCATTGTAAGATAGCAGATTAGACTTTACCGACCGGGATGATATTATTGGTCATAGTAGTGTGATTGATAAGATGTCCTTTTTCATCACGAATCTCGATTTGTGACACGTGCATTGTATTTCCTTTCCTAATAAATGTTGCGGTACCAGTAATTATGCCGTCGCGCTTAGCACGTAGGTGGTTACTATTGATATTGGTGCCAACAGGAACATATTTTTCCGGATTTACATGGATTAACGATAAGCAAGAGCCCAGCGTCTCTGCTAATACGCAACTTGCTCCGCCATGCAGGATGCCATAAGGCTGATGAACTTTTGAGGTAACGGGCATTGTCGCCTTTAGGAATTCATCTGAGACATCGGTGTACACAATGTCCAGCGTCTCGTTCAAGGTATTTTTGCTCGCCGCATTCAATCGGGTGAGGATGTCATTTTTTTTGGCTTCGTCCATTGTTCTGTTTTAAAATTAAGATGCAAATAGATTAATAGATCTGCGGATTCCAGTTTTCCGGGATTTTTGGGTTAATGTCATATTTGACATAAAAATTCTGGATTTCTTCCATTACTTCCTCAAAAGAATGGGTTTCCAGTTTCTCGTACGGAATGATATAGCCCAGATTAATGGTCTTCCTTTTATAATCTCCACCGGCCAGTACAATAGGAACTTTGGCTGCAATGGCCATATTGTAGAAACCTTTCCGCCATTTCGGGACCCAACTTCTGGTACCTTCCGGTGTAATGACAAGGCTGAAATCATCTTTTTTAAACTCATTGGCTACAAAATTTACCAGATCATTTTTTTGGGAGCGATCTATGCCAATGCCGCCAATAGCTTTCACCAGCCAACCGTAAAAAGGGTTTTTGGTATGAGAATCTTTGATAATGATTTTTAGTTTTTTCCCTAGTGCCCAATATGCCAGGTTTCCCAAGAGGTATTCGCTGTTGTGCGTGTGTGGCGCTACAACTAGGATGCATCTGTTAAGATTATTGACATCGCCCTGAAGGACAATTTTCCACCCGATTATTTTGAGGATTGCTTTCGCAAGAAGTTTTTTCATAAGTAGATTCTAATGTTGTTTTTATGGATGTGCCCATTCAGTTCGCGGCTATCACACAAAAAATAAAGTACAACCGCCAAGGTTATACTTTACAAATCTACAAAATATGTTTATTTCTCAGAAATAAGAATATTGTTTACCATCAGAACAGATTGCTGATAAAATCAACCAGCTTAATTGCGATTTCTAATACAAGTTGTATCATTTTTTTGTGGTTTTTGTGAGTAGAAGTTTATTTTTTAACAAATTTACTAATAATTCTGCTGAACTTATTATTTTTAGTGGTAAAGTTTTAACAAAATTATATTTTCGTTGGGTAGGTAACAGCGGTGGTCAAATCCAGAGGATTATAATTTTTCCGGATAAAATTCTGGATGACTTTTTCGCTTTCCTTAAATTGCTCTTTATTTGTAATGATTTTTCCACCAACACTGATGGTTCCTGGCTCAGACGTTTCAAATTTTTCCCGGACTTCTTTCATAGGATCATTGTAAAACTGCAATATCAACTTTTGCATAGTGGCAAGCTCTACTGGGATGGCTTTTTTTCCGGAAAACGACTCCAAAAAGCCAGATGTGTCGTAAGTTTTATCGAGCTTCTGACTATTAATAAGTTTAAAACTGAAGTTATCCTTGCTGTCGTTCATCTCAAAAATCAAACCCGGCAGACCAC
This sequence comes from Epilithonimonas sp., assembly GCF_056329745.1. Classification (NCBI taxonomy): domain Bacteria; kingdom Pseudomonadati; phylum Bacteroidota; class Flavobacteriia; order Flavobacteriales; family Weeksellaceae; genus Epilithonimonas; species Epilithonimonas sp. The sequence continues at coordinate 28,869 of NZ_JBWEYV010000009.1, read as the reverse complement.
GGAATTTGTATGGCCCTTCAGAAATATTGATGTCTTTGCAAAACCAAGCGGTCCAGTGTCGTCCTCCAAAATTGGTTGTAGCTTTTTGCAGTGTATACTGTCCGGAAGTTTTTGTTTCATTTTCCAGCTTCCAGTTCATTTTATCCTTGGTCTGATAAGAAAAGTAGCTTCCTGGGTAATCGTAGTTGGTGTTTTCATAAGATCCTGTTTTCCTTTTGATAGCAGGTGTTCCGTTCCAAGTGTAGTTTTTTCCACCATTCCTGTTAATTGAATCATTCTTGATATTAAGGTAGTTGTAAAACTTCACCTCGTCCCGATTGATGTCTAATGCCATGTTCACATTTTTGTAATAATCAGCTGTAGAATCGGGCTTGTACCGGTACTCGTAAACAAAACGGTGTGTTTGCGCTTTTGATAAAGTGGTGAAGAATATCAAAAATACAAGAGTATAGATTTTCATAATTAACAATCATTTTGTCATTTGAAATTTGTGAAGAACCAGGAGAAAAGCGGAAGTCCGAAGACTTTTGACCCGCTTTCCAGCTGATCCACTCTCAATTTATTCAGTTTTGATAGAAATTTCCTTTTTACCGTCTTTGATTTTGATATTCATATCCTTAAGACTTTTTTTTACTTTCTGATCAATTTTCATTCTTTTCAAAACAACATCCGCAGAATCTTTGGAGTATTTTTTACCATTAATTTTTACAGAATCGCTTTCATTATCATTATATTCGATGGTCGTTCCGTTGATTTTGACTTTATTATTATCTACTGTGATACCGCTATTGTCGTCATCATTATCGTAGCTATCATTATCATCGTTGTCATTATCACCTCTTGTACTTATTTCGTACTGTTTCTCATTAATGACTTTCATTTTGGAAGGGACAACCAATTCATAATCCAGTCTATAATCTCGGAACCTGTATTCGTAAGGAATCTCATAATAGTTGGGTAAGAAGATTCTGTTACCAACAATTGTTACAGGAACTTTCATTTTCATGGGCTGGTTATAGCCGTCCGCTTCTTTCTTAATGATTAGATAAGGTGTTTTTATGTCATTCTTTCTGGTAATTTCCACACTTGGGTAGTCTCTTTTGAAGATTTTGTTTTTATCAGAATAGACATTATTGATATATGGCTTGAAGTTTTCCGGAATTTCTATTTTCTTGCTGTCAAGATAGATTGTATCATTCGGAGCTGTGATAGAAACATTTTCATTATCCTCATTATTGCCCGTATATCGGAAGTTGAGTCTAGAAGCGCTTGCGGCAAGAATACCTACAAGGATGATCCAGATAATGCCTATTGTTCCCAATGCCGGGCCTACATAGTTGAACTTGGTTTTAGGAGAAAATAGTTTGATTGATAACAATAATGATCCAATTCCCACGATGACCACAGGTAGAGCTGCAATCCCTAGTAACAGGTAGCCCAGATTGTTTTCTTCTAGGTAAAAGCCAAGATTATCATTCATCCCGAATTTATCCGATCCGTAGGCAAACATCATGGCAAACAGTCCAATAAAACATCCAGCTGCCATTAAAGCAAGGAAAATCGCTAAGCAATATTTCAGAATTTTTAAAAAAGAATCGCCTGCAGACCCAATTTTTGGTTTGTTTTCCTGATAGATTTCTCCGGCTCTTGTAGTGGTTTCATTGGCAAACTGCACTATTTTGCTAGATTCTTCCTTTAGGTTGTCAAAGTTGAGCGGTTTTCCCTTCATTTTCAAAAAATCAGATGCGGATTCTGCTTTTGGCAATACAGCCCAAAGGATGAAATATAAAATCACTACCAAAAACGATGAACCTGGTGCTACCCAAAGAAATAGAAATGCACCTACCCAAATCAACCGCATCCATGTAATATCCATCCCAAAATAGGCGGCTAAACCTGCACAAACCCCAGCAATTTTTTGTCTCTCGGGGTCGCGGAAAAGCTGTTTCTGCGAATTGTTACTATAACCACTGTAATTGGTGGAAGATTTTGATTTATTCTGTTTCCCTTCGGAGAAGTAAGCTTCCTCTTGTTCATCAATTTGTTCTGGTGTCCCGATTTGAGCAATGACTTTTTCAACATCAGAATCGTTAATAACTTCTCGTTTAGCCAATGTTTCTTTGAAAATCTCGACCATTCGGATTTCAATATCGTGCATTACTTCATCTGCTTCTGATGCGTCTAGAGAATTTCTCAAGGCATTCAGATAATCGCTTAGCTTGATATAAGCGTGTTCGTCTATCATAAAAGAGAACCCTGCGAGTGCTATAGATAATGTCTTGTTCATAATATTAGTTTTGAGAGTGAGAGTTTTGTGTAATTTGGTTGACGGAATCTGTCAGTTCCTGCCAAGTGTTTTGCAGCTCCTTGAGGAAGAGACTTCCTTTTTCGGTGATCTGATAATACTTTCTGGGCGGCCCGCTGGTAGATTCTTCCCATCGGTACGCGAGAAACTCGCCGTTTTTAAGTCTTGTAAGGAGCGGGTAGAGCGTTCCTTCCACTACATCCAGTTTTCCTTTTTTGAGAGATTCTATAAGATCAGAGACATACATCTCTCTCTGCTGAATAAGACTCAAAATACAGAATTCCAGAATCCCTTTGCGCATCTGCGCTTTTGTGTTTTCCGTATTCATATTAATGTGGTGTTTTATAAATTTATGTTCTGGGAATTACGTATTCCCGGTAATATTACATTGCAAAGATATATAAATAGAATGGTATTATGCAATACAAAGTAGTAAATATTTTTAAATTATTAATCTAATGTCTTGATTATCACCAATTAAAATTTTAATCAAAATTTAGAGAAAGATTGTTAAAGTCTCTAAATATATTGTTTCTTTAAATAAATCTTAAATAATTCGAATTAATATTGGCTGATTGAAATTGTTTTTATAATTTCGTTAAAGATTTATAAAATGATAAACCTTTTTACCATTACAACAGGCATTTCAACAACAATTACCATTCGTAGTTGCAGAAAGGTGTGTGTGTGAAATTGTAAAAATTAAATAACAAACAAAGCCTTTCTGATTTTTCGGGAAGGCTTTTTTATTTTAAAATAATAGCAAATGAAAATACTGAAATTTGGTGGGACATCCGTAGGGAGTGTAGAAGCGTTAAGAAATGTAAAATCAATCATCGGGAATGAATTTAAAAACGAAGCATTAGTAGTTGTATGTTCAGCCTTGTCAGGCATTACCAATGCCTTAGTGTCTGCATCCACCGAGGCTTTGAAACAAAATGATTTTTCCGAAATCCTGAAATCTGCGGAAGAAAAACATTACCACATAATATCTGAATTGTTGCCAAGAACGGCTCAGAATCCCTTGTTAATGATGGTAAAAGTAAGTTTTAACGAGATTGAGGATCTGCTTTTCAGTATCAAAAACCTGGGCGAATTGTCAGACCGGATCAAGGATAGGTTGCTGTCTTACGGAGAACAGATGTCTACCAAAATTGTTGCGGCATTTTTGGAGTCAGAAGGCTTGCCAGCTGCTTATCAGGATGCCCGCGAATTGATTGCTACAGATTCCCACTTTGGTAATGCCAATGTCGATTCTAAAAAAACAAATGACAATCTTAAACTTTGGAATCCCGGAAATCAAATTTATGCTGTTACTGGTTTTATAGCCAAAGATCAAAATGGCGATACAACCACTTTGGGAAGGGGTGGATCTGATTATACAGCTGCAATCCTCGGTTCTGGGCTGAAAGCGGACGAAATACAGATTTGGACAGATGTTGACGGTTTTTTGACAGCCGACCCGAGATTGGTGAAAAATGCCTTTTCCCAGCCCGAACTCAGCTATCAAGAAGCGATGGAAATGTCCTATTTTGGGGCAAAAGTGATCTATCCGCCCACAATGATTCCTGCGATTGAAAGCCAAATCCCGATCTATATCAAAAATACTTTCCGGCCAGAAAATCTTGGAACTTTAATCCATAAAAAATCCGAAATTTCAAAAGGTTTGATCAAAGGGATAGTTTCCATAGAGAAAACCTGCCTAATTAATATCACCGGAAACGGGATGATTGGGATGAAGGGTTTCAGTGGGAGGTTGTTTAATGTGCTGGCAAAATATGAAGTCAATGTTATTCTCATCACCCAGGCAAGTTCGGAGCACAGTATCTCATTTGTGGTGGCTTATGATGATGAGAAAAAAGCTAAAAAAGCCATCTATGAAGAGTTTGATTTTGAAATTAATTCGAACAAAATTGATAATCCGCAGTTTGACGATGAGTTGAGCATTATCTCTGTTGTTGGCGAGAATATGAAAAAAACGCGCGGCATCAGTGGTAAATTTTTCAGTGCATTGGGCAAAAATGGGATTAATATTATTGCGATAGCCCAGGGTTCATCAGAACTCAACATCTCCGCCGTTATCGAAAGAAGCGAACTCTCAAAGGCCCTGAATGTGGTTCACGATTCATTGCTGCTTTCGCCGGTAAAAACCTTTAATGTGATGTTCGCTGGAACGGGGAATATCGGGAAAGAACTCTTCCATCAACTGGAACGGGAACAGAAAAATCTGGAGAACAACCATCAGATCAAAATCAATATCGTCGGCATTACCAACAGCCGGCAGATGAAGGTTTTTGATAAGCCAAACTCTGATTTTAATTTAGGTGATAACTTTAAAGATGGTTTGGAAAAAGCCAATTTAAAGGATTTTATAAGTCATATTGCCAATAAGAATTTACCTAACTTAGTCTTTGTAGACAATACTTCAAATGAAGATGTGGTGGAAAAATACCCACTCTTGTTTGATAATCATATCTCCATCGTAACCTGTAATAAAAAAGGGAATTCTTCATCTTATGAGCAATACAGCCGGTTTAAGCGTCTCGCAAAAAAGAATTCTGTTAATTTCTTATATGAGACCAATGTGGGCGCCGGCCTCCCCATCATCAAAACTTTGAATGATCTTTGGATTTCCGGTGACGAAATTCTGAAAATCGAAGCCATTCTTTCGGGTACAATTTCCTATATTTTCAATAATTATGTGGGCGATAAAACTTTTGCCGAAGTTGTGAAAACCGCACAGGAATTGGGTTACACAGAACCTGATCCAAGAGACGATTTGAACGGTATGGATTTCTCCAGAAAGATGCTGATTTTAGGAAGAGAAATTGGACTTCCTTTGGAGATGTCTGATGTCAATATCAAGGATTTTCTTCCAGAAGCCTGCCTCAAAGCGGAATCTATTCCGGCATTCTACGAAGAGTTGGAAAAACACGAACCTTACTTTTCATCCTTCAAAAACGAAGCGGAAAATAGCGGTAGAAAATTAAGATTAATCGGTGTTCTCGAAGACGGCAAAATTAACATAGAAGTTCAGATTGTAGATGCCAATCATCCTTTTTATGGATTATCGGGAAGTGATAATATTATTTCCTTCACCACTTCACGTTACAGAAACACGCCGCTGGTGGTGAAAGGCCCTGGCGCAGGCGCAGAAGTGACAGCAGCTGGTGTTTTCGCAGATTTGGTAAGGGTTACAGCGCAATGAATTATAAATGATAATCGATGAATGATAATTTATCAATTAACAACCCTTTCATAGTTTCAAACTCCGAAAGGGTTAAGATTAAAATAAGAAAATGAATAAGATAAAAGTTTTTGCTCCGGCAACTGTGGCCAACGTTGTTTGCGGCTACGATATTTTAGGTTTTGCGATAGATGAACCCGGTGACGAAATCATCTTAACCAAAAACAATTCTAACCAAATCACCATCACAAAAATAGAAGGCGATAATGGTAAATTGCCCAAAAATCCTGAGAAAAATGTCGTATCGCACGTCATTAAGTTATTTCTGGAAAAAATCAACTCCAACCAGGGAATCGATATTGAGCTTTATAAAAAAATGCCGCTCAACAGCGGGATGGGATCTAGTGCTGCAAGCAGTGTTGCCGCTTTGGTAGCGATTAATGAACTGATGGGCAAGCCTTTCTCCAAATTGGAACTTTTGCCTTTGGCGATGGAAGGGGAACGGATGGCCTGTGGCAATGCACACGCAGACAACGTAGCACCGGCACTTTTGGGAGGTTTGGTTTTGGTAAGGAGTTATGCACCTTTGGATGCGCTAAAACTGCCTTATCCAAAAGGTTTGTCGGTGGTTTCTGTTCATCCTCACGTGGATGTTCCAACTGGCGAAGCCCGTAAAATTATCAAGGAAAGAATCAGTCTCAAATCGGCTGTCCAGCAATGGGGAAATGTCGCTGGTTTGGTGGCCGGGTTTTGCACAGGTAATTTGGATTTGGTTAGCCGAAGTATGGAGGATGTTATCATAGAGCCGGTTCGGGCAATGCTGATTCCGTATTTTTATGAGATGAAACAGTTGGCTTTGGATAACGGTGCCATCGGTTTTGGGATCTCCGGTTCGGGGCCATCGGTTTTTGCCCTTTGTGAAAAGAAAGAAACCGCTGATGAAATTTCTCATCGGATCAAAGAATTACTCAATCAAAAAAATATAGAAAGCGAAGCATTTGTAACCCAAATCAACGACGAAGGCGCAAGAGTCATTTGAATATTTTGAACCACAAAAGACACAAAGATTTTCAGAAAGAACATCAATAATATTTTGTTTAATATTTGACGAAGTCAAATCCTTGTGATCTTAAAACATAAGAATATCAAATAAAACCTTTGTGACCTTAGTATTTAATTTAAATATTAATAGAAAAAAATGAAATACATATCAACTAGACAACAGGAAGAAACCAATATAAAAACAGCCATTCTAAAAGGATTGGCAGATGACGGCGGATTGTTTATGCCGGAATATATTCCTCAGCTGAGTTCTGATTTTTTTGAAAAATTACCCAACCTAAGTTTGCAGGAAATTGGTTTCCGGGTGGCAAAAGAGTTTTTGGGTAATTCTATTCCCGATAAAAACTTGAAGGACATCATAGATGAGGTTTTGAATTTCGAAATCCCTGTTGTTAAAATTTCGGAAGATGTTTATTCCCTCGAATTATTCCACGGTCCCACGATGGCTTTCAAAGATGTTGGGGCAAGGTTTATGGCAAGACTAATGGCTTATTTTTCCGAAGGTAAACCAATGAAAGTGATTGCTGCCACATCCGGAGACACGGGAAGTGCCGTTGCATCCGGGTTTTTTGGCGTTCCGGGGATTGAAGTTTTTATCCTTTACCCGAAAGGGAAAGTGAGTCCGCTGCAGGAAAAACAGCTGACAACCTGGGGCGGCAACATCAAAGCATTGGAAATTGAAGGAACTTTTGACGATTGTCAGGCTTTGGCAAAACAGATTTTGTCTGATAAGGAGCTGAATCAAAAATTCACTTTAACATCTGCCAACAGTATCAATATTGCGAGGCTGATTCCGCAATCATTTTATTATTTCTGGGCATTTGGACAGTTGCAAAAGGTAGGGAAACCAATTGTGTTTTCTGTTCCGAGTGGGAATTTTGGAAACTTAACCGCTGGATTATTTGCTAAGAAAATGGGATTGCCAATCCATCATTTTATAGCTTCTACCAACGACAATGATGTGGTGCCCAACTTCCTAAAAACGGGAAATTACGAAGCCAAGCCCTCCAAACAAACCATCAGTAATGCCATGGATGTGGGTAACCCGAGTAATTTTGAAAGGATGAACAACCTCTTCAATAATGATGTTTCCGAATTCAAAAAGGAGATTGAATCTTATTCTTTTTCTGATGAAGAAACGAAAAATGCCATGCGAAAAGTCGAAAATGATTTCCGTTATACTCTGGATCCGCACGGCGCAGTGGCGTATCTTGGATTAGAGACTTTTCGGCAGTCCTTCGACTCCGCTCAGGATGACAAGGTAAAATCAGATTTTGTTGGGGTTTTATTGGAAACGGCGCATCCTGCCAAGTTTGTAGAAGTGGTAGAAGATGTTTTGGGCGAAAAAGTTGACATCCCGGAAAAACTGGCTGCCTTTGGAAGGAAAGAAAAAAAGGCTCTTGCTTTGTCGCCGGACTTCGATGCAGTAAAGAAAGCAATGCTGTTGGACGAAAATTTTTCTTAACAAAACATTTATTAATCTTCAAATAATTACATTTGCGCAAAATTAAACCTATGATTTTTAGCAAACTGAAGCCATTTTTAGCGCTTGGACTATTGTATGTTTTCTTATCCTGCGTGTTGCGGGTAATTCTTATACTACATCCCATCACCACAAGTTCATTTGGATTTTTGGATTTTTTTAGGATTTTTGGGCTTGGTCTTTTGAATGATGTGCTTGTTTTTGCGTTGGCTTCTTCTTTTTTAGCTTTATACTTTCTTTTCCTATCAAATATTAAATATGATAAGCCTTGGGGTTATTTGATTCTTGGTCTAATGGTTCTAGCTGAGCTTTACATTGCATTTTATCCCAATAATATTTTTAGGCAATATGGTGGAGTAGTTGCAGAGATTGCCATGATTTTTATAGGAATTAAATTACTTTGCTTTGGATTGATGTTGTTTTTACCTCGATACAGAAGGCAAATCCGCAATGTCAATTATTTTGTGATCCTTTTTCTATATGTTCTGTTAATTATTCTTGATCTTGTAAGTGAATATTTTTTCTGGAATGAGTTTGGAGTGCGGTACAACTTTATTGCGGTCGATTACCTGATTTACACCAATGAAGTTATTGGGAATATTATGGAATCTTATCCTATCGTTCCTTTATTTTCTGCATTAGCACTGGTAACACTTTTGTTAACATACATTATTTACAGAAAAACGAAAGCAGAATTGCTGGATTTACCCAATCTGGGACAGAAGTTGACCTTACTCATATCGTTTGTTATACTATGTGGGATGTCTGTGTTTTTGTTACCCCTGCTGTCCAATTTACAGTCGCGTAATAATTTCACGTATGAATTACAAAGCAACGGATTAGAGCGTTTTGTTTATGCCTTTTCTCACAATGAACTTGATTTCTTTAAATTTTATCCAACGTTAGGTGTTAAACAATCGGAGAACATATTTTTGAGTGATTTTAATCCGCCTTCTTTATCTCGTAAAGTTATTTCAAATGGTGAAATACAAAAAAAGAATGTCGTCTTGATTTCTGTGGAAAGTCTCTCTGCCGATTTTCTTGCCCATTATGGCAACCAACAAAAAATAACACCATTTATTGATAGTTTGGCCGATAAAAGTATGATGTTTACCAATCTCTATGCCACCGGCAACCGTACTGTAAGGGGATTGGAAGCTCTCACGCTCTGTATACCGCCCACTGCGGGTGAGAGTGTTGTAAAACGGGAAGATAACAGGAATAAATTTACAACAGGAAGTGTTTTTAAGGCTAACGGATATAACGTTGCATTTTTGTACGGTGGCTACAGTTATTTTGATAATATGAAATCCTTTTTTGGAGGTAACGGTTATCAGGTAATTGATCGGGACAGTTTTTCGCCGGAAGAAGTTAGCTTTGCCAATGTTTGGGGTGTTTGTGACGAGGATATGGCAAAGAAGGCCATCAAGGTAATGAACAACGAAGCGAAGTCTGGTAAACCATTTTTCAACCATTGGATGACTGTGAGCAACCACAGACCTTTCACCTATCCAGAGGGAAAAATAGACATTCCCGGAAATGCAAAATCGCGTGATGGTGGTGTAAAATATACAGACTATTCCTTGCGCCGCTTTTTTGAAATGGCCAAGAAACAAAGTTGGTATAAAAATACAATCTTTGTTATTGTAGCCGACCATTGTGCTTCCAGTGCTGGTTCTACGGATCTTCCGCTGGATAAGTATCGGATTCCGGCTATTGTATTTGGTGAGAATTTTGTAAAACCGGGCAGGTTTGATGGGCTGATGTCCCAGATTGATTTGATGCCAACAGTTTTTGGAATGCTTAATTTCACTTATCAATCCAAGTTTTTGGGACAGGATGTTTTTTCAAAAGACTATGTTTCGAGAGCATTTATCGCCACTTATCAGGATTTAGGCTATATTAGGGATCAGCATCTTACCGTAATCTCACCAGGTAAGGTCATAAAGCAATATCAGCTAAAACCTCAAAAAAGTGATTTGTCTTCAGAGTTCAATCTTATGTACGATGAAAATCTCGTCAACAATCCGGATAAGACTTTGGCAGATAAAACGATCGCCGCATACGAGTGTACCTCTTACTGGCTGAGTCATAAGATGCTTAACCGATAATTGTTATTAATAAGCTTGCTTTTTAGAAAAAATATTGTATTTTTGCACCCGAATTACATAATAATCATTAAACAATATTGGAATGTATTTAACAACAGAAAAAAAAGCAGAAATTTTCGCACAACACGGTAAATCTGCACAAGACACAGGAAGCGCTGAAGGACAGGTTGCTCTATTCACTTTTAGAATTAACCACTTGACTCAGCACTTAAAAGCTAACCACAAAGATTTTAACACAGAAAGATCTCTTGTAAAGTTGGTAGGTAAAAGAAAAGCTCTTTTAGATTATTTGAAGAAAAAAGATATCAACAGATATAGAGCAATCATCGCTGAATTGGGAATCAGAAAATAATCCCAAGCTTGCGCAAAAAATTAAAGCAACTCAATTTGAGTTGCTTTTTTTGTTTTTATAACAAAGAAAGCAACCCATCTCTGGATTGCTTTTCTAGTGCTATAATCACTTTTCAGTTACTTAAATGCCTCAATCGCTTTGTTGATCGCATCAATCTGTTGGTTGACGGTTGGGCTATTTGGGTTGTTTTTAAGAACTTCCATTTTCTTGGCAAGTCCGTCTTTCAGCATTTGTACAATCATCATTTTTACCTGCGGATTATCCGGTATTTGTGATTTGGCCTGAACAAGGACTTTGGTTACTTTTTCAGTGGCTTTCAGGTTGTCTGATGACATAATCCAGTTGTAGCCTTCCTCTGCGGATTTCCCCAGTGTAGGATTCTGGAATTTGATAAAAGGGTAGAAGGCAACCGTTGTTCCAATCGCTGGCATCTGCTTATCCGACTTATTTTTAACAATAATAGGCAATAGTTTCGAAATCAAATCTTCTGAAGCATTGTCCAAGTCAATTTTATCCAATAGGGCAGCTACTTTAGAAGGGTCAATTTCTGCAATGCCGGCCAGCGAAGAACCTTTTACAGCATTGGAAACACCACTCAAACCTTTTTCAAATAATGGGCTATATTTAGCATTTTTAGTTTTTGCCAAAGCCGAAATGGCTGCTGCCTGAACCAATGTTTTAGGATCATTGGATGCCAGTTTTTCAACTTCGGAAGTCAATGCTTTCGCCTGATCTGTATTGGATAGATCAATCTGTTCCAAAGCTTGTTCTCTGAGTCGGAAAAAAGGATCTTTCAGCGCTGAGGATAATAACTTTATCACCGCTGGATTTTTTGCATCCGCTTCTTTTACCGAAGACAATGCTCTGTAACGGCTCAAAAATTCTTTTGAATTGGTAAACTGCAACAGGTTTTGCTCCGGAGTTTTGGTTTCTGTAATGTCGGATAGCAATACGCCATCTGCATTGATGTTGATAAGATCCGGCGTTTTGGAAGAATCAAATGTAAAGGTATTTTTTCCCTTGGCATCTACCCAAACATTATATCGTTTTGGTTTCCCGTTATCATAAACATCAATAGCTAAAGGAAACTGAAATGGCAATTCTTGAGATTGGTTAATGGTTAAAGTAACTTGCTTTTTAACAGGTTCGTAGGTAGAAGTATAGTTCAGTTTTGGGTTTCCGCTACCAAAATACCATTGGTTAAAGAACCAATTGAGGTCTTTCCCCGAAACTTTTTCAAAAGAAAGCCGTAATTGGTGGGCTTCACCGTTTTGGTATTCATTGGTTTTAAGATAATCATTCATTCCCGCGAAAAAAGCATCGTCTCCCAAATAGTTTCTCAGCATATGTAGGATTCCCCCTCCTTTGTTATAAGTCACGGCATCAAAAACATCTTCGCGTGAAGCGTAATCGAACCTCACAAGATCTTTTTTAAATAATCCCGGATTATGGATGTAGCCGGAAAGGTCGCTCATCAAATGATAATCGGCGTTATCTTTTCCGTATTTATGTTCTTCCCAAAGATATTCTGAGTAATTGGCAAAAGACTCATTAACAGTTAAGTTGCTCCAGCTTTCTGCCGTTACCAGATCGCCAAACCAATGATGGAACAACTCGTGCGCAATGACATCTTCCCATTTGTTTTCATCAATAAGATCGCCCGGTTTTTGCTGTGCAGACTCGCCGTGTAGCGTTGCTGTGGTGTTTTCCATTGCTCCGGAAACATAATCGCGACCTACCATTTGCGCATATTTTGCCCAAGGATAATCGTAGCCTAGTTTTTTTGAATAGAACTCAATCATTTCCGGTGTGTTGCCAAAGATTTGTTTGGCATAAGGCTCATATTCTTTTTCCACATAGTAATCCACAGGGATGCTTCTCCATTTATCCTTAACCACGGCAAAATCCCCAACTCCCATAAAAAAAAGGTAGGTAGAGTGGCGCTTGTCCATTACCCAATGGTCGGTTCTCAGGTTGTTTCCTTCTTTTTTAGAATCTTTTAGAAATCCGTTAGACAGTGTTACATATTTGTCAGGAACAGTCATGTAGATTTCCTGAGTGGTTTTCTGATTTGGTTTATCGATGATAGGGAACCATGCGGATGAAGATTCGGTTTCTCCCTGAGTCCAGATTTGTGTCGGTTTATCAGGATCTTTGCCCTGCGCATTGATGAAATAAAGGCCTTTGGCATCATTGATGGCTGCACTTCCTTCCTGTTTCACTTCGCTTGGGCGGGCTGTATATTTGATATAAATCGTATAATCCTGATTTTTCTGATAGGTTTTATCAAGTGTAATTTTCAGCTCATCATTTTTATAATCAAATTTCAGTGGTGATTTTGAACCATTTTTGTCCAAAGCGACTTCGTGAATCAACATGCCTTTGGCATCCAGTGTCAGTTCGTTGGTCGCATAGAAAAATGGACTTGCTGTAAGCCATTCTTCTCCGCTCATCTGTTCTTTCTGATAATCGAAACTGACTTTCAGTTTGGTGTGTTTCAGTTCGGTAGTTTTGGTATGTGTTGCACGGTAAACCGCTTCTCTTCCCGAAGTTTCGGTTTGTGCAAATACGAAAGTAGAATTAAAAAATGCACCTAAGAACAGTGCGGCAATTAATATTTTTTTCATGTTATATGGAACCTTTTTTCTTTTAGTTTATATTCTATTAGTGCTCATTCTAAAATAATTGTTACAAAAAAAGCGAAGGTTGAGACTTCACTTTATTTTGTTTTATATCGCCACAGGGGCTTTGATTCCCGGATGAGGATTGTAATTTTCCAACGTAAAATCTTCAAAATCGAAATCAAAAATATCTTTTATTTCAGGATTGAGTTTCATAGTTGGCAAAGACTTTGTCTCCCGAGACAGTTGTTTCTTAACCTGGTCAAAATGATTATTGTAAATATGGACATCGCCAAAGGTATGAACATAATCACCTACTTCAAGCCCTGTAACCTGCGCCACCATCATTAATAGAAGCGCATAACTCGCAATATTAAACGGGACGCCCAAAAAAACATCCGCACTTCTTTGATACAACTGAAGCGACAATTTGCCATCCGCTACATAAAATTGAAATAATGCGTGGCAAGGGGCTAATGCCATATTTGGAATCTCGGCGGCGTTCCAGGCAGACACGATTAATCTTCTTGAATCTGGATTTTTTTTGATTTGTTCAATGACTTCAGAAAATTGATCGACCACTTTGCCGTCTGCACCGCTCCAACTTCTCCATTGTGCGCCGTAAACAGGCCCAAGATCGCCGTTTTCATCCGCCCACTCATCCCAGATAGAAACACCGTTATCTTTTAGATATTTGATATTTGTATCCCCCTTGATAAACCACAATAGTTCATAAATAATAGATTTAAGGTGCACTTTTTTGGTGGTTACCAATGGAAAACCTTTTGATAAATCATACCGTAACTGATAACCAAAAATACTTCTGGTTCCCGTTCCGGTGCGGTCTTCTTTATCGGTTCCGTTATCTAAAATATGTTGGAGTAAGTCTAGGTAATTTTGCATGGTGATGATGATTGACAGTTACAAAATACGGTATTTTTTACCAAATATTTTCAATTTTCTGATGGATGTTATTAATAGAAAACAATTCTTCTTTCCGTTTTCCACTCATTGCTTTTGCCAAAGGTGATTCGGGAGATATGCAGATGATTTTTTGATGATCAAAAATAATTTCGCCCAAAGAAACCGAAATGAAAAATAAGCCCCTTTGTGTTTTTACTAAAGCTCCCTTTTCTACTTTATCCGAAGATTTTCCAAGAATTGTTTTCAGAAAACTTTGCTGCTTTAGTATTTCATTCAGCTGAACCTGTATGTTGTTGATTTCCTGCTGCAGCATTTCTCTTCCCGTTTCATACTTATCACCCATAGAGCTTTTGGTGTCGTTGCTGGATGCGCGTGTTTCTGAAATAAGTTTCTCAAAATTCTGAACTTTTTCGGAAAGCTTTTGCCTAATCAGATTGATCAATTCTTTTTTATTCATTTGTTAATTTACTAAAGTCAATCCCAGTTTTCCCGCTTCAGCAATCACAAAATATCGGGCTTCGTCTTTATCATTTTTTATTTCGCCTTCCAAGATTGCTTCCTTCACTTTTTCTTTTAGGGTTCCAATTTCTCTTCCAGGTTTCAGGTTGAACATTTCCATAATTTCTTCTCCCGAAATAGGCGGTTGGAAATTACGCACATGATCTTTTTCCTCAACTTCTTTTATCTTCTGTGCTACATATTCGAAGTTCTTTTTGAAACGTGCTTGCTTAGAATAATTTTTGGTTGTGATGTCGGATTTGCAAAGCGTAAAAAGGTCTTCCATATCTTCCCCAGAATCAAACAGTAATCTTCTGAGTGCCGAATCCGAAGCGTCATCTGTAATCAAAGCAATAGGTCTGGCGTGCATTCTTACCATTTTCTCAACATACTTCTGTTCGTTTCCCAGCGGAAGTTTCAGACGTTTAAAAATCGTTTTGATTAATTTGGACCCTACAAATTCGTGACCGTGAAAAGTCCAGCCTGTTCCTTCCACAAATTTTTTGGTAGGCGCTTTCCCAATATCGTGAAGCAAAGCTGACCAACGCAGCCAGAGTTTGTCTGTGCTTTTCGAGATGTTATCAACTACTTCCAGCGTATGATAAAAATTGTCCTTATGCGTTTGCCCATCAATATCCTCGATGCCTTTTAGGGCAATGAGTTCGGGAAGGATGTAATTCAAAAGTCCGGTTTCTTCTAGTAATTTTAAACCTTTTGATGGTCTTTCGGATAGCATTATTTTGTTAAATTCCACCATAATGCGCTCCATAGATACTATTTTCATCCGCTCCGCTTCTTCTTTGATTGCTTTGAGCGAGTTATCTTCGATTTCGAAATCCAAAGTCGTAGCAAAACGAATAGCACGCATCATTCTCAAAGGATCATCCGAATAAGTTTGATGTGGTTCTAGCGGTGTTCTAAGAATTTTGTTTGCCAAATCCTCCATTCCTCCGAATGGATCAATTAGTTCCCCAAAATTATCATTATTGAGAGAGATTGCCATTGCATTGATTGTGAAATCTCTACGCTTTTGGTCGTCTTCCAACGTTCCAATTTCAACACTCGGCTTCCGCGAATCCTCGCTGTAGCTTTCTTTTCTGGCGCCTACAAATTCCAGCTCTAGGTCTTTGTAACGGAACATCGCTGTGCCGTAGGTTTTGAAAATCGCCACTTTTGTCTTGGGATCGATTTCTTTGGCGATGCTCTCGGCAAGCGCTATTCCGCTGGATTCGGTGACGAAATCAATGTCGGTTGGTGCTTTTCTTTTCATTAATAGATCCCTTACGAAGCCACCAACTGCATACACGGATTGTCCGTTTCTGTCAGCAACTTCAGAAATGGTTTTGAAAAGTCTGAGGTTTTTATTTTGATTAAGATTGATAAACATTGTGGTTGTCAGTTGTTGGTTGAGAGTTATTATTTTTTTATCTCTCACTCATCATTTGTTGCAAAGATAATTCTTTTAAAAAAAGTTTCTACATGCGCAGCTGCGTAAGGGCGAAAGGCATTGTTGGAGCTCTCCCGATAAAACTTTGCAAAGTTTTATCGGGAAGCGACTGCCTGTAGACCGACCCGCTTGTCCATTAAGGACAAAGGGTTACGCCCAAATTTTTGAAAATCAAGACTTTTTGTCTTTTTATTTAGTTTTTTGAGTTAACTGCCGGACAAATTGCTATGAAAAAAGATGAGGTACTATTTTTGAGAATTACAGGATTACAAAAAGTAGTTTTTTTTCATAGTTTATTTTTCCGGCGGATGGTCTTTTAGAAGGGCATCCGCCGGTTTTTTATTCGCGGAGGATTTTGATTTGGTTATTGTTCCAAACTTTGATAACAGATGATCCCGTGTATTTGGAAACAGTGTCGTGTTGTTCTTTAGAAATATAGTCTACCTCAGTTTTGATTGCATTGGAGATGTCTGAAAATTTGATGGGTGATTTTTCCCCACTTAGGTTAGCTGATGTGGAAACCAAAGGCTTATTGAGTCCGCTAATCAGTTTTTGGCAGTACTGATTTTTGACAATTCTAATGCCGATACTTCCATCTTCTGCCAACAGTTCAGCAGGTAAACCTTTTGGGTTGTCGTAAACTATGGTAACCGGTTTTTCGCTGAGATCAATGATTTGCCAGGCCGCCTCTGGCACATCCACAAGTTCCTGCAGTCGTTTTTCGGATTCTACCAATATAATGAGGGATTTGTTTCTTTCCCTTTTTTTGATTTCGAATATTTTTTTTACAGCTTCTATATTGGTAGCATCGCAACCAATTCCCCATATGGTATCTGTGGGGTAGAGTAGCGTGCCCCCTGCCTTTAGAATTTCTATATCTTGTGAAATGTCCATTTGTAATTAAATTTTGGGGAAATTTTAAAATTAACATTCAGTTAAACTTGTATGTTGCTCATTATTAGAAATCTGCAATAAATAACTGGTTTGAGACTTAAAAAATTCCTATTGCAAATTTAACAATTAATGAACAAAGGTTTAAAAAATATTAATCTATTAAGCTTAATTTAATATTACTTAAAGTTTGTTAAAACTTAATTAAAAAATGTTTAAAATTTAGGATACAAGCGGAGAGCTTTCCAAAGTATTTCTTTACGCCAAATAAAAATTAAGAGAAAAATGGAAATTCACCAGACCTATCGCAAGGTTTACATAGCGGCAGCATTTCTATGCAGCACTTTTATTTTTGCACAAACCCATGTATTGGAAGGTAGGGTTTTAGATGACAAAGATAATTCTCCTGTAGAAGGGGTTATGGTTAGTATTAATGACAAACAGGTCACAACCGATGTTTCCGGTAATTTCTCTGTTTCTCTTGATCCTAAAGTTAGTTACACTTTAAAAATCAGCAATGCCCAATATCAGAGCAAAGAGATTTCTGATGTTTTTGTAAATGATGAAAATACGCATTTGGATATATTGCTTCACAGATTAGAGACTAAAGAATCCAATATAGAAGGTGTTGTAATAAAATCAAGTGCAAAAAAAGAGTCCATTGCCTCAACTATTGCAATACAAAGAAATTCTGCAGTGGTTTCTCAGGTTATTGGGGTAGAAGCCATCAAAAAAAGCCCAGACAGAAATACGGGTGAGGTTCTTAAAAGAGTCTCGGGAGTGAGTTTGATGGATGGTAAATATATTGTGGTAAGAGGACTTTCTGACCGTTATAACCAAGCGATGCTGAATGGCATTCAGCTTTCCAGTACAGAACCGGATAAAAAAACATTCTCGTTTGACCTTTTCCCGGCGAACGTTATAGAAACTTTGGTCATCAACAAAGCATTCATCCCAGAATATACAGGAGAATGGGCTGGTGGTTTGATTCAGGTTAATACCAAAGATATACCTAGCAAGAATTTCTTCAATATGCAGTTGGGTGTTGGTGCCAACAGCATAACCATCAACAGAGAGTTTGCCATCCAGAAATCTGGTAAATATGACTTTCTTGGAATTGATGATAAGGGAAGAGCCTTGCCAACTGGGTTTCCTACTAAAAATGCATTCGGAGTTCTTACCGAAGCTCAAAAAACCGAGTTCGGAAAAGGCTACGTAAGGAATTTTAATTATAATAATTTGAGTTGGCCAGAGAATCTATCTTTGCAGGCTGACGGTGGTTTCAATACCAAGCTTTTCGGCAAAGAACTAGGCGTGATTGCTGTTCTCAATTATAGTAATCTTAAGAGAAGAACCGAGACCAAAAACCGCTTTTTTACCATCAATGATCAAAATGCCGATGTCAACTTTGATTATAATACAGATAAATACAGCAACGAAGTTGTTTTGGGTGGTATGTTGAATCTATCCTTAAAACTGAATTCCAATAACAAAATTTCCTTAAAAAATATCATTACACATACTGGCGTTAATCACGTTTCGCTCCGTACAGGTAAAGATTTTGAGTTTGATCCCATCAATGGTACCAACATTATTGCAAGGGAATTGGGTTTTAAAGAGACAACTTTTTATAATTCTACCATCAACGGTAATCATAAATTCGCGGGGCTCAATCTGAACTGGTACGGAAGTTTCGGAATCTTGGATCAATATGTACCTATGTTGCAACGTTTGCAATATAATCAATATACAGATCTCCAAGGAAGTCCTTATCTAGCATTGATTTCTAACGGTTTGTCCCAAAAATCTGGAAGTTTCTTCCACTCCAACTTGAACGATTATCTTTATAATGCTGGTGGAGATTTATCAAAATCATTTGAAATTTTTGGACAGAAACAAACGATAAAGGGTGGTTATTTGTTTCAGGTAAAAGATAGGATTTACAACGCAAGACCGTTCTCTGTACAGTTGCAAGGGTTTAACCAGACGCTTCTTTCTCAGCCTTTTGAAACTATTTTTAACCCATCCAATTTTGGCAGCGGCAGCAATCAATTTACTTTTAACGAGATTGCAGGAAACCAATACCGATACATTGCGAATACAATACTTAACGCAGGATTTTTACAATTAGACAATAATATTACCGATTGGTTGAGAGCGGTTTGGGGCGTGAGGGTAGAAAATTTTGATCAGCTAATAGGCAGTACAAAAAAATCTGATGACCGTTTTGTGTATTCAAAAGTGACAGATTTTCTTCCTGCGTTGAATCTTACATTCAAACTTAATGATAAGATGAATGTGCGTTTGGCAGGTTCACAAACTGTTGTAAGACCAGAGTTCCGGGAACTATCACCTTTGGCTTACTACGATTTTGATCTCGGTGCTACGGTAATAGGAAATAAGGATTTACAAAGGACTAAAATCACCAATGCCGATTTGAGATGGGAATTTTATCCAAGAACAGGAGAAATCATCTCATTGGCAGGTTTTTACAAAAATTTTAAAAATCCAATCGAAGTTTACTTTAATCAATCTGGTGCAGGGACCAGTAATACCTTTAACTTCCTGAATGCCGAAAAAGCCAATGCTTACGGAGCGGAATTCGAGTTTAGAAGAAAATTAGATTTCGCCAGTTTTTTACAAAATTTTACTGCAGGAGGTAATTTTTCTTACATCCATAACCGCGTAACAGATACCAAAACCAATACAAACCGTCCTATGCAAGGGCAATCTCCTTACACGGTGAATGCAAGCTTGCAATATGATAACAGCAAGTTGGGACTTTCTTCTACCGTGCTATTTAATGTAATTGGACGTAGGATATTGTATGTAGGAAACGAGCAGGTACCACCAATTTGGGAAGCGCCAAGACCGCTTTTAGACTATCAAATCGCCAAAAAAATATGGAAAAATAAAGGCGAAATCAAATTAAATATATCTGATATTCTTAATCAAAGAGCCAAATTTTATCACGATTTGAATAATAATGAAAAGTACGACAAAACAGATGCTTTAGCTATCGAGCGGCTTACAGGAACCAATATCAGCTTAACAATAGGCTACAGCTTTTAAAATTAAATAATTAAATAATATCTAAATAAAATGAAACTAAACAAAACTCTAATCAGTCTTTTAACGGTAGGCGTTATAGCTTTTTCAACTCATTCTTGTAGAAAAATTGAAGAAGACGGCGAAGTGATAACTCAGGGTGGTACAGGAAATGGAACAACAGAAAACTTGATTCTGTCTGGTAAAATAACCTCTAACCTTACTTTGAAGGCCAACAATACTTATAAATTAAGAGGATTGGTTTATGTTACCAATGGTGCTACATTAACCATCGAACCAGGAACCAAAATAGTAGGTGAAGCAGATAAAAATGGTGGATTGATCATCACTAGAGGTTCAAAAATTATGGCAGAAGGAACGGTTAATAATCCTATTATTTTCACATCAGAAAAACCAGTTCCTAAGCGTGGCGATTGGGCAGGCGTTGTACTTTTGGGTGCTGCACCTACCAATTCTTCCTACAATGGCCAACAAGGTATTGGCGAGATTGAGGGTGGTATCAACAACGCTGCCGGTGACGGACTGTATGGTGGAACCAATGCGGCTGATAACAGCGGTGTTTTAAAATATGTAAGGATAGAGTATGCTGGTTATGCCTTCTTACCGGATAAAGAAATCAACGGACTTACTTTCGGTGGTGTTGGAAATGGAACAACTGTAGATTATGTACAGGTTTCTTATGCTAATGATGATAGCTTCGAGTGGTTTGGTGGTACGGTTAATTGTTCGCACCTTATTGCATACAAAGGTTTGGATGATGACTTCGATACAGATAACGGTTTTTCCGGAAAAATACAATTTGGTATTGCTGTAAGAGATCCATTGGTTGCAGACGTTTCTGGATCCAACGCATTTGAATCTGATAACGACGCCAACGGTTCTCCTCTTACGCCACAAACATCAGCAGTATTCTCCAATATGACCATTATTGGCCCTATTCAATCTACTGCTACTACTACCAATGCAGCAAACGTTAATACTTTGTTTCAGCATGGTGCACAGATCAGGAGAAACTCAGCAATGTCATTATTTAATTCAGTGATTATGGGTTATCCTTTGGCAGGCTTGTTTATAGATGCTACGAAGGGAACAGCTACTGATGCTAACATTACCAACGGAAAATTAGTATTCCAGAACAATATCATTGCGGGATGCCCTGTTCCATTGAAATATGGAGCTTCTGGAACACCAACTGGTTTCAATTTGGCTGCTTTACAAACTTATTTTGATGCCAATAAAAATTCAATCTTGGCTTATGGCTCCGATGCAAAAATTGTAGGACCTTGGAACCCCGCAGGTACAACACCTAATTTCGCTCCAGCGTCTGGCTCTCCATTATTGACGGGAGGCGTTTTTACTAATCCTTTATTGGCTGGTTTTACACCTGTAACTTATAGAGGTGCTGTTAAAGATGCCAACGATTTTTGGTATGCAAGTTGGACTAACTTTAATCTTTAAGCATTAATTCATATCAAATCAAATTTTTCAAAGAGAATCCCCTAGAACTTTTTCTAGGGGATTTTTGGTTTTTATACTTTAAGTCAGTGGTTTTTTATACAATATTGACAAACCTCATTCTTCTTGCTGAATTTTATTCAAAATTCAATTGCAGCATATTCGGCCTATTTTAAAATAAAGTTCAAAACATTTTCTCTGCTATAATAAAACATTTCACGAAATTTGCCAAACAGCAAATATCAAACACCAAATCTATACTAAAATGAACATTCTTCTCGCATCCACATCTACACTCTACGGCGAACAATATCTGGAATATCTTAAACCTGAGCTTATCCAATTATTCGATGGCATTGATGAAATCATTTTTATCCCTTTCGCAAGGCCAGGTGGCATTTCCCACGACGATTATACCGCAAAAGCAGAACAGTTTTTTGCAAGTATTAATATCAAGGTCAAAGGCCTACATACTTTTGAAGATCAGACAGAAGCCATCTACTCTGCCAAAGCATTTTTCACAGGTGGAGGCAACACTTTCCTTTTGGTGAAAACTTTGCAAGAATTAGGTCTGATGAATATCCTGAAATATAATGTGGAAGATGGAAAACCTTATCTAGGATGTAGCGCAGGTAGCAATATCGCCGGTGTTAATATGAAAACTACTAATGATATGCCGATTGTTTACCCACCAAGTTTCGATTGTATGGGCTTGGTTCCTTTCAATATCAACGCGCATTATCTGGATCCCAATCCCGAAATCAAACATAACGGAGAAACTAGGGAAACAAGAATCAAGGAATTCCTGACTCAGAATGACACCAAAGTTATTGGCCTGAGAGAAGGTAACTGGATTAGGAAAATCAATGAAAAAACAACGGTTGAAGGGTCTCAAATGACTAGGATTTTCGAAAAAAACAGAGAGCCTTATGAGGTTGAACCCGGAACGGAATTATAACATGGCACCGTTATGAAAAATAAATTGACCTTACTTTTAATAGGCATTTCTTCCTTTTGTGTGGCTCAGAATAATTTTGTGATTCACGATGGATCCAAACGATTAGAAGCCAAAATCTCTGTAGAAAATTGTGAAGGCGATACCTGTAACGGAAAAGGAACCGTCACTTTGATAGACAAAAAGACAAAACAGCTTGTCCAAACTTTGCATTCCGATGATCTTTATTTTTATCTGAACAAAAACCAACAGCCAAGTGTCAATGTCATACAGCTGTACAATGAGCAAAGTCCACTTATCTTTGATGATTTCAACTTCGATGGTTCTGAAGATCTTGCGGTAAGAAATGGTAACCAGAGTAGTTATGGTGGCCCTTCGTATGATGTTTACGTTTATAATACTACCAAGAAACAATTGGTACTTAGCCAAGAATTGACTGCATTGGCCTACGAAAATCTCGGGATGTTCCAGACAGATCAAAAGAGGAAACGGTTGATCACATTTGCAAAATCCGGCTGCTGCTGGCATATCACTACCGAGTACGCGGTGATTCCCAGAAAAGGCCTGCATAAAGTCTACGAGCTGGAAGAAGATGCCCAAGGCGGCGAATTCGTAAAAGTGATTACTCGGCAACTCGTTAACCACAAATGGGTCAGCAAAACAAAACAATATAAAATCAAAGATTATTATAAAGATTAAAGAATGAAAATCCAAAAAGAAATCGATTTTATCCTCGCTGTAGATGCGCTGAAAAATGTCCAAAGAAGGAATTACAATGCCGATGATTCTCGCCGGGAAAATACCGCAGAACACAGCTGGCAAATCATTATCATGGCTCAGATCCTATATCCATATGCTAAAAATAATAATGAAATCGACTTGTTGAGGGTTATCAGGATGTTATCCATCCACGATCTGGTTGAGATTCACGCAGGTGATACATTCCTGTTTGACGAAGAAGCAATGAAGGGGAAATTTGAAAGGGAAAAGGTGGCTGCTAAAAAGATTTTTGGGATTCTGGATCAGCAGATGGCGGATGAGTTTTATAACCTCTGGATCGAGTTTGAAGAAGAAAAAACACCCGATGCTATTTTTGCCTGCGCCATAGACAGGATTATGCCGTTTATCCTCAATTCTTACACATCCGGGAAAAGCTGGACAGAAGCCGGCGTTACAGAAAAACAAGTCCGTAATATGTTGGAAAATGCTATTTGCAGGGCTTCAGACGAGATGGGAGAGTGTTTCCGGGATCTGCTCTCCAAATCTATTGATGAGAAAAAATTGCAAGTGTAAAAATTTCTTATTCTCTAATTTAAAACAAACTTAACTGAATCCCATCATTGGGTTTCATCGGCTTGGCATCCCCAAAAACGGTTTTGCCACCAAAACGCCAAGAATTCTGTCTTTCTTCTTCTATGACTTTTTCAAGGCTAAAATCTGGGGTAAAGTTTTCTTCAGTCCTCAATGCAATTTCATGTAGTTTTTTGATCGCCATGCTTTTATCCTGATTTCCGAGTTTCGACTTTTCTATGCCGGTTCGCAGGATAGAAATGGTCTCGTCATACGTTTTTGTGGGCACAGGAAAGGGATGTCCGTCTTTGCCACCGTGCGCAAAGGAGAACCTTGCAGGATCTGTAAAACGTGACGGTGCGCCGTGAATCACTTCACTTACCAGAGCCAGAGACTGCATTGTTCTGGGGCCAACACCTTTCAACATCAGCAGGTCTTCAAAGTTTTCTGGTTCGTTTTCCCTTGCCAGCCAAAGCATGTTGCCTAGTTTCTTCATGTCGACATCGCTCGCCAAAACCTCGTGATGAGCAGGCAAAATCAAGCGTTGAAAGTCCTGCATCCACTTCTCAGAATCCGTTTTTGTGATGTCAAGAATGCCGTTTCTGTTGGTTTCTGCATCGGCAGAAGTCAGGTTGAGAATTTTTCCCCGATTAACTCCCGAGATGCCGGTATGTGGCTCATTCACAAAAGAAATTACGTTTTCGGATAGCCAGTGGTAACGCCTTGCTGTTCCATCAAAATCGTGCATCCCTTGCTGAACGACCGCCCAATTCCCTTGATCTGACAGAATAAAATTATGCAAATAAAGCTGGTAACCATCTTGTATTGCTGTATTATCAACCTTTGCCGAGAGTTTGCTGCAGCGCACCAGCTCATTGCCATCCAGGCCGGTAGAATCTGCTATTTTTATTAATTCTTGGGGTGCTTCCCGGGAAAATTTGCCTTTCCCGCCTGCAATATATATCCCCAGCGTTTTATAATTGGGGTTGATAGCACGTTTCAGCGCACCCATGACAGAGGTGGTAATCCCCGAAGAATGCCAGTCCATACCCATAACGGCGCCAAAGCTCTGAAACCAAAAAGGATCTGCTAGCCGCCTCAGCACTTCATCTTTGCCATAATCAGCAAGGATGACTTCTACAATGGCAAGCCCAAGTCTGGACATGCGCTCGTATAGCCATGCAGGAACATGGCCGTAATGTAAAGGCAGATCGGCAGTTCCGGAACGTTTCATTTTTATTTTTTTACTGCTCTCAAAAATAGTTAAAACTATGCACTTTATTGCATTTTGCTTTAGCTTCTAAAAAAAATTATCTTTATTGTAAGATTTCTAGGATAAATCATGGTCATTATATTAAAGGAAAAACACTTAGTGTCGGTAGTTTGATATATAACATACCGTTTTGATATATTTGAGAGTGATATAAATTGAGATGCAGGATCCTGTTATTTTAGATTGTTTAATAGACGGATTGAAATAATAAAAAGGGTTGTACCTGGTGTCTAATATGATGCATATTGATAAACCTATTCTTACTTATATAGATTTTTATGATGATTTTTTACAGATTGAAGTTTTTCTTTTTTATCTTTTTTTCAGTATTTTTTTTCGCTCAGCAAAATTTAGATGCAAAAAAATCTAAAAACTATCTGTATTATAAAGCACTTGTAAATTCTACTATTAAAGATTATGCCTCAAACTCGGAAGAATTACTAAAAAATTCACAAACCGATGAAGAGAAATCATTTGCCAACTATATTGTCGGAAGTTCCCGATATCGAGATGGACTTTATCTTCAAGCGGTACATTATTTTGAAAAGGCCGAAGAGTATGGGAAAAAATCAAACTCAATTGAGGTTCAGTTAGGTTACACAAATAATCTGATGATGGCATACCGAAGAGCTGGACTTTTGGAACAATCCAATGATACTTGGGAAAGGTATAAGATGTTGAATAATAAATCTAATAACCCGTATAAAGAAGCCGAATACTATTACAATATTTCTAAAATATATGATATTGATGAAGACTATTGTAAAGCTTCGGAAGCAAGAAAGAAATATCTGAGTTTAGTACCACGTGACATTCAAAAGAAGGATCCGGATTATATTTTTGCTGTTTATGCCCAAAATGCATTTGTGCAAATGAAATGTGGAAAACCTGATGAGGCAGCCCAAAGCATAAAAAAAGCAGATGTAACTATCAAAAATGTTTCAGAAAAAAGCAACTCATCTTTGTATGAAATATATGAATTGGCGAGTGCTATGCTTGCATTAAAGTACGGTGAAACTGCAAACTAATTTTGAATGAACGTTTAGCTGCAAAAATCGATTCTCCAGAAGAACAATTGTCTTTATTAAAAGAAATAGAAGGAATTACAAAAAAAGAAACACTTAGTACACAAAAACTCACAAAATACGAGACAAAAAAAACAAAAATGCAAATCCAGAAAGAAAAGAACAAAACTACAACATGGGTGACGGTTAGCACATTTTCTTTCGTAGCCATTATTATTCTCTTCTTGTTTAATCGAAATAAAAATAAAAGGGTTCAAATCGCATATGAAAAAATAATTGAAGGTTTATCTAAGAAAAATAATCCAAGTAATGATCCTAAGATTATAAGCTCAGGAGAAAACAAAGAGCTTGAAAATGAAGGCAAAATTTTAAAGCAATTAGAAATACTGGAGCAGAGACATTTTTTCACTAATAATAATATGTCTGCAGCCCAAATGGCAGTTATGCTTAAAGTTACACCACGAAATCTAAGTTATTTATTAAAAAAATACAGGGATGAGGATTTTTACAATTATCTGAACAATGTGCGAATTAACTATTTTTGTAAAATCCTATGTGACAATTCTCAATATAGAAATTATAAAATTTCGGTTCTTTCTGAAATGGTTGGATATAATTCGCACAGTCAGTTTACTATTAATTTTAAAAATAAAACTGGAATTACGCCATCACAGTACATCTTTTTTTTGAAAAAGGAATCGCAAAGTAGTTTTCAAAAAATATTATAAGAAAAACTTTTTTTTTTGTTTCAAAGCATAGTAACCATTTGCTTGATACTCAAAAAGTAAAAACTCTATTTTACAAAACAGAGTACTTAATAATCAATTAGTTAATGATAATTAGTGTTTTAGTTTAAACGATAAAACAAAACTCTTTTGCTTTTGAATTAAGTTTTGATGCTTTTTTTTTGTGATAACAAAAACTAATAATTTTCAAGCACAAATGATTATTTCTAAACTTAAATAGTATTAAACATCTAGTTTTACGAAATAGATGTTTAATACTAATTTTTTTTAATATCTTAATAGATAGGATTATTCTTCCCATTATTTTCAATTCATTTGAGATATTGTGTTGCGAAGACATAAAAAGTGTTGGGTAAACAGGGACTTATAGCCGCACAGAACATTTGTTTTCTTGAAAAATTGCTAGTCTACCACCGATTATTTTGTTGAAAGATTAGAAGCATTTTTTCAAATTGATATGAAACATTTAAAAAGAAAACATTTATTTCTATTATTACTTGTTTTATTACTCTCCTGTAATAAAAAGGAACTCGATTCACAAAAATCATTAAAATTTAAACATTATGTTGAGTTGTTAAAACAAAACGTACCCAATAATTATGAGTGTGCAGAACAGTTATTTAAATATGCACAAACTGATTATGAGAAATCTTATGCCAATTACATTATGGGTGATATAATGTACAAGGAAAGTAAGTATAAAATGTCAGTGGATTATTTTGAAGCTGCAAAAAAATATGGGAAAAGTTTAGATTCAATTGATTTAAAGAGATATTATACAAATGGCTTAGTGTATTCATATCGGAGAGCTGGCTTGATTGAGCAATCAAACGAAGCTTGGGAGCTTGGAAAAAAATTAAATAAATATTCTAAGGATAAATATACAAATGCCGAGTACTATTACAATTTATCTAAGTTATATGATATTGATGAAGATTATTGTAAATCAGCAGAAGCAAAATTACAGTACTTGCGGTTGGTTCCAAAAGAAATTTATAAAGTTAACCCAAATTACATCTTTGGCGTTTATTCTCAATTAGCATTTGTTCAAATCAAATGCGGAAAATTGGAGGAAGGTGAAAAGAGTTTACAAAAAAGCTTCAATTTAGTACAAGATCAAGGCTTGCTTAAAAATTATTCATTGTATGAATTATACATTCTATCAAGAGCATTACTTGCCGTAAATAGTCAAAATATTAACCTTGCAAAAACGCTCTTTACCGAAGGATATAATAGCGCGAATAATCATAAATCTCTTTTATTGAAAAAATTAATTTTGTCCGAGCGCTTAGAGGCAAATATAGATACTCACGAAAATCAAATTGCTTTTTTAAAGGAAGTGGATAAAATTAGTCATATTGAAAAGGAATCTACTAAAACGTTGACCAAATATGAGACTTTAAAGTCAAAGGTAGAAATTAGGCAAGAGCAACACAAGGCTGTAATTTGGCTTATTGTAAGTGCAAGTTTAGTTTTTGGTCTAATTTTGATTTTTATATATAACCATCATAATAACAGGAAGCTAAAGATAGCCTACGAAAAAATAATTCTTAATTTAGATCAGAAAAAAAACGAAAAGCAAAATGCTAAGGTTTTCAGCATGGGTAAGTGCAAAGAGATTGAAAATGAGGACAAAATTGTAAAACAATTGGAAATATTGGAACAAAAGCAATTTTACATTGAGCAAAATATGTCTGCGGCAAAAATGGCAGTTTTACTTAAAATTACGCCAAGAAATCTTAGTTATATTTTAAAAAAATATAGAGATGAAGATTTTTATAATTATCTGAATAATATGAGAATCGATTATTTTACTTTAGTAATTTGCAACAATCCAAAATACCGCCGATACAAAATTGCGGTTCTTTCTAGTATGATAGGGTATAGTTCTCATAGCCAATTCACAATT
Organism: Epilithonimonas sp.; assembly: GCF_056329745.1. Taxonomy (NCBI): domain Bacteria; kingdom Pseudomonadati; phylum Bacteroidota; class Flavobacteriia; order Flavobacteriales; family Weeksellaceae; genus Epilithonimonas; species Epilithonimonas sp. Next base: position 266 of record NZ_JBWEYV010000009.1, on the reverse strand, counting down.
AGTTTTAAAAATAGAACCGGAATTACACCATCTCAATATATTTCTCTTTTGCAAAAGGCCTCTGATGAATAATTTTGAATTTTTAGTATAAAAGAACTTTTATATTTACAATACTATCACAAATTTATTGAAAGAGATTTTACAAATTAGTAGTATTGTTAATCAGTCTTTTATGTCTGTTTTTTTATTTTTGCGTGAGCGTTAATACAAAATCTGTAATCTCACCCATCTTAGGCACACTCAAAAGTAGAGTTTTTTGTTAATAA